>CAZZYU010000044.1:0-21315 GCA_964658375.1 uncultured Acetobacteraceae bacterium | reverse complement strand
CCGGGCTGCTGGTGATCGGCTGGGTGGGATTGCTCGGGGGTCTGCTGTACACCGCGGGGCCCCTGCCCTACAAGTACCTCGGTCTTGGGGAGGCGGCGATCGTGATGCTCATGGGCCCGCTGATCACGCTCGGGACGTTCACCGCGGTGACGGGCCGCACGTTTGCCGCCGCGGGGTTCTGGATCGGATTCGGTCCGGGGCTGCTCATCGCCGGAGTGCTCGCCGCGAACAACCTCACCGACCTCGTCGTCGACACCGCGGCCGGCGCCCGGACCGTCGCGGTGCGGATCGGGTTCAGATCCGCCCGCGCGCTGTACCTGGGCCTGCTCGCCGCGACCCTCCTGGCGCAGGTGGCGCTGTGGGCCAGCGGGCTGTTCGGGCCGTGGATCCTGCTGCCGCTGCTCGCCGCCCCGGCACTCGTCAGGTGCGCCCGCCTCGCGCTCTCGGCCCGCCGAGCCGGCGACCCGGCGCTGCTGCCGCTCACGCCGTCCACCGGCCGAGCGCATCTGTGGTTCAGCCTGCTGCTGGTCGCAGGCGTCGTGCTCGACCGCTTGACGTAGCTGGCCCCAACCGCGGCCGACCGCGAGGCGCGCTTGATGTCCTCGCGGTCGGCGCGGCGCCTCCGGCTCAGGGTGAGACCGAGAAGACCTGCCCGGTCAGCTCACCGACGTACAGCGTGTCTCCGTTGGCCCCGAGGCCGACGGTCGGGGCGACGAAACCGGTGAGGACCGGACTGACCTTGCCGCCGGTCAGGGGCATCGACAGGACCTCGCCGCCCTGGCTCTTCGCGGTGGAATGCAGTCCCGTGAACGAGCTCATGTACAGCCTGTCTCCGATGATCGCCATCCCCATGATGTCTGAGTGGGCAGCGAACACCTTGAACGGCTTCGTGTCACCCTGGCACTTCTTGACCACCAGCTGCGTGCACTGCGGGAAGCCGTAGTTGTCGCCCTGATGGACCCTGAGCACGAAGTCCGGCGGGTTCAACTTGCTCGGCTTGTCCTGTCCGAGGTCGGAGACGAACGGGCTGTTGGAGCCCGGAGCGAACGCCATCTGCCAGGGCTGTCGGATGCCGGTCGCGAACACCTTCAGACCTTTGCCGTTGTCCTTCATCGTCAGGATGCTGTACAGGTACGGCGAGGTGCTGGCCGGGCCGTGATCGTTGTCGTTGGTCCCCTGGACAGCGACCCCGACGTACAGTCGCCCGTCCGGCCCGAAGGCGATGCCGTCGAATCCCTGGAACTTCTTGGGTGGCGTGTAGATCACCTTCTGCGAGGTGAATCCGGTTCCGTTCCACCCGCTCCACTTCTGGATTGTCCATGTCGCCGTTGTCTTGCCCGTGATCGAGCCGGCGGCGACGTAGAGCGAGCCTTGGTGCCAGGCCAGACCGGACACGTAACCGGGCGAGCCGGCGAGCTTTTCACCTGTCCCGTTCCTGAGCACGAAGACACCGCCGTTGGGCAGCTTGCTCGTCTCCGCTCCTCCATCGCCCTCGAAGACCTGTCCATCGCCGAAGGCAAACGAGGTGGGCGTGGCAAGGCCGCCCCCGACGGCGACCTGCGTGACCGTCTTGCCAGTGGGCGACTTCGGCGGCGGCGGCGGGCCTGACGCGGCCGACGCGGCCGCGGTGCAGAGCAGGCCGCAGGCCAGTCCGGCGGCCAGGACACTGGTCGTTGGGCGTTTCATCACACATCCTCTCGTCGTGGGTAGCCCCGGCAGCATCCCCGCGTCACCCCCGTCCGTCATCCTCCCGCCGGGTGAACGGTCGCCGGTCCGGTCATCCTGCGAGGTGAGCGCCCTGACGCCAACCGCGCGCCGAGCGGCGATCATGCGCGGATGCGTCCCGCGAACGACGACTGCATCTCGTGATCGATCAAGATCACAGACTTGGGTCCGTGCGTGATCGACTGCTGCAACGCTACCTGGGGTTCGCGTTCGCTGGGCTGCACTTCGAGGAACGAGATATCAGCGCCCAGATCGCGGAAGCACGGCAGAAGATGTCCGAGTTCCTGGGTCGCGAGCTGCAGTGGCCAGATCGGCCAAGCCGACTGATCCACTTATGGGTCGTCACCGATGAAACCGATGAGATCGTCGGTACCGCCGCGCGCGAGGTTGGGCTTCGCGGCTCGGCTCTCGTGGTCGGCCATACGAAACTTCGGATTCGGCGTCCGGAGTGGCGCCGGCGCGGATTCGGGTCCGCACTACTTGCCGAAAACCACAGCTGGTATGAGGAATGCGGAGTCGAAAGCATCGTCATGGAGGCCGAGGGCGACGGAAGTGCGTTCGCGGCCGTCCGGGGCTTTGACTTTGACGTGACGTCCTACGCCCGTCGCCCCGGGTTCAAGGGCCTTCCTGAACGGGATCTGCGGTTGGAGGCCATCGACCGCCTCATCCGCCATCCAGCCATCCAGGAAACCGTGGACAGTGGACAGGCACAACTTCGCGAATCAGTCATGGCTTTCCTGGAACGGGTCAAAGCCAGCGGACCTGAATCCGCCCGACAGGTCAGTCGCTTCCAGCAACGGCTCGCTCAGTCGACCGAACGAGAGCAAGGCACCGCGACGGGCGACGAGCTCCCGTTCACCGCGCCTGACGAGATCGCGGCCTTCGGTCAGGACGAGCCACTTCAGGTGCTCGGCGGCCAGGGCCTTGGCACTGCGGTACTCGCACTCACCGGCTGGTCCGGCATCAAGGCGCTGAAGACCGCGTGACGCCGCTTGCAGCAGTCACCACGGGTCGCCGTCAGCCCAAGGCTTTGCAGTTGCTCGCCGCGATCGGCCTGCAGCGCTTCGACGCTCCCGCTGCTTAACTCGGAGCCTGGCTCTGCACTTCTCGGGCGATGATCTCGAACTGCCTGGCCATCTCCTCGGCGAGCGCGTTGGCGGCCGAGAGCGGTCGCACCATGACGCAGAACTCGCCGATCAGCCCGTGGTCGTCGTGGTGCAGCAGATCGCACCCGTGGATCGCGCGATCACCGACTCGTGCCGTGAACACCAGGGTGTGGTCACGCCCGTCAGGGCTGTTGATCTCCCGGATGTATCGAAAGTCCTCAAACGCCCGGTCGGCACCGCGCAGGATCGCAGCGACAAGCGTCCGGCCACGGTAGGGCTGAAAGGCGACCGGGCTGAGGAAGGTCACGTCCTCGGCGAGCAGTCCCGGGAACGCGTCGAGATCGTGCGCCTCGACGGCCTGACGGAACGGATGCACGCCGACTACGCGGCCAGACGCCGCCGCGCTTTCTGCACCGAGGGCAGCGCTGCCTTGGCCTTCGCCAGCGGGCGCGCCTTGAGGTCCACACTCGCGGGTTTCGCCGCGATGTCGATCTCCTCACCGGTGGCCGGATTGCGTCCTTTGCGCTTCTTCTGGGCCGGCTTGACGCGGACCGTCAACTGGACCCATCCACCGACCCGCACCTTCTGCGCGTTCCCCAGCTCCTCGAGCACGACCTCGTCCAGCGCGACCAACGCCCGCTTGGCGTCGCTCTTGCTCAGCTGCGCACGATCGGCGACCGCGGCAACCAACTGCGTCTGTGTCAGCGGCACAACATCCCCCGTTTCATCGTTTCCCAAAGCCAGATTGAAGCGCGCCGGCCGGTCGAACCGCTCATTGGGACGGTGAGCGCACCGCGCTGGTGGTCACGGCTACCGTCCTGGATGTGGAGTTCAGCCGTGAGCTGCGCGACGATGTGCTGGCGGGAGACATCACGCTCTCGGTCCGTCTGTGGAAGCGGCCAAAGGTCAAGTCAGAGGGCCGCTACCGGGTCGGACCCGGTGAGATCGAGGTCGACGCCATCGAGCTTGTCCCGTTCGCGGCGGTGACCGAGGAGGATGTCCGACGCGCTGGCGAGCAGGACCGAGAGACGCTGCGCCGACGCGCCGCGCACGCCGGACCGATCGACGACGACACGCTCGTCTACCGCGTTGAGTTCCACGTGACCGGCGCCGACGAGTAACTCCGCGATCACACCGGCGCCACGCAGAAGCCGACCGGGCGCCTCGGCCGCGGCGTGGTGATACGAAATCACGGTTGAGCGTCATATCGATGTGATGCAGCCGACGCGACCTTCTCGGCGGAGACGCAGCGACGCGGAGCTGATCGCCGTCTCGCGGCCCGATGCCGCAGGTTTCTCCGAGCTCTACACCCGACACGTCGCAGACGTTCATGCGTGGCTGTCTCGACGAATCGCGTGGGCGGCGAGCGACCTGACCGCGGAGACGTTCGCGCGAGCGTTTCTCATCCGCGGACGGTTCCGCGACGATCACGGAGGGTCCGCGCTGCCGTGGCTGCTGGGGATCGCCCGCAACGTGCTGCGGGAGACGGTGCGCCAGGATCGCGTCGAGACACGGGCTCGCGAGCGGCTCGGACTGCCGCTGGACCTGGCCACGGAGGACGGGTTCACCGAGGTGGAGGACCGCCTCTCGCCACGCGTGACGCTTGAGCGGCAACTCAACGCGCTGCCCCCGGGCGAGCGCGAGGCGCTGCAGCTGCGCGTGATCGACGAGCTCGCCTACGACGAGGTGGCCGAGCAGCTCGATATCCGACCGACCGCCGCGCGGCTACGGGTGTCGCGGGCGCTCCGTCGCCTTGCCCACAGCATCCCCCAGGAGGACGCATGACCGATCAGATCCCACCCAGCCTGGTGCGCTTCGGCGCCGACTATGAGCGCGCCATACGTCGCGAGCTCTCGCACGCCCGCACGTCCCCGCGGCCACGGCGTCGCCCCCTCCGCCTCGCAGCCGTCAGCGCGACCGCCCTCGCGGCGATCGCCGCGGCGGTTGTGTTCGTGATCGGGGCGACGACCGGCACGCCGCCGGCGTACGCGCTGACCCAGAACGCCGACGGGAGCATCACGATCACGCTGAGCAACCTGACGGCGGGCATTCCCGCGCTCAACGCGCGCCTGACGCAGCTGGGCATCAACGAGACCGTGGTCCCCGTCACCCGGAACTGTCCGTTCACGACGCCGGTCCTGTCCGGCCCCGGCCCCGGTGCGGATCTGAGCCGGACGATCACCATCGGGCCAGGCAACGACGAGCCCGCTGGCGTGCGTGGCTACCTCGCCGCCGAGCAGCTGCCCGACGGCTCGATCGGACTCGGGATCGGCGGGATGAAAGGCCCGCTGCCCAGCTGCTTCTCGCCCGCACTGATGAAGGTCCAGCCGAGCAACACCCCCAACCCCCATTCCGCAGGCAAGGCGCACCACTAAAGGCCGCGCGGCAGCTCACCCCGTTCGAGGTCGAGCAGCGTGCGCTTGGCCGCCAGGCCGCCGCCGAAGCCCGTGAGCGAACCGTCCGCTCCCACGAGGCGGTGACACGGCAAGACGATGGCGATGGGATTGCGGCCGTTGGCCGCGCCGACCGCGCGCACCGCGGCCGGCCGGCCGAGGCGGCGCGCCTGCTCGCCGTAGGAGACGGTCTCGCCGTAGGGAATCTCGACGAGCGCGAGCCAGGCAGCGACCTGGAACTCGGTGCCGGCGCCGGCGAGGTCAAGCGGCAGGTCGAAGGCGCGTCGCTGGCCGGCGAAGTAGGCGCGCAGCTGCGCGGCGGCGTCGTCGAGCACGGGGTGCTCGCCCAGTCCGATGTCGCGGCGAGCGCCGAACCACAGGCCGCGCAGGCCGGCGTCGGAGGCGGTGAGGGTCAGCGGGCCGACCGGCGAGTCGACGAGGCGGGCGACGGTGCTCGGGGTCATGCGGCACTCCAGAGGTGATGGGCGGCGTAGGCGCGCCACGGACGCCAGCGCTCGGAGACAGTCTTCAGCTCTCGCGGTGTCTGCGCGACGCCGAGCGCGCGGGCGACGCGGACGAGGACGAGGTCGGTCGCCGGGAAGGCGTCGGGGTCGCCGAGCCCGCGCAGGGCCACGTAGTCCGCTGTCCACGGGCCGACTCCGGGCGTGGCCAGCAGCGCCTCGCGGGTGGCGGCGCGATCCGCGCCGGGGTCCAGCACGACGCGCCCGTCGGCCAGACGGCGAGCCAGCTCGCCGAGCGTGCGGCGGCGCGCGTCGGGCATGCCCAGCGCGTCGAGGTCGGCGCGGGCGATCTGCCCGGCCGTCGGGAATGCGTGCGTCAGCGCGCCGGTGGGGGTGTGCAACGGCGAGCCGGCCAAGGCGACGAGCCGTGCGGCGTGGGTGCGCGCCGCGGCCACGGAGATCTGCTGGCCGAGCACCGCCTTGAACGCCGTCTCCTGCGGGTCGACACTGCCGGGCACGCGCAACCCGGGGTCGACGGCGACTCGCGGGCCGAGCGCCGGGTCGCCGGTGAGGACCTCGGCGATCGCGACCGGGTCGGCGTCGAGGTCAAGCAGGCGCCGGCAGCGCGCCAGCGCCGTCGGGAGGTCTGCGACATCGGCCAGGTCCATCGTCGCGTCGACGTGGTCGGCGTGCAGGCGCAACTCGACGACAGCGTGACCGCTTGGCAGCGCCAGCACGCGCCGGTAGGCGCCCCGCTCGACCGTCTCGACGCCCGGCACGGCACGCGCGGCCAGCCAGGCGAGCATGCGCGCCGGGTCGTAGGGCGGGCGCAGCGCGAGGCGGAGCGTCAGCGCGCGCGCAAGCGGCGTCCGTCGCTCACATGTCACGACGGTGGTCAGCCATCCGGCGACAGTATCGCCCGGGAGCGTCGGATCTCCAGCGGCTGGCGAGAGCCGCTTGCGGCGAGGTCGGGTTAGGCTCACTGGCCCGTGTGCTTCTCACCGCAGGCTGACTTCACCGCGGGGGCCGTGGTCACGGGAATCGGGGTCGAGACGCTGCGCCGTGTGCGCGGACGACGCGAGCTGATCGTCGGCACGCTGCCGCTGCTCTTTGGATTGCACCAGCTGGTGGAGGGGTTCGTCTGGCTTGGCCTCCGCGGCGAGGTCTCGTCCGGGTTGGGCGACGCCGCGAAGCACACGTACATCGTGTTCGCCCACGCGGTCCTGCCGGCGCTGGTGCCCTTGGGCTTCACGTTGCTGGAGCCCGACCGCCGGCGGGCGCGGTGGATGTGGCCCCTTGTCGGCGTTGGCCTCCTGCTGGGCGCCTACCTGTTCTGGCAGGTGACCGCCTACCCGGTGGGAGCCCAGGAGCAGGCCCGCTGTATCGACTACACCACCCACACGCCCAACGATCTTCTGATCGGCGTGCTCTACGTCGCAGTGACCTGCGGCCCGGCGCTCATGTCAAGCCGCCGCCACCTGCGCTGGTTTGGAATCGTCAGCCTGGTGGGAGTCATCGCCGCCGCGATCATCCGAGTGGACGAGCTGACGTCGCTGTGGTGCGTGTACGTGGCCCTGATCAGCGTGCTCATCCTCGAGCACTTTCGCCGCCGGCAAGCGGTGTAGACGACCGCCGAGCTCCCGCGCTGCGAACGATCGCGACGGTGCACGAATCGGTCCCTCGGTCAGGTCGGGCGCAGTACCTGGTGTGACGCGCGACCAGTCTCGTGGTGCCGGTCCGACGCGCCTGATAGGTGACCGTCGCACCGTGACGCGACACGCGCCTGACCTCCGACCCGACGGGCGCCGGGACCGGGAAGTCCAGAGCGCCACTCGCCTCATGTCCGACCTCGATCTCGAAGCGATCTCCGACCGCGACGGTGAAGCGCATCGCGCGACCCGGGATCACACCCGCGCACGTATTGGAAACAACCGTGCGATGGCCGATACGCGCGACGTAGGGCGGGCCGCACGTGCTCGCGGTGGGCCGGTGCGACGAGCTTGCACAGCCGGCCACCAGCACCCCACCGGCCACTGCGGCCGACACGATCGCCCTCTTCACCCGTCGCAACCTTACGCGGCCGCCGACCAGCCCTTCCGCTGCGGGTAGACCTGCGAGATTCATGACTTAGCCGATAAGCTCAGTGCGGAAACGTCGCCGCCGGATAGGAGCAGCGTGCCCCGCTCAATCGAGCTCGAGACCGTGCATGCCGTACACCAGGCGCTTGGGCTGTATGACCACTTCGTCGACAACGGCGAATGGGACCAGCTCAGCGAGGTGCTTGAGGACGACTTCGTGCTGAGCACCCCGGTGGGCCGGTTCGAAGGCCCTGACGGCGCGCGGCACTATGAGCAGCTGGCGGGAGAGCACCTGCCGGCGCATCACGTGGTCAACACGCTGGCCGAGGCGACACCGTCGCCCGGGCTGGTCCGCGCGTGGAGCCGGTACGTGCTCGTGACGTGGGACTACCGGGCACGCGTCGGTGACTACCTGGACCTGCTGCGCGCACACGACGGCGCCGCGAAGCTCGTGAGCCGCGAGATCATCCCGCGGGGCGCGGGTGGAGCTCCCAAGCCCGAGCACGCCTCGGTGCAACGCTGGCAGGCGGCGGGCGCATGAATCGGCCGACCCTGACCGCCCAGGACCGCGAGGACATCACGACGGTGCTGGCTCGCTACGTACAGGTCGTCGACAACGCGGACTGGGACCGAGCCGACGAGGTGTTCACCGCCGATGCCACGTTCGGCAGCGGCTCCGATGCGCCTGGGATACCCCTCAGCCAGATGGTCGCCGGGTTTGCCGAGATGGTTGCCGCTCGACCGGTGCCGCTGTTTCCTCACCAGTGCACCGACGCGGTGCTGGTGGCGGTCGCTCCCGGCGTCGTGCGGTCGTGGAGCAAGTTCTTCACGGTTCGCGCCGACGGCACCGTCACCAGCGGTGACTACATGGACACGATCGTTCATAGCGACACCGGCGAGTGGCGGATCAAGGACCGCTCGGCCTCGATGGGCAACCGGCCCGACAGCGACCCGTTCGGCCCGTCCCGGCGGACGTTCACGAGCGCGATCTGGCGCACAGGTGGCGGCCGGGGCTGAGCGGTGAGTTCGGGTCAGGATCCCGCGTTGGGCTCGTCGCTGGTCGTCGTCTCACCAGCCTGCAACAGCAGGGCGCTGGTGACGAGCGGGAAATGGCTGAACGCCTGCGGTGTGTTGCCCAACTGTCGTCCCGCAGTGGGATCCCATTCCTCGCTGAGCAGCCCGACGTCGTTGCGCAGCGCGAGCAGGCGGGTGAACAGCTGCGTGGCGTCCGTGTGCTGGCCGGCGAGGTGCAGAGCGTCGACCAGCCAGAACGAGCAGGCGAGAAACAGGCCCTCTCCCCCGGGCAGGCCGTCGTCGGAATCGGTCGTCTCGTAGCGCTTGACGAAACCGTCTTCGGTGAGGTTCTTCTGGATGGCGGCGATCGTGCCGGTGACGCGGGGGTCGGTGGGCGCCAGGAATCCGACCCGGGGGATCAGCAGCAGGCTGGCGTCCAGGCCCGGGGAGCCGTAGGACTGCGTGAAGGTCTGACGATCCGCGTCGTAGCCGTGGGCCAGGACGTCGGCGTGGATCGTGTCGCGCAGCCGCTCCCACCGATCGGCGGGCCCCGGCAGGTCTCGATGGGCGCGAATCGCCTTGACCATGCGGTCGGTCCCGACCCAGGCCATGACCTTGGAATGGGTGAAGTGCCGGCGATCGCCCCGCATCTCCCACAGTCCGTTGTCGGGCTGGTCCCAGTTGCCCTCCAGATGATTCATCAACGCGAGCTGCAGGTCCCAGGCGTCATCGTGGGGGCTGATGCCGGCGTTGCGCGCCAGTGACAGTCCGTCCAGGGTTTCGCCCCAGACATCGAGCTGGAGCTGATCGGAGGCCGCGTTGCCGATCCGGACCGGTGTGGAGTTCTCATACCCGGCCAGCCACGGCAGCTCGGCTTCGGGCAGGCGCCGGGTGCCGTCCAGGGCGTACATGATCTGCAGATCCGCAGGATCTCCCGCGACCGCACGCAGCAGCCATTCGCGCCACGCCTTGGCCTCCTTGTGGTAGCCGGCGGCCAGCAGCGCCTGCAACGTCGAGGTCGAGTCACGCAACCAGCAGTAGCGATAGTCCCAGTTGCGCGGGCCGCCGAGCTGCTCGGGCAGCGACGTGGTGACGGCGGCCACGATGCCGCCGGTCGGGTCATAGGTCAGCGTCTTGAGAGTGAGCAACGACCGGACGACGGCGTCGCGGTAGGGCCCGGTGATCGGGGTGCCGCTGCTCACCCAGCCCGTCCAGAAGCTCTGAGTGTCGGCGAGGGCCTTCTCCGGGTCGACGATCCGGGGCGACGGCTGATAGCTGGGATGCCAGGTCAGGACAAACGGCACCCGATCCCCGGCCCGAACCGTGAACTCGGAGACGGTTGCCCATTCGTGGCCCTCGGTCGGCGCCGGGGTGCGCAGGCGCACGGAGTCGGGCCCCGCGATCGCGATCATCTGATCCGCGTGGTGGCGCACCCACGGAACGACCCGGCCGTAGTCAAACCGCAGTCGCAGGCTCGAGCGCACGGGGACGGCGCCGCTGATCCCCTCGACGATCCGCACCACGTCGGGAGCGTGCCCGCGGGGCGGCATGAAATCGGTGACCCGCACCGTGCCCTCCGGAGTCCTCCAGTCGGACTGCAGGATCAGGGTGTCCTTGACGTAGCGGCGGCTGGTGCAGGTGCCGCCGGCGGCGGGCGCGAGCTGCCAATGACCGGCGTCGGGGGTGTCCAGGAGCGCGGCGAAGCAGGCCGGGGAGTCGAACTTGGGAAGACACAGCCAGTCGATCGAACCGGCGTTGCTGACCAGGGCGGCGGACTGGAGATCTCCGATCACGGCGTAATCCTCGATGCGCGCCATCGGCGCAGTCTGACATGGACATCCGCGACGGTCTCGGCGCTTGGCCGCACCGGTACCGTCCCCGCCAAGGACTGAAACGAACCTCGAGGTCGGGAGCGCAGATGCTGCTGTCAGGAAAATCGATCGTGGTCACCGGCGGCAACAGCGGTATCGGAGAGGCGATCGTGGTCGCCGCGGCCGCCGAGGGAGCGAACGTCGTGATCGACTACGTCGCCCACCCCGAGGAGACGACCTCGTTGATCGAGAAGGTCGAGGCCGCCGGCGGACACGCGGTCGGGGTTCAGGCCGACGTCTCTCAGGCCGCTGATCTGGCGAAGATGATCGAGACGGCCGTCGACGCCTACGGCCGGCTGGACGTGCTGATCAACAACGCCGGGATCGAGACGCGGACCTCCCTGCTGGACACCACCGAGGCCGACTTCGACAAGGTCATGGCGATCAACATGAAGAGCGCGTTCTTCGGCACCCAGGCCGCCGCCAAACAGTTCATCACCCAGGGCGGCGGCGGGCTGGTCATCAACATCTCCTCGGTCCACGAGGACTGGCCGATGCCCGGGAACATCGCCTACTGCGTGTCCAAGGGCGGCATCCGGATGCTGACCCGAACCGCAGGCGTCGAGCTGGGCGAACATGACATCCGCGTGGTCAACGTGGCCCCCGGCGCGGTCGCGACGCCCATCAATGCCTCGACCGAGAGTGACCCCGCCAAGATGCAGGCGCTCGACAAGGCGATCCCGCTCGGGCGGATGGCGCAGTCAAGCGAGATCGCCGACGTGGTCGTATTCCTCGCCTCCGGCAAGGCCGGGTACATGACCTCCACCACGGTCGTCGTCGACGGCGGGATCATGCAGGGCAGCGTCGGACTATGAGCGGTTAGATCCGCGACCTCGTGCCAGCCCCGCGTGGCCGTCCCCGGCGCAGTCCCGACACCGCGTCCACCCGGCGCCAACCCGTGTTCGGGCGAGCCGGCAAGCGGACCGCATCGGTGCCACGCAGAGGCGCCGAAGGCGGCTGGCACTGGATCCCGTGGGGGTGTGAATTCCTGGGCACCGGGATCCTGCTCGCCGGTGGGCTCTCCGCGGTGTATCTGGACTTCGGCCCCTCCAGCCCGGTCGCCCCGCACCTCGCCGGTCACGGCGCACGCCTGCTGCTCACCGGTCTGCTGTTCGCCGGCACCGGGAGCCTGGTCGCGTTGAGCCCAATCGGGCGACGCAGTGGCGCTCACCTCAACCCCGCCGTGACCCTCGCGTTCTGGACGCAGCGCAAGGTCCACCCCCACGATCTCGCCGGCTACGCCGCCGCCCAGTTCCTGGGCGCGCTGGCGTCGGTCGCGCTGCTGCATCTGGCCTGGGGTCACACCGCTCAGGCCGTGCACCTGGGGGCGACCCAACCGGGAGGCGGTTTCACCGCCCTGGAGGCGGCGGGGCTGGAGATGGTGATGACCGCGAGCCTGGTCCTGATGATCTTCTTCTTCACCTCCAGCAAACGCACCGCGCGCTGGACCCCGTTGGGGAACTGGCTGCTGGTCGCCACGCTCGTCTGGCAGGGAGCTCCCTACTCGGGGACCAGCCTCAACCCCGCCCGCAGTCTCGCTCCGGCGATCCTGGCCCCCGAGCTCGCGCACCTCTGGGTCTACTTCGCCGGGCCGTTGGCCGGCGCGCTGCTGGCCGCCCTCATCTTCGCCGCCTTCCGCACGACCAACACCCTGACCGCCAAGCTCTTCCACGATCCCCGATACCCCAGCACCCTGGGCAGCGAACTGCCGACCGCGGTTGCCCACCACGAGGCGACCGGTGGGCCAACTGAGGGAAGCGCGCGCGGCGCGGCGGCCGGCACCCCCGCCGTCGACGGGTCAACGGTGCCAGACTGACACCGTGCGTTCCCTGGTCGGCGTCTCTCTGAGGACTCGCGCGCTGGCTGAGGGAGTCGACCTCGGGCTCGTGCTCGTTCCCATCGGGGCGGTGGGGGCAATATGGCTGTCGCGGGCGGGTCGTGACGATCGGCGACCAGATCCCTGGTGGGAGGATCGAGAGCTGATCATGAGGCGTGTGACGGGGGTGACCTGGGGGTGGCGGCTGGCGGCCGTGCTGCTGCGGAACGTGCGCACCCCGGGCCAGCGTCTGGTCGGCATCCAGAAGGTCGACGCGCGCACCGGCGGACCGGTCTCGCTGCGCAGCGCCATCGCCCGCCAGCTCATCGACATCGGCTACCAACGGGTCGAGCGTCTCGCGTTCGGGCGGTCACTCAGAGAGCGCAGCGCCGAGACCCACCGCCATCTGCAGGAGATACGCGCGGCCTCTTTCGAGCATCCACACGCAGATGAGAATGAGCTCGAACGTGCCGCGCGCCGCGATGCGGTCAGCTGCGCGCCATCGCTGGCCAAAGCGATCGCTCTGAGCCTTGTCATGCCCCTGTCGGCGAGACTATCCCCGCGCGGTCAGACGCTCGGTGACCGCCTCTCGGGCGTCATCGTCGTACACGCCCGCCCGTCCCCCCTGGAGGTCCGCCGTGCACGTCGGCATCGATAGTTTCGTCTCGGCCGTGACCGATCCGGAGACCGGCCACTTGGTCGGCCCCGAGGAGCGAATCGAGCATCTGCTGGAGGAGATCGCGCTGGCAGACGCCTGCGGGCTGTACTCATTCGGCATCGGCGAGCACCATCGCGAGGAGTACTACGACTCCGCGCCCCCGGTGCTGCTGGCTGCGGCGGCGGCCCGGACGTCGAGGATCCGGCTCGGGAGCGCAGTGACAGTGCTGAGCGCCGCCGACCCGGTGCGGGTCTTTCAGCAGTTCGCCACGCTTGACCTGGTCGCCAAGGGCCGCGTCGACCTGATCGTCGGACGCGGCTCGTTCACCGAGGCGTTCCCGCTGTTCGGACTGGACCTCGCCGACTACGACTCATTGTTTGAGGAAAAGCTCGACCTGCTGTTGAAGATCCGGGACTCGACCCAGGTCACCTGGTCCGGGCGCCATCGACCACCACTGAACGGGCAGGGCGTCTATCCACGTCCGACGCAGGATCCGCTGCCGATCTGGATCGGGGTCGGAGGCACGCCGGAGTCCTTCGTGCGCGCCGGCCTGCTGGGGCTGCCGCTGATGGTCGCGATCATCGGCGGCGAGCCGCGCCGGTTTGCCCCGCTGGTCGACCTCTACCGCCGGGCCGGGAAGCAGGCCGGCCACGGGCCGGAGACGCTGAAGGTGGGCCTGCACGTGTTCGGCTACGTCGGCGAGAGCGTCCGTGCCGCCGCCGACATCATCTATCCGGGCTGGCACCAGATGTTCGCCACGGTCTCTCGCGAGCGCGGCTTCCCGCCGCCGACACGGGGCCAGTTCGACGCCACCAGCGGTCCTGACGGCGCCTTCTTCATGGGCGACCCGGACACGCTCGCCACCAAGCTGCGGCGCGTGTCCGAGCAGCTCGGGGGCGTGGACCGGATCTCACTGCAGATGACCAACCCCCGGCTGTCACACAGCGATCTGCTGCGGGGTATCGAACTGCTCGGGACTGACGTGGCGCCCGCGGTCGCCGACCTGTGAACGGCCCAGGAGCGGCGTCATCTGCGGACGTCCGGATCTGTGATCGGCCGGTACTCATCGTGGCGGCGGATCCACAACGGCTCTGGCGCACGGACGAGTACCCCGACTGACGGCGCGCGAGCGGGCCGCGGATTGACGGCTGCCGCTTGCGCCAGGGGTCATATAGTCAGCACCATGAAGGCAGTCCTCGTCGTGGTTGCGGCGGTCATCGCGGTGATCGTCGTCCTGAAGGTCATCGCCGCGGTCAGCGTGCTCGTACTCGCGTGCGTCCCGGCCATCATCGCGCTCGGCGGTGGCTATGCGGTCGGCCAGATCCACGGCGCGCGGCGTGAGCGTCGCAAGCTCGAAGCCAAGCGCGGGGGCCAGCTGCCCCGGTAAGGGCCGCTGACCGAGGTGTCGCGGCAGGCGCCGCGGACCGATCGTCTCAGCAAGCGCCGGAGATATCGTGCTCGTCATGTCGGCGAGGGCGCAGCAGGATCGTGTGGTCGTCGCGCTTGCGGCCGTGGCGTGCGGCCGGCTCTCTGGGGCTGAGAGCGTTCGCGCCGGGCGCGGCCAGTGCTCCGCAGCAGCCGATCAGTACCGCGTGACGGTGACCGAGCCGGGGTTCGGGTCGCGCGTGGCCAGCAGTGGCGGCGGAGGATCCGGCCCGGACGTCGTCTTCGAGCATTGGGGTGGCGACGCCGAGATGCTCACCCTGCGCTCACCCGTGACCGGGGCGGCGGGACTCTCCGGACCATTTGAGCGTGCGCGGGCCGCCGCCCGTACGCTTCGTTACTACGACCTCGACTCGCTGCAGATCGCGTATCCGGACGGGGCCGAACTGTCAGCGGGACGGATCGAGCTCGTCCTCTACGGACCCCGTCGGGGCTTGCTTCGCCGGCGAGTCCGGCTGTTTCGCGCCGCGGTCAGCGAGCTGCTGTAGGCACTCAGTGCGCAGCAGGCCCTCAGGCCCTGACACCCAACCCGGCGACGATCTCGGCTAGTGCCTCAGGGAGACCCACGCTCGGGGTCCACCCCCAGCCGTGGGCGCGGTCGGTGAGCAGCCGGCCGGTCCAGGCCGGCGCGTCTTGCCACACCGGGTCAACTCCGAGGGCGCCGGTGACGGTCTCGAAATAGTCGCGCTGGGTGGCACGAGCGCCAGCCGCGACGTTGAGCGCGACGCACGCGCCAGCGACCGGCCCGCTCGCCGGGTCGGCGCCGTCGGGCACCCGACCGGTGGCGAGGTCAGCGGCCAGCGAGGCAAGGTCGGTGACATGCACCCATGGGAACGTCTGATCGGCGATACCGCGGCGGGCCTGCTCGTCCTCGCGCATCGCCGCCGGGCGCCGCGTGTTCCAGACGGACGTTGCGCCAGGCCCCAGGATGGCCGGCGGACGCAGGAGCACGCGCGTCATTCCGTTGACGGCGGCGAGGGCAAGGTCGGTGTCGCGCTTGGTGACGGAGTAGTCGTCGGCATCGTCTGCGACCAGGGCCGAGGACTCGTCCACGTCTCCGACCCCGGGGGAGCGGTCGTAGACCGCAGCGGTCGAGATGTGGATCAGCCGCTCCACGCCCGCGGAGGCGGCCGCCCGAGCGAGAACGGGCGTGCCCTGGACCGCAATGCGTTGCTGGGTCGCGCGGTCGCTGCCCATCGGGTGCACCGTGGTGACCACCGAGGTCGCGCCGGACACCGCTGCGGCAGCGAGGTCGGGATCTGCGAATTCGCCGACCACCTCCGTGACCCCTGAAAGCTCAGGGGCCGTGCCGGCGCGCCGGACGATCGCCCGCACGCTCGCTCCGCGCTCGACCAAGGCCTCGCAGATCTGGGACCCGACGAAGCCGTTTGCGCCGGTGAGCACGACGATGGCCGTTGTTGAGGGCATCGGGGCGCACTCTGGCATGGATGACGGTCGCCAGGATCAGACGCCGCAGGCTGGGATTCCTTCCTGACCGCGGGCCTTAGGATCTGCGCCGAGGTATGAGGCGGCTTGATCCTGCGCGACTGGGCGACCACGTGGACTCGATGTACCGGGCCGCGTGGGCGCTGTGTGGATCCCGGGAGGATGCCGAGGATCTCGTCCAGGACACCTTCGCTCGGGTGCTTGCGCGCCCGCGGATCGTGCGCGGTGACGAGCGCGGCTATCTGCTGCAGGCGCTGCGCAACACGTTCTACACCCGGTTGCGCACCCAGTCCCGGCGTCCGCAGACCACGGCGATGCCCGAGGGCTTTGAAGCGGTCGACCCCAGTCCGCGGTTGCCTGACCGGGTGGCGGAGACCAGCGAGGTGCTGGAGGCGATCGCGCAACTGCCCGAGGACTTTCGCCTGACGATCGTCGCGATCGACATCGTCGGCCTCTCCTACGGCGAGGCCGCCAGGGCGCTTGACACGCGCGAGGCGACGATCACCACCCGGCTCTACCGCGCCCGCCAGCGGATCGCGGCCCAGTTCGCCGATGAGTCGGCGCCCGCGTCGGCTGCCATTTCTCGCCCCGCGCGGGAATGATCAGACCCGGACGGAGTCTGAATGAGTAAACGACGATGAACGACGAGCCCACAGACGCCCAACTGACCCGCCTCGCCGACGGCTCGCTGCCCGACGCGCAAGCCGACACTCTGCGGGCCCGGGTGCGTGAGTCGCCTGAGCTGCAGGCCCGCCTGCGCGAGCAGGAGCAATCGATCGCGCTCACCCAGGCAACCGCGCAGATCGCCGCGCCCGCCTCGCTTCGCGCCGCAGTGCGCGAGCAGACGCCTTCCACGCGGGCGCGCACCCTACGACGCCCGGTGCGGAGGCCTCGGATACTCGCGCCGCTCGCAGCGGGTGCACTGGCCGCGGCGATCGTGATCATCGTGCTCCTCACTGGGAGCTCGCGGTCGCTGACCGTAGCCCGGACGGCGCGGCTGGCGCTCGCGACGCCGACCCGCAACGCCCCCAGCGTGGACCCGTCCGACAGCGAGCTGCTCAGTCTGCGCGTCGACTCGATTCCGTTTCCCGCCTACGAGGGTCGCAGCGACTGGCGGGCGACCGGTGCGCGCACCGACCAGGTCGACGCTCGGCGGGTGCAGACCGTCTTCTATGACATCGCCGGTGACCGTGTCGGCTACTCCATCGTCCCCGGCGCAGCGCTTGGCGTTCCGGCGGGTCATCAGCACACGATCGGTGGCGTGCGCTATGTCATCGGCGGTGACGGTGCCGCCGAGCTGGTCACCTGGCGACGCGACGGACACACCTGCGTCATCGCCGGTCGGCGGGTCAGCGCGCAGACGCTGCTGCGACTGGCCACCGCCACCGAGACCACCTGACCTGACCCGCAGGTCCTTACCCAACTCTTCAAGAGGCGACGGCGAATCGGCGTCTTGGGTGTGACGGTCGACAACCGTCCTATGACATGACGGCCGACAGGAGACCCATGAGCGCCACCGCCACACCCGTGAACATCGCGCAGGAACACCATTCAGCCGCCAGCGCTGGATCGGGATCTCGGACACCCCCACCCCGGGCCACCGTCCTCGTGCGCCTGTTGTTCGGCCTCGCGTGGGCCATCGACGCCGTCCTGAAATGGCTCCCCGGCTACCGCCACACCTTCCTCTCCCAGCTCCACGGCGCCGCCGGAGGCCAACCCACCTTCCTGCATGGCTGGTTCACGTTCTGGATCGGTCTGCAGTCCCATGCGCCCACGGTGTTCGCCGACCTCACCGGGCTCGCCGAGACGACCCTGGCGCTCGTGCTGCTCTTCGGGGTCGCGCGCCGGGCGGGCTACGCGATGGGGATCATCTACTCGGTGCTGGTCTGGTCAGTGGGCGAAGGCTTCGGTGGACCATACGTCTCCGGCTCCACCGACATCGGCGCCGGGATCATCTATGCCCTGCTGTTCGGCGCTCTGCTCGCCTTCGCCCTGCCGGCCGGCCAAGAGCCCCTCAGCCTCGACCGCGTCCTGGAGCGGCGGTGGGGATGGTGGAAGCAGATCGCCGAGCCCCACGCGGCTGACCGCTGAGCATCTTCAGAGAAGAATCACCTCGGGTCCGGGTATGTCAGGCATGAACCGAACCGACGCTCTCGCCGTCTATCACCGCGTCAGGGGCTTCGGGTGGCCTCGCCGCTTCCCGATCGCACAGTTCCCGAACAACCCCCTGATCGTCGCCTTCCTGGCGGGGCAGGTCGCCACGAGGCTGCACGGAGCCGGTCACGTCGACGCCCAGGCGATCTCCTATCTGGCGATGGCGATCTGGGCCT
The DNA here is from genome assembly GCA_964658375.1 of uncultured Acetobacteraceae bacterium. Lineage (GTDB taxonomy): Bacteria > Actinomycetota > Thermoleophilia > Solirubrobacterales > Solirubrobacteraceae > Palsa-465. The sequence goes on along the minus strand of CAZZYU010000044.1, from coordinate 2,974 downwards.
ACCTGGAGCTCGCTCACGGCGTCAACTGGTTTCGCCACCTGCTCGGCCTTTACTACCTCATCTCCACCGGTGCGCACCTCGCGCACGCGCTCGGACACTGAATGCCGCGCCGGCGCCGGGAAGGATTCTCACCGGCCGGCGTCTTTCATCCCGACGGCCGCGCAGCCCAGCGTCACCGCGGCCGCCTCACGTCATCCATCAAGGGAAGCCTCACCATGCGAAAGTCCATCACCCTCATCGCCGCCACTGGAGTGCTTGCGCTCGGCGTCGCCGCCTGTGGCGGCTCGTCCTCGACGGCCACCAGCGCCACCGCGGCGGGGACCACGAGTTCCGCGACCGTGTCGAAGCTGTCGATCTCGGCCGCGTCCTCCGGGGCGCTGATGTTCAGCACCAAGACCCTGAGGGCCAAGGCGGGCAAGGTCACGATCACATTCCATAACCACTCGCCAGAGGCACACAACTTCACCGTGGTGCGCCGCAACGGGGCGATCGTCGGCGCCACTCCGACCTTCGACGGCGGGTCAAAGACGCTGACGCTCCACCTCAGCGCTGGTAGGTACACCTACTACTGCTCGGTCCCCGGTCACCGGCAGGCCGGGATGCATGGCACCCTGATCGTCAGCTGACGCTCGCGGGGCACCCGGTCACGAGGATCGGGTGCCCGTCGGCGTCGCGGTCCCATTGCAGCAGCCGACCGGTCCGCAATTCGTCGACGGCAATAACCTAAACCCGCTTCGCGGACGGACCTATCCGGCCTACGACCCAAGGAGTTCCAGCGTGAAAGCCACGGCAGCCGGACCAGCCAGCGCGACACCAGGTCTTGAGGAGTATCTGACGCGTGAGCTGACGCCACCCGACCCGTCAACGCTCGCCGCTATCGATGCGGGACCGATCACACCGGCCGGAGCCACCGCGCTCGGTGACCTCGACACGCTTCTGGACCCTGCGGCCAAGCTCATCGAAACCGGCTGGTGCCGGTTGCCAGACGGAGTCGGCTACGTCGCCGTTCGCACCCCGATGCCGGGCGTCAGCGCCGAGATGGTCGACTGGTGGTTTGACTGGCATCCCCGCGATGCCCTGCGCTACCGCATCTGGTGTCCACCCGCCCACGAGTCAACGTCCTTCCAGCCGGCGGCAGAACCTGGAGCAAAGCCCTTTTGGGGAACTGTCCACTACCCGGTCGAAGACGTCGGCGTCGGCATGCAAACGCTCCGGATCGCATTCCAGCCGCCCAGCCGCCTCGGCTTCTCCAGTGACGGGCTCGACGATCCGCGCGTCGGAACCATCGTCGGCGGCTTCGCCGGAGATCCCAAACGGCGGACGCGGGCAGTCCTCATGGTGCACGTGTTTCTTCGCGACGGCGATGGCCTGGTCCTTCGCAGTCGCTTCTGGCTCGGCGCGGTCCTGCGCCCGGACGCACCAGCGCCGATCGCGGCGGTCGCCGCAAAGCTGCTCAATCGACCTGCCGTCCGACGGCGCGTCATCCCCGCACGTCTCCCGTACACACTGGCGCGGCACTGCGCGATCGAGTACGCCCATTTGGCAGGGCTGCTCCCGGAGCTTCACGCCCGCTACGCGATCCCCCCGGCGTGATGCCGGCCCGGTCCGTCGACCAACGGACGAGTGAGCGAGCCGCGCTCTGCTCACGATGTCGAAGCGTTTCCGACACGTGGCGGCCGACAGCTCAGCGATTGCAACACACCGCTGTTCAGCGCAGCTTTCAGTCACCACTCAAGGCGCGTTGAACCTGATCCGCGCACTTGAGCGCAGAGCCTGGCTCTCAGAAGGCGGGACCGTCGGCCGCGGCGGTCGGGTGTACTGGTGTGCCCCTGAGATCTTCAGGATCCTTGAACAGCCACGTCCCACAGCACAGGACAGGCCTGCGCAACTGACGCTGAGTGCCGGCTGAGCGTCCGCCGAATCTGAGGATCCGGCGATCGAACGAGCGGACACGCAACAAACGATCGTCGAGCCGACCCTGGGACGCATCAACGCACACGGGGCTTTCGTTGATGCGTGCGGATTCAAGGCAACTCCTGTTGACTCGTCACGTGACGCTTCAACAGATCGCAGGGTTTCGTTGAAGCGTGACAGCTCGGGGGCCGCTGCTCCTGGCGCCGAAAGGGTCTGCGGCGGTCGAGATCGGCAGCGTGATCGCCCTGGCCGAATTTCCGCGCCGTGCTGGTGGTCTGTACGCCGACAACGACTCACGGGAGACTGAAGCCATGCGGAAACTGACCTTTGGCATGAACCTGACCCTGGACGGCTACATCGCCGCGCCCGGCGACGACCTCGGCTGGAGCGTGCCGAGCGATGAGCTGTTCCAGTGGTGGTCTGACCGGGTGGCGGCGACGGGCCTGGCGCTGTATGGGCGCAAGCTGTGGGAGACGATGAGCTCCTACTGGCCAACCGCCGACCAGCAGCCCGGCGCCACACCGGCGGAGATCGAGTTCGCCCGCCGCTGGCAGGAAATGCCGAAGGTGGTGTTCTCCTCGACGACCAGCGCGGTCGACTGGAACACCCGCCTGGTCACCGGCGACGCGGTCACCGAGATCACCGGGCTTAAGGCCGACGATGGCGGCCCCATGGACATCGGCGGCGCCACACTTGCCGCGGCGGCGATGCGAGCCGAGCTGATCGACGAGTACGTGATCGTCACCCATCCGGTCCTGGTGGGCGGCGGCACGCCGTTCTTCACGGCCGTGGACAACTGGGTGAACCTGAGCCTGGTGGAGACCCGAACGTTTCCCGACGGCGTGGTGCTGACCAGGTACGAGACCAAGCGCTGAAGCAGCGCTCCCAAGATCCCGGCACCCGTCACGCACCCCGGCCTGCGACCGTCCTCGCCCCTGATCCCAAACGCGTGAGAGCGGGTATTTGCAGCACTTCCGAGAGTGGAGCCAGACGGGATCGAACCGACGACCTCCTGCTTGCAAAGCAGGCGCTCTCCCAGCTGAGCTATGGCCCCTTGGGA
>CAZZYU010000043.1:23619-24610 GCA_964658375.1 uncultured Acetobacteraceae bacterium | reverse complement strand
AGACACAACCGCCGAACCGCCGTGGTGTGTTACCCGTTTTCCCGATTCATGGACCTCCCGAACGAGCTCCCGCAGATCCTGGCGCCGTACTGCGTCTCACATGCCAGCTTGCATACAGCTGAGCTGCGGAGCTCGGCATACCACACTCCGACCTCTACGGTCATGGGGTGACCAACCGGATCGCGCATTTCCCGGGCTAGCCGTGGGTGTCGTCGTCGACGAGGCGCAGCTGGCGACCGCGGGATTGGCGGGCGGGTCGGGCGAGGCTGACCTGGCCGTCGAAGATCTCCTCCTCCAGGAAGGCATGCATGAGCTTGTGGTGGGCGGTGTGGCGCAACGCCTGATGCTCGTGGTGCACCGCGACGGCGTATTCGGCGGGATCAGACGGCCGCTCCTCCGGTAGCCGCCGGCCAAGGACCTGCTCGGCCGCCCACGCATAGACGGCGTTGGCCGCGGCTTCGACCTCGAGCATCCGGAACGGCACGTATTCGGGCGCGCGCTTCTTGGTGTAGCCGGCGCGCCGGGCAGCGCGCTCCAGGGCACGGAATTCGCGACGGCCCTCATACACGGTGACCACGCCGGTCTCGGGATCGAACTCGGCTTCGATCTGCTGGTCCTGGTCTTTGCGCGCGATCTCCCGCACCCATCCCGACGCGCGGTGGCGGACGATCAGCACCTCCAGCTCGGCGGCATGTTCGCCCGCGGCGGCGACGACGGTCAGCTGGGAGCCGGGCTCGGTGCTCACCCGGGCGCGGACCACGACCGCGATCGCGCAGTGACCGCGACGGGAGGGCTGCGGAACGGTGGGGGTGCGCAGCGTCACGTTCAGGCCCGGGTCGGCCTCGACCTCGAGCGGCGTGCCCGGTGGGAGCTGTTGGGGATCGGCGAGCAGGGTGACGGCCCGTCGCTCACCGGGGTGCAGGCGAACCGGAGACTGCTTGAACCACAGCGCCTGGGCCGGCGGCGCCGACGGCTCGGGCGCCGGCGGCTC
>CAZZYU010000043.1:0-23609 GCA_964658375.1 uncultured Acetobacteraceae bacterium | reverse complement strand
GACGCCGGAGAGCAGCTTGAATTGATCCGCGCGCCGCACCATCGACGGCTCGGGCGCCGGCGGCTCGTCGTCGCCCGGTTCCGGGTCCACGGCGCCGGCGTCCGGCTCTCGCTCGTCGTCGTCGGCGTCGTCGAGAGAGCTCGCGGCCGGTGGCCGGGCGGCGGGCTGATGCCCTGGATCGGAGCCGGTGCTTCCGGGCTGGTCAAACGCCGAGCGCAACAGGTCGTTGAGTGCCTTCAGGCCAACCTGGTCACGCGCGCTGACCGCCTTGGGAGCGCCGATCAGATGCGCTCCGGAACGGCGTTCCTCGGCGGCCACGATCGGCTTGAGCACGCGGTCGATCGCGGCGTAGAGGGCTTTGACAAGCGGGTGGTGCTCGTTGAGCCCCGACCGGTCCACCCGCACCACGAGCTCCGGACGGGGCCTCTCCAGCGCGTGACGTTGGCGCTGTTCGATCGCCTCGCAATGCACCTCGCCATACAGGTGCCGCCCGCCCGGGCGGCCCTCAAACGAAGCCAGCGTCGTCTCATGTGCCGCGCGCCCTGAGCAGACGATCAATCCGCCACGGCGCGTCGCCCGGGAGAACCCCTGAGACAGCGCCTCCGCCGAGCGGCGAACCACGATCCGCGCCGTGACACCCGCCATCACCTGGACCTCTGAGTCAAACAGGACGGGGCGTTCGGGGTCGGGCTCCGGGACGGGGTAGGCGACCGGCTCGGGGGTCTGGCCCTCGAGCTCAAGCACGACCTCGCGCGCCGGGTCCTGCAGGATGGGGCGCAGCTGCACCAGCCCGGAGACGATCGTGCGCAGCCGCCCGGGCGCCGGCAGGCGGGCAGCCACCAACGGGACCGTCACCCGCGTGCCCGAGATCGCGACCCCGAGCGCCGCGCGGTCCTCGCCGGTCGCCGGCCGGTCGATCACATGACAGAACGCATACGGGTCATCGCCCGGCGCCGGGAAGAACCACGACTCCACGGTCCGGTCTGAATGGATCCCCTCGATCCGCCCGGCGCCCTGGGCCAGCCACACGTCACGGAGGCCGCGGCCGAACAGGCCCCGCTGCCCGGCTTGCGGTGGCGCCACTCCAAGCGCGCCGAGCCGCCCGTCGACGATCTCGGCGTCGACGCCCTCACCGTCGTCGGTGCACGACAGCTCGTGCCGCCACACCGTCAGCGCCGGAGAGCCAAGCTCCCGCATCCGCGTTCGCCACGTCTGCACGAGCTCCGGGTCCGGGGCGGCGAACGCGAGCACGATCCGGCCCGTCGCACGTCCGGAGGCGGCGATTGCGGCGTCGGCGTTGGTGACGAGCTCGGGGATGATCTGCACCAGATCGACGCCGCCCTGGGCGAAGTTCTCGCGGAAATACCGGCCGCGGGCGCGACCGACGCGAATCTGGGAGTTGTCGAACATCACCGCGCTCATCTCCCGCAGTGTCAACGACGGCGCGGACAGAACGCCGACGATCCGTCCGACCCCGGAGATAGCGTTCCCCACGATGAGCCCGCCGACCGACAGCCTGCGCGTCTCAAACGACGAGCTGGCCACCGTCCGCGAAGCGATGCGGGAGCTGCATCGCCTGCTGGACCAGCTCGAGGACGGTCAGCTTGACAAGGTCGTGCTCACCCAGAAGAACCAGATGCGCGCTGTGTTGGTCAGCGTCGAGCGCTACGTCCAGCTCGAGCAGGGTGAGGCGGCGTAGGAGGGAGCCGTCTCCGCTATGCGCGAGTCCCGGCCACCGACCGCCACGGAACCTTCGTGAGCCCGACCTCGACTCACTCGACCGTGCTGCTCATCGGCGCCTCCCGCGGCCTCGGTTACGCACTCGCCGAGGAATACCTCAACCGAGGGTTTCGGGGTGGTGGCCACCCTGCGCAGCTCAGACCACTCCCGGCTGCATGACCTGCGAGACGCGGTCGGCGATCGGCTGATGCTGACCAACGCCCTCAGCCCCATGCGCGTGATCGACACGCTCGGCGATCGGGTCGAACCCGCCAGGCCAGCATCGCCAACAACGAACCGGACGGGACAATCGCGATCATGTCCTCACGCGTGGGTGTTCTCCGGTGGAAGCCGCCGCTGGATCGGCGACGTCCGGCACGATCGGACCGATTCGCCGGGTGGTTAGCCGGTGGCGTGATCTGCGCCATCGGCTATGATATGTCGCGTGATCGTTGAGCTTCCCCTCGTTACGGCAGCGGAGATTGCTGCCGAATACCGCCCTGGCGGCGAGGCGACGGTCAAGGCGACCTTGAGGCGGCTGCGTGAACGCGACCTCATCAGCCCCGGGGTCGCCGAACACCCGCGCGGGGTGGCGGGCAGGATGGCGGGCGCCTGGCATGTCTACTCTGCACTGAACCTCGATGCGGTGAGAGTCGCCCGGGCGCACGACGAGCCCGCCGCGAAGGCCATCGCCCAGAGGGCTGCGCACATTGAGAGCCGTCAGGCGACAGTCGAGTTCGTTCGTCGGCTCGCCGAGCTGGGCACTTCGGCGAGCTTGCGCCGACGGTTTGAGTGGGCGTCGTCGTTGGACGAGGAGCTCAGGACGGCGCTCGTCGCCGTCGTCGCCGAGACAGTGGCTGAGCGCAACCGGCTCGTGCACGATCCGACCGCTGTGCCCCGGCTCGCGCTCGTGGCGGCTATGCACGGAGAGCTTGCGGAGCTGCTGCTCGAGGGTGCAGACACTCCGGTGTCGATTCCGATACCGGATCTTGAGCTGCTTGATTCGGCGTTCGTGGGTGCGGCGGTGGCGCTGCGGTTCGAGAGGTTCGGCAGTGGGCAAACGTTGCTGAAACTGGCGCCTGCGATCCAGCTTGATGATGGTGACGAGTCGCGGATCTATCCTTACGAGCGCCCATTGCCGGATACGGATGCACCGATGGCACTCGCCGCCGCCATCGGCGCGACGCCGATGATGCGCCGTCCACGCAAGATCCGGATCGCGGGATCTCGCTGAGCGGTGCAGCTGTCAACGCCCGCGGCCCGGTACCTTGGACCGGCCGACCGCGGCCTGCTCGCTGGGATGCGGTGCAGCACGGGCGCGTGGTTCGAGAACGAGGTCGAGACGTTCATCCAGACAACGCTGGCTGACTATCACGACTGGCGGCGGCCGCACACCGGTCACACAATCGTCGGCCTCGAGCTCGACGATCTCGGGCTGATTGCCGTCGGGTCGCACGAAGCAGAGTTCATCCGAGATGGTGGAGAGGTCATGACCTCGACTTACCTGGAGTGCGCGGCGGTCAGAACCGGCCTTCAGGGCGCCGTGCTCGCAGAGGTCGACTCGCTCGACGACGACCGGCCGGTGACGCTCGGCCGCTACATGCTCGAAGCGCTTCTGTCGGATATCGCTGACCTTGAGCGGGCTCCAATCGTTCGGGCCGTCGTTGCACGCGAGAACACGCGCAGTCTGCGGCTGTGCACACGCATCGGGCTCACCGACGAGCGCGATGACCCGGACGCGCGGTTCGTTCAGCGGCTCGGGCGAATGGTCGCGTGAGCGCATCGCCGGCGCGGTTCGAGTAGCGCCGGCCGGTGGAGCTCAGTCAAGCCAGCTGAAGATGCGCTTGCGTCGACCAGCGGCCGCGGCGCCCGCTGGGCACCGCGGCCACGGGACGAATCCTGGCGTTGATCAGTGGGTGGTGATGCGCGCGACGATGTCGGCGTCGTTGGTGTCGCCGATGGTCTTGTTGCTGAGGATGCGTCCGGTCGCTCCCGCGTAGGGACCGGTCCCGCCGACGAGGGTGTTGCCGCGAAAGACGAGCAGCGATCCGCCGATGGCGACATCGCTCTCACAGGTCGGCGCGCCCTTGCCGAACACGCAACGCAGGTGGACGCTGAGGCTCGAGTGCGCCGCGTGATGGGAATGGTTGCCGATGTACTCGAGTGAGTACTCGTCCAGGACATCACCGGGGCCGGGTTGCTTGGAGGAAATCTTGATGTGCTTTCCGTTGGGGCTGGTGAGGACGAGCTTCTCCGGGACGTCGTACACATGCAGGGTTTCAGTGTGGGCCGCCGAGACGTGTGGGCTCTGCCGACTGGACGCGGCGCCGGCGAGCGCGGGGACGGCAGCGACTGCTGCCGCACAGCAGACGATCGGGGCAAGACGCTTGTTGAGCATTGCGACTCCTCAGTGATGAGTTGATGGAGCCTGTACTCAATCGGCGTGGAGCTCGTGTGTCGTCGCACCTCAGGGCGAAGCGTGTGTCATCCCGGTGGGGTAGATCTCGGTCGGTGATACCGTCGTCGGCGTATCCGGCGCAGTCACGGGGAACGTTGCATGTACATGCCAGCCGGATGCGGCTGATGCTGCAGTGAAGCTCCCTCCGCTGGTCAGCACCCGGTCCCGGATGCCGGCTAATCCAAGTCCGCCGCCGGCGCCGTCCAGGGCCAGGGTGTGTGCCGGACCGCTGTCATGAACGTCAATCTCGGCGTGGCCGTCACGCATGCACATCTGGAGCTTCACCTGCGCGCCGGGCGCGTACTTGATGGCGTTGGTGAGCGCCTCGCGCACGATGCGGTAGGCGGTCTGCTCTACCGCGGCCGGCAGTCTCAGACGTGGAGGCAGCTCGCCGGTGGTGACCGTCAGGCCACCTGCCTTCGCGGACGTCAGAAGATCTCGCCACCGCGTTTCGGTGTCGCCGTGCTCGCTGTCGCTGAGCAGGTCGACGAGCCGCGCCATGTCGTCCAGCGCCTGGCGACTGGCGACAGTGATCATGGCCAGTCGCTCGCCGGCGCGTTCATCGAAGCCGGCCGCTGTCATGCGTCCGGCCCCCGCCTGGACGACGATCACCGCGAGGTGGTGGGCGACGATGTCGTGCAGCTCCCGGGCGATACGCGCGCGCTCCCGGCGGACCGAGAGCTGCGAGAACGCGTCCTCTTCCTCGGTGAGTTCGCGCGCGGTTGTGGCAAGGCGGTCGACCAGACCGTTGCGCAGACCGACCTGATGACCGATCCAGAGTGGCACCAGCGTGAGGAACGTGATCTCGATGTTCGGGAAGTCGGAGAAGCCGATCGAGATCTGGCTGGCGACGATCAGCCCAAGCACCGCGACCAGGCCGTGTCGCAGCGACGCGCGGGCGCCGCAGAAATACGAGAGCAGACAGACGATCGCCGCACCGACCCCGGCATTGGGCGCAGGCTGTGCCCGGGAGAGAACGGCGATGAGCACGAGCGCACCGGCTTCGCCGACCGCTGCCGCCGGCGGGTGGCGGCGCAGCATGAACAGCGGAGCGCCCAGCACGCCGGCGCACCCGATCAGGAGTGCCGGTGATCGTCCTGAGGCGTTCGAGAGCAGCTCGGCCGCAAGGAGGATCGCCATGACGACGGCGATCGTCTGATCGCGCGGTCGCCACTGTGGCAGCCGCGCACGATCACGCACGCTCGGGTCCCACGGGAAGCAACGCGCGGAGCACTCGGGCGCCCTGGGTCACGTCGTGGCTGAATACTCCGCCCTGGGCGACGATCCGCTGGCGTGCGGCGTCCACCGCTGCGCGTGCGGCGACGCCCCGCTGTGCCGTGCCCCGCACTTCGAGTCGCAGCGTGTCAGGCAGGTACTCCAGCTCGATGGTCGCTGGACGTCCCGCGGGCGAGGCGATTGACGCCAGCGCGTGCTGTACCGCACGGTACGCCGCAAGCTCGATGCCCGCCGGCAGCGGTCGCTGATGGCCTCGTAACGCCAGCTGCACTGCGCTTCCGCCCTGGCGCGCCCGTTCCAGCACGCGTTCGATCTCAGCCAGTGTCGGCCGCGGTTCGGTGGATCCTCGCTCGTCTGAGCGCAGTGACCCGAGCAACCCCCGCATCTCGTTCAGCGATGCCCGGCCCAGCTGCTCGATCTCGCCGAAGCTGTCATGCAATCGCTGTGGCTGGTCGGCGAACCACGTCCCGTTGCGCTCGGCCAGTGCGATGATCTGGCGCAGACGGTCGCGCACCGCCGCGTCCAGGTCGGTGGCCAGCTTCTCGCGCTCGGTCTCCACCGCGAGCGCCGCTGTCCGCTCGCGCTGATGCCGCAGGCGCTCGGAGCGCACCGTCAACTCGTCGGCCATCCGTTCGCGTGACCAGGCGACCCGACCCGCGCCCCAGCTGCCGAGGCAGAGCGGGAACGAGAAGATGATCATCGCTCCCACACCACCGTTGCCGTCCTTGAGAACCGGGTCGGTCAGACCGACGAACACCATCGCGGCAAGGACAAGCCCGAGGCCCGCCAATCCCCGGCGCAGCGGCAATCGCGCGGCCGCCGGGAACAGGATCAGCAACCCGGCTGGGATCGCCAGCCCGAGTCGGAACTGATCGAAGGTCGGGATCGCGCTGAGCACCGATCCGACCAGGAGCGTTCCGCACGCCGCCAGCGGCCAGCGGCGCCGCAGGAGCACCGGTGCGACCACGAGCGGAAGCAGCACCGTGTCCAGCACGGTGCCGTTGGCGAGATCGTGCCGCATGGTGACCTTGACCCCGAACGCCAACAGAACGAGGCAGATCGCGACATCGCACCCGAGCAGGGCTCCCGGTCCGAGCCTGTCCACTCGCCGATGATAATTCCGGACCGCTCCGCCGTACACCGCGCCAGACTAACGTGGCCGTTCGCGGGCGCCATCACCCCGCGGAGGGATCCCGAGGTGACACCAGGGGATGATGCGTGGACGGATCTGAAGCAATTACGGTGGTGGCGATGAGCGACGCCGCCCCACCCGCCGATGACACCGTCACGGTGCTGATCGCCGACGATCAGGCGCTCGTGCGGGCCGGCTTTCGCGCGATCCTTGATGAGCAGCCCGGCATCCAGGTCGTCGGCGAAGCTGCCGACGGGCGCGCTGCCGTCGACCTCGCCCGCCGGCGTCAGCCCCAGGTCGTGCTCATGGATATCCAGATGCCCGACATCGACGGCATCCAGGCGGCGCGTCGGATCCTCGCCGACGGTGACCCAGACAGCCCCGTCGCGGTCTTGATGCTGACCACCTTCGACCTCAGCGAATATGTCTACGACGCCCTGCGAGCCGGAGCCAGTGGCTTCCTGCTCAAAGACGTGCCACCTGAGCAGCTGATCGCCGCCGTGAGGGTCGTCGCGGCCGGCGACGCGCTCATCGCGCCGACGATCACCAAGCGCCTGATCGAGCAGTTCTCCCGTACCGCGCCGCCGCGGCTGGCGCCCGACCGGTTCGCGGCGCTCACCCCCCGGGAGTTCGAGATCTTCACGCTGATCGGCCGCGGCCTCTCCAACGGGGAGATCGCCTCAACCCTCACCCTGAGCCAGGCCACCGTCAAGACCCACGTCAAGCGCGTGCTGTCCAAGCTCGACCTCCGAGACCGCATCCACGCCGTCGTGCTCGCCTACGAGACGGGCATCGTGACTCCCGGGACCGGCGACCCCCGCGCGCGGTAACGCGCTCAGCGACCTCCTCGCAGGGGGATCGGATCGGGTCCGGGCACGATCGTCGCAGTCACCTCGCCCAGCCGCTGCACGGCGACGCGCACCTCGTCGCCGGGCACCAGCCACGGGTAGGCCTCGCTGCCGTGCAGGTTGGAGAGCTCGAGGATGCATCCCGTCCCGACGGTGCCACTGCCGATGACGTCGCCCGCGACCAGACGGGTCCCCCGGGAGGCGTAGGCGAGCATCTCGGCGAACGACCAGTGGATGTCGGCCCAGCTGCCCTCGCTGTAGGGCCGGCCGTTGACGTATGCGGTCATCGCCAGCGCAAAGCCACGCGCGGTCCGCGTCGACTCAAGCTCGTCGGGGGTCACCAGCCAGGGTCCGAGCGTCGTCGCGGTGTCCTTGCCCTTGGTGGGGCCGAGCCTCAGGGCCAGCTCGGCGCGCTGGAGGTCCCGGGCGCTCCAGTCGACGAGGATCATGTATCCGGCGATGTGGCCCTCGGCGCGCTCCGGGTGCAGGTCACGGCCGCCGCGGCCGATCACGGCCGCCACCTCGACCTCGTAATCGAAGCGCTCCGAGCCGGGGGCGGTCGGGATCTCGTCGTGGGGCCCACGGATCGCCGCCGGATTTGTGAAGTAGAAGCCGGGCTGCTCATACCAGAGCGGCTCGACGGTCTGACCCGGGCGCCGGGTGTTGATGACGTGGGCCTCGAAGGCCATGAAGTCACGGACCGAGGGCGGCTGTGGGATCGGCGCCAGCAGCGGTCGTGCATCCCAGGCGATCACCTCCAGAGGATCGGCCACCGCGGCCGCCGCGGCCTCGGCCAGCCGCTCCCCGTCGTCGCCGAGCAGCTCGCACAGGCTCCCGACGTCCCGGGGGGCTCGAATGGTGTCACCGTCGAGCACGCCGACCCGCGGCGTGCCGTCGCCGGACAGATAGGTCACCCAGCGCATCGCCGGATCTCCTGGGTCGTCGGGCTCGGTGCCGGTGGGCCCGTGAGCTGGATCGCTACGCGTGGCATCGCAGGCGACCCCCGTTGTAGGTGACCATGTCGCCGAGTGCCGCCGCGCGGTCGATCGCCGCGCCCCGCGGCGCGCCGTTCAGCTCCGCGCAGGCGCGGTGGAGGTTGGCGACGAGTCGCTCGGAGTCCAGAAGTCCTGCGTAAGCGCCGAGGTCGACATCGCGGGCCGCATCCAGGGGACCGACGCCGGCGGCGATCGCGCGGCGGGCGAGGTCGGCGACGAATCGCAGGTAGCCGAGGACCTCGTCGATCACCTCGGGACCGCAGACCGGGCCGTGCCCGGGGACGATCGTCCGGGCGTGCAGGCCGGCCAGAGCCTCGACGGCCTCGATCGCGCCGGCCAGCGATCCCCCCAGGATGAAGGGGGTCCCGCCGTTGAAGACGAGGTCGCCGGCGAACAGGACCGACGGCTCGGGCAGCCACACGATCGAGTCGCTGGTGGTGTGCGCCGGCGTCCCGGCGAACCTGACCTCGCAACGGTGATCCCCGCTCCAGAGCTCGAGGCGATCGTCGAAGGTCACCGTCGGCGGAGCCAGCTCGAGCTCCCCCCACTGCGGTGGCACCCATGTCCGCGCGGTCCGCTCGCCGGGCAGCCCGGTGGCGAGCATCTCGGCGCGGCAGTTGCGCTGGGCGATGATCGTCGCCTCCCGGAACTGGTAGTTGCCGTGGGTGTGGTCGCCGTGATGATGGGTGTTGACCAGCGTGCGCACCGGCGCCGGCGACACCCGGGCGATGGCGGCCCGGTAGGCGGAGGTCCGAGCCTCGGTGGCGCACGAGTCGATGCTCACGGTCGCGTCGGCACCGACGATGAACCCGGTGTTGTTGATCCACCAGCTGCCGTCCGGCTGGACGTAGGCGTAGACGTCCTGGGCGACCTCCTGCACCGTCGGGCGATCGCGAAGGGGACGCGAGGACCGGGCCGGCGAGATCATCTGAGGGACTCCTCTGCGGTCGCGGACGATGCGCGCGCCTGGAGAAACGCGTCCTGGGCGGCGCGAGCCAGGAGGGTCACGTCGTTTGACAGATAGAACGCGTCGAAGCCCTGTGCGCGCAGGCGGCCCACGTCGGCCGGGCGCCCGACGGCGATCCCCGCCGACAGCCCGTGCCGCGCGCAGGCCGCGGCGACGCGGGTGGTGGCCCGCGCCAGCGCCTGGGCGTCGTGACCGAGCTCCAGACCGAGATCGGCGCTGCCCACCAGCAGCTGGGAGACGCCGGCCAGCGCGGCGAGCTCGTCGAGCTGGTCCAACGCCTCGACGCTCTCGATCATGATCGCGAGCGACGGGAGGTCGCCGCCCAGCCGTCCCCGGCTGAGGTACTCCGAGACGCTCTCCAGGCCCCACCGTCCCTGCCGTCCGGTCGAGCCCATCCCGCGGTGGCCGTCGGGCGCGAACAGCGCCGCCGCGACGAACCGCTCGGCCTGCTCGGGCGAGTCGACGTGGGGGACGACGACGCCGTCGGCCCCCGCGTCCAGGAGCTGCCCGACGACCGACGGCCCCGCGTCCGCGGCCAGACGGACCAGACGCGGACCGCCAGCAGCGTGGGCGAGCAGGTGACTGACGCTCTCGATCGACAGGTGTCCGTTGCACATGTCGACGCACGCGAAATCCGCGCCGGCCGCGAACACGGCCTCCATCGAGACCGGGACCGGCAGCTTGATCCACGATCCGATGGTCAGCGGGCGGGAGGTGCTGGGTGGCGTCGTCATCGTCTAGTCGATCAGCGCCCGGGCGCTCGCGCCCACGAGCCGGCGGATGGTCGCAGCGTCGATATCGGCCGCGGCGAGCGCGGCGGCGATCCAGCGAAACCCCTCGACGGGCGTGGGGTTGGCGGCCTGCCCCAGATCGGAGGAGAGCACCGTGTGGTCGGCGCCCACCGTCGAGACGTACTCCAGCAGGACCTCCAGCGTGAAGCGCTGAAAGCTGCTCCCGGGCGCGTAGTGACAGAGCGAGTGCTCGATGAACACGCCCTGCCGCGCCCACGACGAGCACAGGCCCGGGTCGGCGCCGATGATGAAATTGGGATGGTTGACGAGGATCCGGGTGACGCCCGCGGCCAGCGCCACGGGGATGAGCGCGCTGATCTCCGCCGCCTCGAGGTGGCCGCAGGCAAGTACGGCGTCGGCGCGGGCGATCAGGTCCAGCACGTCCAGCACGTCGGGGAGCGGGCGCATGTCGGCCGTGAAGACGGGCACCGCCTCGGGCCGCCGCAGGCCGACGTGGTCGCTGGGAAACCGGTCCAGCCCGCCGGGGAGCTCCAGGTGCCGGGTGGCGGCAATCGTCGGAAACCACACGATGCGCGCCCCCATGGCCAGCGCGAGCTCGACCGCGTAGGGGTTGATGCCGCCGACCTGCCGGTTGAGGCAGATCCCGCCCAGGACCCGCACCGGGAGCGGCCCGACCGCCTCCTGGAGCGTGAGGACGTCGGTGATCGTCGCGTGGTGGTGGGATTTGACGGCGATTGCGTCAAAGCCCGCGTCCGCGGCCTGCACGGCCGCCTCCAGCACCCCGAGACGTCGTGGAAACGGCGACGGCGATGGGTGCACGTGCAGGTCGATCGCACCGGCGAGCAGTGAGTCGACGTCGACTTCGGTCATCTCAGGGCCTCCCTCCTCATCCGGCGGATGTATACCGGATGGCGAACGAGACTAGCGTTTTCCGCCGGGGTTCGCCGGCCGCTCGTCCGCCGGTCCCGCAGGCACATCGCCGCGATTTCTACGCATCTCGGGCCTGCAGCGGAGAAATAGCGCTCTTGACGCGGGGTCACGGAGCTGTATATGGTTCGTATCGCGATCTTTGAGTTCGCGATACGGCACGAAGAGGGATGAGAGATGAGCAATACCGGTGACGACGCGTCGGCGCCCCAGGGGCGAGCGAGCGAGATACAGGCTGTCGATCGCGTGGGAGCGATCCTCGGTCTGTTCAGCAACGGCCAGACCGAGCTGACGGTTCCGGCGATCGCGCTGCAGGCCGGCCTGAACCGGACCACGGCCCATCGTTACGTGACCTCGTTGCTGAGCGCGGGCCTGCTGATGCGCGGCGAGCAGCCCGCGTCCTTCTCCCCGGGGCCGCTGGCCGTCCAGCTGGGGGCCTTCGCCCTCGGGCGGCGGACGATCCTCGATCTCGCCGATCGCCATCTGCAGACGCTCTCCGAAACGTTCCGGATGAGCGCGGTGCTGAGCCTCTGGGGTTCGGCGGGCCCCGTGGTGACCGCTGTCCGCGAGGACCGGGGAGGTCCGGTCCTCATCACCGTCCCGGTCGGAACCCAGCTCAGCCTCGACACCGCGCAGTCGGTGCTGTTCCTCGCACACATGCCCGACCAGATGCTCGCCCAGCGGCTGTACGCAAGCCTGCCGGCCAACAGTCAGCGCGCCGTCGGTGAGATGATCGCCCAGGCGCGCAGCGAGGGGTTGATCGCGCGGACGTTCAAGGACGGGATCTCCAGCATCGCCGCGCCCGTCTTCGGCGCCGACGGCGCCCACGCGACGATTGCGCTCATCCACACCGCGGCGATGCTCCCGGCCGACACGCGCTCGCTGCCCGCGGTGCGCCTCCGGGCGGCCGCCGCGCAGCTCAGTCACGAGCTGGGCGGAGAGGTCCCGGATTTCACCGCCGAGCCGCTGAGGTCCGCGGACGGCGCGGCGGCCCCCGGAGTCGACCGCGAACGCGCGACTGGTATGGGCGGCTGATGGCCGGCGCAGACGGCGGACCTCAGCTGCTGGGCGCAACCGTGGCGCCGGCGACGGGACCTGATGGGGACGGCGTCGTGCCCACGTTGCGGATCCGCGGGCTGATCAAGCGCTTCCCCGGCGTCCTGGCGCTCGGCGGCGTGGACTTCGACGCCCACGCCGGAGAGGTTCACGCACTGCTGGGAGCCAACGGCGCCGGCAAGTCGACCCTGATCAAGATCCTCGCCCAGCTCTACGGCTACGACGAGGGCACGATCGAGATCAACGGCGAGCCGTTCGGGGGCGCCGCGCGGACAGCCGCGCCGATCAACTTCATCCATCAGGACCTGGGCCTGATCGACGAGATCACCGTCGCGGAGAACTTCGCCGTGATCGGTGGCTACGCGCGACGCGGCCGGTTGATCGACCACCGCGCGACGCGGGAGCGTGCTCGCACCGCCCTGGAGGCGATCGGCGCCGACATCGATCCGGCCGCGGTGACGGGCGAGCTGACGCGGGCCGACAAGTCGCTGGTCGCGATCGCCCGCGCCCTGTCACAGCCCAGTGACCTGTTGTTCCTCGACGAGCCGACGGCGAGTCTGCACCGCAACGAGACCGAGCGGTTGTTCGACGCCGTGCGGCTGCTGCGTTCGCAGGGGACCGCGATCGTCTACGTCACCCACCGCCTCGACGAGGTGTTCCGTCTCGCCGATCGCGTCACGGTCCTGCGTGACGGCGAGCGCGTCCTGAGCACGGAGACCGGACAGACCGACGGTGACCGGCTGGTTGCCGCGATCACCGGGGGCCGGGCGCTGGCGGCCCGGGCATCATCCCACGCCCAGACGGCCGTCGCGCTCAGCGCGAGGGGCCTGTGCGTCGCCTCCGGGGCGAGCGCCAGCGTCGATCTGCATCGGGGCGAGATCGTCGGTGCGGCCGGACTCCAGGGCGCCGGTCAGGCGGCGATCGGCCGGGCGCTGTGCGGTCTTGAGCCGATCGTCGGCGGGGAGGTCCTGCTCGACGGGCGGCCGGTCGCACTGGGATCCTCGGCGGCGGCCATCGCCCGCGGAATCGTCTTCGTCACCAGCAGCCGGGAGAGCGAGGGGCTCGCGTATGACATGAGCTGCCTGGAGAACCTGTACCTCAACCCCGGGGCGCGGGGGATCGGGCCGTTTTCGCTGCGCTCGCGCAAGCGCGAGCAGGCCCAGGCGCTGGAGATGATGCAGCGCTTCGGCGTGACCCCGGCCGATCCGACGCGGCTGATCTCCAACCTCAGCGGCGGCAATCAGCAGAAGGTGCTGCTGGCGCGCTGCCTGGCGCTTGACAGCACGGTGGTCGTGCTGGAGGAGCCGACGATGGGCGTCGACGTCGGAGGTCGCGCCGACATCTTCGAACTGCTGCGCCAGGCCGCCGGCGACGGAAAGGCCACGCTGGTCGTGTCCACGGACTTCGAGGAGCTGGCGACGCTGTGCGATCGAATCATCGTGTTCGACCGTGGCAGCGTCATCGACGAGCTCCGCGGGGACCGCATCGATGTCTCCACTCTCACCCAGGTCGCAAGCGGAGGTTCCCATGTCTGAGAAGCAGCTCAACGTCGCCGCAGCACCGATCGCGCGCGGCCGGCGGTCCGGCGGCGGCGGTGGTCTCGGG
This sequence comes from uncultured Acetobacteraceae bacterium, assembly GCA_964658375.1. GTDB lineage: Bacteria > Actinomycetota > Thermoleophilia > Solirubrobacterales > Solirubrobacteraceae > Palsa-465. The sequence continues at coordinate 9,914 of CAZZYU010000043.1, read as the reverse complement.
CGCGTGGCGCCGGCGCTGTCGCGCCATGGACTGCTGCTCCTCGGGCTGCTCCTGATCGCCGTCTTCTCGATCGCCCTGCCGGGCAGCTTTCCGACGACCCTGACGGTCCAGTCGATCCTCTCCAACCAGGCGACGACGCTGTTTCTCGCCCTGGCGCTGACCGTCGTGATCTCGACGGGGGAGTTCGACCTGTCCGTCGGCTACGGCGTCGGGTTGCTCTACGTGCTCACCGTCGGGTTGATCGTCAAGCAGGGGCTGGCGTGGCCGCTGGCGATCGTGATCGTGCTGTGCGCCGGGTTGGTGCTGGGCTGCGTCAACGGCGTGCTGGTCCACATCGCCCAGATCGATTCCTTCATCGTGACCCTCGGCACCGGGACGATCTGCTACGGCCTCGTGATCCTCTACACGGGCGGGGAGCAGATCGTCGGGACGCTGCCCACGTCGTTCGTGGACCTGAGCGTCCACCACGTCCTCGGGGTACCGCTGCCGGCCGTCATCGGACTGATCGTCGCCGCGATCCTGTGGATCGTCCTGGAGTTCACGGCCAGCGGCCGGTACCTGTACGCATTGGGGTTCAACCGGCGGGCCGCGGCCCTGTCGGGGATCGCCACCCGCCGAGTCGGGATCCTCGCCTTCGCCGCCTCCGGCTTGATCGTCGCGATCGCCGCCGTGCTGCTCGCGGCTCGCCTGCAGGTCGGCAACACGAGCACCGGTCCGGACTATCTGATCCCGGCGTTCGCGGGCGCGCTGCTGGGCAAGACCACGGTCAAGCCCGGGCGCCCCAACGTCTGGGGAACCGTGATCGGCGTGCTCGTGCTGGCGATCGGGATCACGGGCTTGGAGCTCTACGGCGGGGCGTTCTACGTCGACAACCTCTTCGACGGCGCGACGCTGATCCTCGCCGTCGGAATCGCCGGCTTCGTCGCTCGGCGCCGCACCATCACCGCGGCGCAACCCCCCGCGACGACGCCTGACGGCGACGGCCACGGAAGTGGCCACACAGCGCAACGGGCGCCGGCAAGGGCGCCCGCTGCCACGGGATCAGACATCCACTGACCAATCCATCAAGGAGTTAACCATGGACGTCCCAATCGGCGCGCGAAGGCTCAGCGCGTTGACCTCCGCTGCGGTCGCATTGACGATCGCGGTCTCGGCCTGCGGATCATCGTCGGGCGGTGCGGCAACGGCTGCGTCGGCCTCCGGCTCCGGCGGCTCGAGTGGCTGCCCGTCGGTGGTCGCGGCCGACACCAAGGCCGTGTACGCGGCCGAGCACCCCTCCACGACATGGAACGGCCCCACGACCGGGCCCAAGGCGGTCACCGGCAAGTACATCGCGTTCGTCGGCGGCACGCTGCAGAACGGCGGCGTCCTCGGCGTCCTGCAGGGCTTTCGTCAGGCGGCCAAGGTGCTCGGCTGGACGGTGAAGGTGTTCGACGGACAGGACACCACGCCGGGCGAGAACAGCGCCATGTCGGCCGCGATCGACTCCAAGCCGGCCGCGATCGCGGTCGTCGGGTTCCCGTCGATCCTCGTCCAGGCCGAGGTCAAGCAGGCCAACGCCAAGGACATCCCGCTCATCGGCTGGCACGCGACGCCGCTCGCCGGACCCGGCGACGGACTGTTCAGCGATGTGACCAGCCTCAACACCGCGATCGGAAAGATCGCCGGCCAGTACGCGGTCGTCGCCCAGAAGGGTGACGTGCATGCGGTGATCATGACCGACCCGTCGATTCCCGAGACCCTGCAGAAGGCCCAGGGGATGGAGGGCGCGATCAAGGCGTGCTCGACGTCCTCGGTGCTCGCCGTCGACGACGTTCCGTTCGAGGACATCGACAGCCAGTCACCGACCGACGTCAGCGCGGCGCTGCAGAAGTACAGCTCCAAGCTGACCGACGTGTTCGCCATCAACGATCTCGCCTTCGACGCCAGCGTGCCCTCGCTGCAGTCGGCCGGCGTCTCGGCGACGGGAACGCCGCACATGATCGCCGCCGGCGACGGCAGCAGCTCGGCGTTCGGGCGGATCCGCAAGGGTCAGTACCAGACGGCGACGGTCGCCGAGCCACTGCTCATGCACGGGTGGCAGGTCGCCGACGAGATCAACCGCGCGCTCGCTCACGCCAAGCCCAGCGGTTACGTGACGACGCCGCATCTCGTCACCGCCGAGGACGTCAACGAGTACGACGGTCGGGCGGGGATCTTTGATCCGCCCAACGGCTACGCCGCGGCCTACCGCAAGATCTGGAACCCCTAGCCCCCCGGGAGCTCATCATGAACGCAGCGCAATCGAGGGGGTCAGTCGCAGCCGCGACTGACCCCCAAGGGGGGTATGGCGAAGGGTTCTCCTTCGTCGGTCACAGCGACCAGGGCGGCCGGCCCGACGGGATGCAGATCATGGTCCAGGACGGCTACGCCTACATCGGACAGGGGTTCAGCGGTGGGGTGACCGTGCTCGACGTGCGCGATCCGCGCCATGTCAAGCCCGTGCGGTTCATCCCCACGCTGCCGAACACCTGGAACATCCACCTGCAGGTCCACGGTGACCTGCTGCTGGTGATCGAGGCGATCAACTTCTTCAAGTTCGTGATCAGGGAGGATGACTATTACTCAAACCCGTCGGGCGGGCTCGACGTCAGCCGCTACGGCACCAACGGCGTCGACTACTCGGCGGGGATGCGCGTGTTTGACATCTCGACGCCCGGTGACCCCCGGGAGATCGCGTTCATGCCGGTCAACGGCGCGGGCCTGCATCGGATCTGGTACACGGGCGGTCGCTACGCCTACGCCTCGGCGCTGCTGGACGGTTTCACCGACTACATCCTGCTGATCATCGACCTCGCCGACCCCGCCCACCCCGTCGAGGCGGGGCGGTTCTGGCTGCCGGGGATGTGGGTGGCCGGGGGGGAGGAGCCCGTCGAGCGACCGGGCCGCGTCGGCCTGCACCACGCGGTGGTGGCCGACGGCGTCGCCTACGGCGCCTGGCGCGACGGAGGGCTCACCCTCGTCGACGTCAGCGACCCCGCCCGCCCGTCGCTGATCGTTCATCGCAACTGGTCACCTCCGTTCACGGGCGCCACGCACAGTGCGCTGCCGCTCCTCGATCGCGATCTGCTCGTCGTCGCCGACGAGGCGGTCGCCGACCACTGCGCCGACGGCGTCAAGCACATCTGGATGTTCGACATCCGCGAGCCGAGCAACCCGATCTCGATCGCGACGGCGCCGATCCCCGACGACGAGGACTTCTGCGCCCAGGACGGGCACTTCGGGCCCCACAACCTGCACGAGTACCGCCCAGGCACGTTCCACAGCTCCGAGCTCATCTTCGCCACCTACCAGAACGCGGGCGTTCGGGCGTTCGACATCCGCGACCCCTACCGGCCGCAGCCCGCCGGGCGGTATCTGACCGGGCTCCCCACCCGCACGCGCGACACGCGGCTGGCCGCTCTGGACCTGCCGATCGCCCGACACACCGCGGACGTGTTCGTCGATCCCGACGGACTGGTCTACGTCACGGATTACAACTCGGGTCTGAACATCCTCCAGTACGAAGGGATCTAACGCCATGCCGTTCGACGCCTCAGACCCTCGTGCCGCCCTCGCCCAGGCGACTGCGCCACCGCCCGCCGAGCTCGCCGAGGCCCAGCTGATCCCGTTCACCGACGACACGGCCGAGATCTCAGACCTCGGCACCCGCCTGTGGCTGCTGCGGATCCAGCACGCCGTCGTCGCCTACGCGGTCGCGGCCGCAGGCGAGCGGTGGGAGGGTCCCGAGGACCGCGAGACGCTGCTCGTCGTCCCCCCTGAGGGGCCGGCCCGGGTGCGGATCCGGGCTGACGGCGGTGACGGTGCCGGCGGTGACGGGTTGGTCGTCGCGGGCGGGTCGGTCGTGATCGTCCCGGAGACCCCCAGCACCGTCGAGGTCCTGGACGATGGGATCGTGGTCCGGGTCGTCCCGGCCGCCGGCAGCGATCTGCTGGACCGGTGCATCAACGCGGCGGCCTACCAGCAGGACGCCCCCAACGTGGCGCCCTACGAACCGGCGCACCCCGACCTGTCACTCCTCCACTACTCGCTGGCCGACCATCCTCCCACCGAGGGTCGGTTCGGGCAGATCTTCCGCAGCGCCAACCTGATGGTCAACTTCATCGCGACCCGTCACGGTCCGAGGGATCCCCGGCGACTGTCCCCCCACAGCCATGCCGACTTCGAGCAGTGCTCCCTGCAGCTGGGCGGTGAGTTCGTCCATCACGTCCGCAGCCCCTGGACTCCGGACATGAGCCAGTGGCGACCCGATCAGCACCTGGCGCTGAGCGGCGCGGGGGCCGTGATCTTCCCGCCGCCGCTGGAGCACACCAGCCAGGCGGTCGGCGACGGCGCCAACCGCCTGATCGACGTGTTCGCTCCGCCCCGGCGAGACTTCCTGGCGATGGACGGCTGGGTGCGCAACGCGAGCGACTTCGATTCGTGACCGTCTACGAGATCGCTGCTCACCCCGGGACCGTGAAGGTCAAGCCAGCGACCTCTCGCGTGTGCCGGGCTACCTCCCGGGCTTGAGCGCGAACACCGAGGTGAGGGTGTGGACGAAGCTCAGGGCGCCGTCGTCCTCGCGCCGCGGCTGCAGGCCGGTCCTCGGCCCGCCGTCGATCTCCTGCTGCAGGCGTCGCTCGATCTCGGTCCGCGCCTCGGGCGGGGTCGCCGACTGCTCGAGCCACAATGCGAGCGGGCGGCGGATCTCGCGGGTCTCGGCAGCGGTCGCCTCCAGGCCGTGGTCGACGATCAGCGCCTGCAGACCGGAGGCGCTCAGTGCGCCGACGTGGGAGGGATCGCGCAGGCGCTCGATCGCGTTGTGGGCGTCGGCGCGGTCGGCGTGCTCGTCGACGACGAGATCGGCGAGCCCGAGCCTCCCGTAGGGCCGCAGCACCCGCGCGATCTCGGCCATCACCGCATCGCGGTCCGGGAAGTGGTGAAGCGCATAGCGGCAGACGACGACGGTGAACGAACCATCGAGAAACGGGAGCGCCGCGGCGTCGCCGCGCTGAAAGACGATGTTGGTCAGGCCCTCCCGCTCGGCCTCGGCCTGCCCCACCTCGAGCATCGCCGGGCTGGCGTCGAGGGCGACCACGGCGCGGACCTTCGGAGCGAGCGCCCGGCTGCCGAGGCCGGTGCCGGCGGCGAGGTCGAGCACGAGATCGCGGTCACGGACCACCAGCCGGGCGAACACCCACTCGGACTCGGTCGTGAGGACACGGTTCAAGCGCGCGTCCGCGAACGTCTGCGCCTGCTGGGCGAACGCCCGATCGCTGGCTCCCGCGTGACCGTCGCTCACGGCCGACACACTAACCCGCTGCCGGCGCAACGAGCGGCTCTCCGTCACGCCGCACCGAGCGACGTACCACCGCTTCTGAGGATGGGCACGGCTGGGCTCGAACCAGCGACCTCTCGCGTGTGAAGCGAGCGCTCTCCCACTGAGCTACGCGCCCGGGTGACGGGCGTCGCATTGTACGCGACCACCTTGCGGCGGATTGGGCGAGGAGTGGGGAGTGTTGTGCTGAGGTTGAGCCGGGACCGCCAGCGGTTAGGTGGGAGTGCCTCGGGTACTCGGTCGGGGACGTTCGTCCACCAATTGGAGATCTCACACATGACCCCAGACCAAGCCCCGGTCGCGTTCCCGGACCAAACGGCAGCGCCAGAGGACGAGACGGGCGGGATGACCCGCTCGGGCCTGTTCAAGCTGCTGGGCGCCAGCGGAGCCGGCGCCGCCGGACTCACGTTGCTGACCAGCTCGCCGGCGTTCGCCGCGACGGCGGCGGCACCGAAGAGCACGGCGACTGACCTGACGATCCTGCAGTACGCGCTGACGCTCGAGTACCTCGGCGCCTCGTTCTACGCGTCGGCGTTGAAGAACGCCAACCTCAAGGGCGACGCCAAGACGGTCGCGACCATGTTCAAGGGTCACGAGGAGAAGCATGTGGCGTTCGTCAAGGCGACGATCACCAAGCTCGGCGGTAAGCCGCACGCGGAGCAGAAGTTCGATTTCGGCTCGTCGACCGCGTCCCAGACGGCGTTCCTGAAGACCTCGGCGAAGATCGAGGAGATGTGCGTCGAGACCCTCAACGGCGCCGGGCCGCTGGTCAGCACGCCGGTGCTCATCGGCGCTTCCGAGCTCGTCTCGGTCGAGGCCCGTCAGGCCTCCTGGGTCCGCGCGATCCTCGGCGAGAACGCCGCACCGTTTGCGTTCAACCCCGCCTACACCGCCGCGCAGTCGATGGCGGCCGTCAAGAAACTCGGCTTCGTCAAGGGAGGACTGTCATGACCCGGCCCACGATCGAGCAGGTCGATGTCGACGGCGCGATCCGCGAGGGCGCCGAGAAGATCGAGGGCGACAGCCGGGCCGGGTTCATGGCCAAGGCGGCGCTCGGTGCCGGTGGCCTGATCGGCGGCGGCGCCCTGCTGGCGATGATTCCGGGCGTGGCCTCGGCGGCGACCAGCAACGACGTCGCGATCCTCAACTTCGCGCTCACGCTGGAGTACCTGGAGGCTGCCTTCTACAAGACGGCGATCTCCCGTGGGTCAATCGGCAAGGGTCAGGAGCGGGAGTTCGCGATGACCGCCGGCAAGCACGAGGCCGAGCACGTGGCCGCGCTGAAGAAGGTGCTGGGCAGCGCCGCGATCAAGTCGCCGGTGTTCGATTTCGGCGACGCGGTCAGCAGCTCCAAGGAGTTCGTCAAGACCGCGATCACGCTCGAGGACACCGGCGTGCGGGCCTACAAGGGCCAGGCGCCGCTGATCCAGGAGACCGCGGTGCTGCAGGCTGCGCTGGCGATTCACTCCGTCGAGGCCAACCACGCGGCGTGGATCCGGTTCATCGCCGGTGAGAACCCGACCTACACCGGGGCGTTTGAGCTGCCACTGACCAAGGCTCAGGTCCTGGCGGCGGTCAACGGAACGGGCTTCATCACCCAGTCCTGAGCAGCCGGTGCGACGGAGGGGCGGCCACCGGCCGCTCCTCCGACCCGCCCCTACAGCCGTACCACGCTGTGATCGGCCTCGCGCTCACGCGCGCGCGTCACACCGCGCAGATCGACGAACAGCTGGCTCGCCGTGACCGCGGCCGAGTAGTCGATGCCGGGATGAGCGGTGACGAGCACGACGGCGTCGCCGCTCAACAGCTCCTCCAGGTCGACGCTGCGCAGATCCTGGCCGGGCAGCTCCGGGACGTAGGGGTCGTGGTAGGCGATCTGTGCCCCGCGTTGGGTGAGCATCTCGATGATGCGCAGCGCCGGCGACTCGCGGGTGTCGCCGACCCCGCCCTTGTAGCTGACCCCGAGGATCCCGATGCGCGAGCCGCGGACGGGTTTCTCGACGTCGTTGAGCGCACGTTCGATGCGCTCCACGCAGTAATAGGGCATCTGCTGGTTGAGCTTGCCGGCGAGCTCGATGAACTCCGTCGCCATGTGGAACTCCCGCGCGCGCCAGGTGAGATAGAACGGGTCGACCGGCAGGCAGTGGCCGCCCATGCCGGGTCCGGGCTCAAAGCGCATGAAGCCGTAGGGCTTGGTGGCGGCGGCATCGACGACCTCCCAGATGTCGAGGCCCATCCGGTCGGCAAGGATCGCCAGCTCGTTGACCAGCGCGATGTTGACCGAGCGGAAGATGTTCTCCAGCAGCTTGGCCATCTCGGCGACCTCGGGGGTGGAGACGCGCACGATCTCGTCGCAGACCAGGCCGTAGACCGCTGCGGCATGCTCGGTGCTCTCCGGGGTGATGCCCCCGACGATCTTCGGCGTGGTGCGCATCGTGTAGTCGGTGCGCCCTGGATCCACGCGCTCCGGCGAGAAGGCGACATGGATATCGAGTCCGGCTCGCAGATCGCTCTGCTCCAGCAGCGGCACGAGCTGCTCGCGGGTGGTGCCCGGATAGGTCGTGGACTCCAGCACGACCAGCTGCCCGCGCTGGACCACCGAGGCCAGCGACCGCGCGGCGGACAGCAGTGGGCCCAGGTCGGGCTCGCGGTTGGCGGTCAGCGGCGTGGGCACGCAGATGAGCACGGCCTCGCAGCGAGCCAACGGCGCGTAATGGGTCGAGGCCGCGATCCGGCCGGCGACGGCGGCCAGGCGCGGCGACGGGATGTCCTCGATGTAGGACTCGCCTGCGGTGACCTGCGCCACCTTGCGCTCGTCGACGTCGACGGCGATCACCGACTCGCCGGCCTCGGCGAACGCGACGGCCAACGGGAGTCCCACGTAGCCCAGGCCGATGACTCCGATGGACATGCGCGGTGAAGATACACCGCGAGCTGGGAGGCCCCTGGGGGCGCCGCGGCCGCAGAAGACCGACTAGCATCCCCACCGGACCGTGCTAGGCGGGGCGCTAGCGGTGCCCTGTACCCGCAATCCGCTCCAGCGGGGCTGAATTCCCTTTCAAGGGGTGCCGGTTCGGGGTCAGCGCTTCGTGTGAGGCGATGATGGTCTGGTCCCGATGCGATGCAGGCCCGTGAACCAGGTCAGGTCCGGAAGGAAGCAGCCTTAAGCGGTCACCTCCAGGCGCGTCGGGAGTGCCGGATCGGAGTCTTCAGACGGAGATTGCAGGCCCCGGACGCGACTTCGACGGAGGGTGCACGGTCCATACCTCCGCGCCGGATCGTGGCGGGGTCCAGCACTAGACTCGAGGGTCCTCGTGTCGACCGGTCCCTCGCTCTACCGTCGCCACCGCCCGCGCACCTTCGACGACGTCGTCGGGCAGGAGCAGGTGGTGCGGACCCTGTCCAATGCCGTCGGCCGTGGCCAGGTGCACCACGCCTACCTGTTCGTCGGCTCACGGGGTACGGGCAAGACGTCGATGGCCAAGATCCTCGCCGCCTGCCTGAACTGCGAGAACGGCCCGACGGTGACGCCCTGCGGGGTCTGTGAGTCGTGTGTATCGATCGCCGCCGCCACGTCGCTGGACGTGATCGAGATGGATGCGGCCTCCAACAACTCGGTCGACGACATCCGCGATCTGCGGGAGAAGGTCGGCTACGCCCCGGTCTCCGGGCGCCACAAGGTCTACATCCTCGACGAGGCGCACATGCTCTCCCCGCAGGCGTGGAACGCGTTTCTCAAGACGCTCGAGGAGCCGCCGCCGCGCACGCTTTTCGTGCTGGCCACGACCGAGGCCCAGAAGGTCCTGCCCACGGTTGTCGACCGCTGCCACCGTTTCGACTTCGGGCGCCCGACCACCGCCCAGCTCACCGAGGTCGTCAGCCGGGTCGCCGCCCAGGAGCAGATCGAGATCGAGTCCGCGGCGGTCGCGCTCGTCGCCCGTCATGCGACCGGCAGCTTCCGCGACGCCCTGGGCACGCTGGAGCAGCTGCTCACCTACGCCGGCGATCGTCCGATCACCCCCGCTGACGTGCTCGCGGTGCTCGGCGTGGCCGACGCCGAGCAGCTGTTCGAGGCCCTGGACGCGGTCCTCGCCGGCGACGGCGCCGGCGCCCTGCGCGCCGCCGAGCGGCTGACCGCCTCCGGCCGTGACCCCGGCCAGATCCTGCGCGATCTGGAGATCCACGGGCGCGAGCTGCTCGCCGTGCAGATGCTCGGCGAGGTCACCGAGGAGCTGCGCGTGACCCCCGAGCGTGACGAGCGGCTGCTGGGCCAGGCGCGGGCGCTGGCCTCCACCGACGCCGTGCGGCTGCTCGACCTCGTCTCGGCGGCGCTGGAGGCGACCGCCAACGGTGCCCAGGCGCGGATCCAGCTGGAGCTCGTGCTCGTCAAGGCCGCCGCGCCCGAGGTCGACCCGTCGGCGGCGGCGCTGCTGGCGCGCATCGAGCGGCTGGAGGGGGCGCTGGCGGGCACGCGCACCGCCCCCGCGGCTGTGCCCGCGGCCCGCGCGGCTGCGGCCCCGGCACCGGAGTCAGCGCCCGAGCCCGCCCCGACGCC
>CAZZYU010000042.1:0-24632 GCA_964658375.1 uncultured Acetobacteraceae bacterium | reverse complement strand
AGCACGCCGCGACCAACGGCGCTGCCACCAAGCATGCCGCGACCAACGGCGCCAACGCCACCGCGACCAAGCGCGCCGTAAACGGCCGTGAGCCGCGGACCAGCCGGCCTCGCCCCAAGCGCGGGAACGCTCGTTGAGCCAGATCCCCGCAGCAGGCCGGCGACGCCCTCGCGGCGCCGCCCGGCGGGTCGCGCCGTGGCTGGCGGTCACGGTGGTGGCAGCGCTCGTCGCGATGTTGCTCACCTACCGGGTGACGTTGACGCCGCCCGGGCTGCACCCCAAGGAGGTGGTGTTCGCCACCGCCGAGGCCCAGGTGTTCGTCGACAGCACTCCCTCGGAGCTGCTCAGCGACCAGCAGAGCCCGGCGACGGCGGGCCGCTACCAGACCGGCGCCCCTGACGAGGCCCAGACGCTCGCACTGTGGGTGCAGGGGGAGGGGCCGCTGGAGCAGATGGCGGCCGCGGCCGGGCAGCCGGGCAAGATCGTGGACTCCGCCGGTCCCTACACCGAAACGCTTCCCGACTCCCAGCCGACCTTTCCCAAGCTGGTCAAGAACGACCGCCTGCTCGTCGACGTCGACGGCGTGCGGCCGATGATCACGCTCTACGCGCAGGCGCCGACCGAGCGTGCGGCGGTCGCGATCGTCAACAGCGCCCGGAGCCAGCTGATCGCCCACGTCGCCGCCCAGGGCGCGGCCGCGCGATTGCCGGCCGGCGACACGCCGTTCGTGATCCGCTCGCTTGGGTCGACGACCGGCGGGGTGGTGGACCCCAGTGGCAAGCTGCAGCTGATCATCGTCAGCTTCGGCATCGTGTTTCTCGCCGGGGCCGCGCTGATCCTGTCGGTGCGCTGGCGCGCCCAGGCCCGTCTGCTCGCCCTGCTGCGCGCGCGCACGGTCTCTCGCCCCGCGGCTGACGCCGACGATGCGCCCGATGACGGCACGGATCTGTGGCCTCACACGCGCCGGTTCCTGCCGTGGTCGCTGGCGGTGTTCGTCGGCGCACTGTTCCTCGTGCCGATCGACGCGATCTTCGCCAACAACACGGGCTCCTCGCCGCTCTCGCCGACTCCGGATCGGATCATGCTCGCGATCATCGGGGTCGCGTGGCTCGTGTCGCTGCGACGCCCGGGGCCAGGCCGCCCCCGGCTGCGCTTCACCCGCGTGCACGCGGTCTTCATCGCGTTCATCGGGATCCTGTTTCTCAGCGTCGGGCTCAGCGGCCACGAGCTCTCGCTCTACGGGCAGGTGATGCCCTCGGTCAAGAAGCTGTTCGTCGTGGTCACCTGGGCGACCTTCTTCGTGATCGCCGCGTCCGTGATCCGGCCGGGCGAGGTGCGCCCGTTCCTGAAGCTGATCGTCGGGCTCGGCGTGCTCTGCGCGTTGGGCACCCTGTTTGAGCGCTCGACCCACACCAACCTGTTCTACGACGTGTGGTCAAGCCTGCACGTCCCGATGAGCAAGCCGGTCGGAATCGACCAGATCGACGACATCGGCCGGCTCAGCGTCGTCGGACCGACCAACGAGCCGCTCGAGCTCGCGACGCTGCTGTCGCTCGTGCTCTGCCCGGCGATCATCTTCACGCTGGAGTCGCGCTCACGGCGAGAGCGCGGGATGTGGCTGCTGGCGACGATGATCGTGATGGCCGGCGCGCTGGCCACCTCGCGCAAGACGAGCGTCGTGGCACCGGTGGTCGGCATCGGCGTGCTCACCGCGTACCGGCCGCGGAAGATGGCGCGCGGCCTGGCGCTGGCGATCGTGCCGGCGATCCTCGTCATCCACGTGCTCGCCCCGGGCCAGCTCGGGTCGGTGATCTCCGAGCTCGAGCCCGCCAACGCGACGAAGGTCAACACCGACAAGGTCCGCGTCCAGCGCTATGACGCCGTTCGTCCCGACGTGATGAGCCACATCATCATCGGCGACGGCTACAGCTCATACACGCCGCAGATGTTCCGCTTCCTGGACAACGAGTACCTCGGGCTGCTGATCACCGCCGGGGCGCTGGGCATGGTGGGCCTGCTCGCGCTGTTCGCGGCCATGTTCACGCTCAGCCACCCGCTGATCCGGGGCCCCGACCGCCGTGCCAGCAACGCGGCGCTGGCGATCCAGGCGATGGTGGCGATGGTCATGGTGTGCTGCGCGCTGTTTGACACGCTCTCCTTCGACCACGTCACCTACATGCTGCTCCTGCTCGCCGCGATGCTGATCGCCATGCACAAGCCGGTCCGGGCGCCGGTGGCGCAGCCGGCGCCGAGCGCGGAGCGCGCACCGGTCAGCGACGATGTGCCCGACGTCGGGCACCCGTCGCGCGACGGTCACACCCGGCCCGCGGGCCTCGGCCGCGGCGACGTGCCGCGCCGCGCCCCCGCGATCGCCTGAGCGCCGCGCGCGGATCGTCAGCGTCAGGCGACGGGAAGCAGCGGCAAGCCGGGCTCGCCGTGGCTCAACAGGGAGTCGATCTGCGCATCGGGGACCGGGCGTGCGAAGTAGAAGCCCTGGCAGTGGTCACAGCCGAGGTCGGTGAGCGCCTCGACCTGGTCGCGGGTCTCGACGCCTTCGGCGACGGTGGAGATGTCCAGTTCGTGCGCGAGGCCGATCATCGAGCCGACGACCTTCCGGCTGGTGATGTCGTGGGCGATGTCGGTGATGAAGTCGCGGTCGATCTTGAGCTCGTCGGCGGTGAAGCTGAGCAGGTATCTCAGCGATGAGTAGCCGGTGCCGAAGTCATCCAGCGCCAATCTCACGCCGAGACTTCTGATGTCGGCCAACACGGCGACGGCGCGGTGAACGTCGGCGAGCAGGACGGTCTCGGTGATCTCGAGGGTGAGCCGACCCGGGTCGGTGCCTCCGGCCCGAAGGGTGCCGGCCACGCTGTCGACGAAGCCGGGCGCCATGAACTGACGCACGGACACGTTGACCGCCATCGCGATTCGGTTGTCGTCGTGCTGGTCCCAGTGCCGGAGTTGAGCGCAGGCGGTGGTCAGTACCCAATCGCCGATCTCGATGATGACCCCGGTCTGCTCGGCGAGTGCGATCAGGGCCTGCGAAGAGACGTGGCCCGCGGCCGGGTGCGTCCAGCGCACCAGGGCCTCCACGCCGCGGAGTTGCCCGTCGGCGGTGGTGACGATCGGCTGATAGACCAGCGACAGCTCACCGCGCGCGGCCGCGCCGGTCAGCGTGGCCTGGAGCTCGTCGGACACGATCAGCGGCCCTGGGCCGTCCAGCCGCGAGGGGTGGCGCCGGCTGTCGGTGCGCTTGTTGCGGTACATGTCGCGATCGGCGTCGCGCAGGAGCGTCTCCGGTGAGTCGCTCGGCTCGGCGGCGAACGCGATGCCGATGCTCGTCGTGACCTGCACCGTCTCGTCGCCGAGTTCGAACGGCCGCTGAAATTCCGCGTGGATGCGAGCGATCAGCGAGGTCACGGCGTCGGGCGCCTCGAGGTCTTCACAGACGATCGCGAACTCGTCCCCCGCCCACCGGGCGAGGGTGTCGACAGGTCGCACCGCGCGCGTCAGACGGTCTCCGACGGCGATCAGCAGCGCATCGCCGCAGGCGTGACCGTGCTCGTCGTTGATCGCCTTGAACCCGTCGAGATCGAGGAACAGGAGCGCGGGCGCTCGGCCTGACCGCTCGCGGCGGCGAATCGCCTGCTCGAGGCGCTCCATCAGCAGGCCGCGGTTCGCCAGACCGGTCAGCGGGTCGCGACGCGCCTCCGCCTGCAGGCGGATGGCCGCTTCCTTCAGATCAGCGCGCGCCTGCGCGTTGACGAGATATGCCGAGACCACATCCGCGAGGATCTGCGCCTCCTCGATCACGGTGCCGGGCAATCCCCCGGGGTTCGTGCGGTAGAGGTCAAGAGCGCCGAGCGGCGTGCGGTCGTAGTGCAGCGGAAACGCGAACGCCGCCTGCAGCCCGGCGTCTCGCGCCGCCGCGCAGTACTGCGGGAACCGGTCCTCGGCGGCCAGGTCGGGCACCAGGCATGCCTGGCCGGTTTCATAGGCCTGCACGCACGGTCCGTCGTCAAGCTCAGACTGCAGCTGCTCAAAGCGCAGCGCCGCGGCATCTGACGCCGCCGCGTAGCGCGGTCCGCGTTCCGGGGTGATGAGCGTCACACCGGCCGCTGAGATCGGCATCTCCGACGCGATCCGGTTCACCAGCCCATCGAGAATCTCCTCTTTGGAGAAGTCGGTGACCATCGTGCGTGCGAACTCACGCAGCGTCACCGCCAACGCCGACGTCATCGCCACGGTGAGGCCCTCCGGCCGTCAAGCCTGCGTCGTGGCGGTAGCTGGCTCGTCACGCGACCATACCACCGCGCCTGACGGTCAGCGTGGCGCAGGCGATGGCCCGGCGGCTGACCCACCCGACCCTACACTGTGTCGATCAGTGAGCCGTCTCTGGGAGTTGTTGTCGCGTCGACCGCCGCTCGTCGCTCCGGCTGAGCTGGTGGGCGGGCCCGGGCTGACGTTCGGTTTTGCCACCCAGTCAGAGCCCGAGGGCTGGACCGTGACCGCCTACGGCGCGGACGGCCGGCGTCTGGGGCGCTCGCTGAAGGGGCTCTCCGATGGCGCCCAGGCGACGCTGACCCGCCCGCCGGCGCAGGCGCAGAGCACGTCGGAGCTCCGGCGGCTGGCTGACGCGTGGCGCGAGGCGTGCCGGCACGGCACGACCAACGCCGACGTGCTGACGGCCTTCGCGGACGCCGTGAGCCTCATGCACGACGGCGATCCCGACGGCTGACGCGGAAGTTCACCGCCCGGCGGATCGTTGGCTGAAGCAGAGATGCGTTCATCGTCGCGCACGACAGCAGCGGCGCTCGCCTGCCTGCTGGCCGGTCTGCTGCTCGCCGGCTGCGGCGCGGGCGGGTCGACCGCGGGCTCGCCGTCGACCGCGCACGACAAGCTGACCGCGAGCGTTGGTGCCCCGGCGGGTTCGCAGGCGAAGACCGTCACGCGGGTGACCCGCAGGCGCCACTGCTACGCGTCGCCGATGGCCTGCGGCTATCCCGATCCCCGCGCACGCTTTCCCAACGCGGCCTACGTCGGCCCCCACGACGCCACGACCTCGGTCCCGTGTCGTCAGCTGCGGCCGCGCAGCGGCGTGATCACCGTGCGCACCGCCGGCGCGACGCTCAGCGACGCAAACGTCCACGGCCGGATCGTCGTGGAGGCCCCGAACGTGACCCTGGAGGACGTGTGCGTGGAGTGGGACGCCTCGGGCAACACCAACCTGCCGCCCGCCGTCGAGTTCGAGGCGACCGGGGGCCGGGTGATCGACTCCGCGGTCGGCGGCGCGAACGCGACGAACCAGAGCGTGCAGATCGCGCTCGGTGAGAACGTGAACACGGGCTACCGGCTGCTCGCCGACCACGACGACCTCGTCAACTGCAGCGAGTGCGTCCACAACGACGGGTGGACGGTGAAGAACTCCTACATCGACGCCAACGGCCGCCCGTGTGGCAGCTATGACGGCGACAGGTGCGTCGGCGGCATCGACCACGTCGAGGACATCTACTGCGACACCGGTTCGTTCACGGTCGATCACGACACCCTGATCAACCCCGAGGACCAGACCGCGAACGTGTTCTGCAACACCGACAACGGCGGGCAGCAGGAGCCCTGCGCCAACCAGTTGACGATCACCGACAGCCTGCTGGCGGGCTCGGGCTTCATGATCTACGGCTGCTCCAACGGCGTGCCGGTGGGCACGAGCCACATGACGGTGACCGGCAACCGGTTCGCCCGCTGTACCGGCCACCCCGTCTACCAGGCCTCGACCGGGGGCAGCACGTGCTCACGGGCCAACCGCTCCTCACGCGGCGACGACGGCCTGTGGCCCTACGGCGGCTACTACGGCTGGGAAGCCGACTCCTACTGCCCCCGGGCCGGCGGCCAGGTATGGAGCGACAACGTGTGGGACAACAGCGACGCGCCCGTGCGCTGCGTCCAGGACCACTGACGCCCACCGCGCGCCGTGCCGCGCGCAAGATCTCGCGGGTGCCGTTCGTTAGGTCAGCATGGAACTCTCCGAGACACGGACGTCCGGGGCGCCGGAGCTGCTGCCCTTCGCCTCAGACGGCGCGCTCACCGGCGCGCTTGACGCCGTCGCGACCCGGCTGCTCGATCTCGCCGTCGCCGCCACCGTCCTGATCGTGCTGTCGCCGGTGCTCGTCGTCCTCGCGCTGCTCGTGCGGGCCACCTCGCCCGGGCCGGCGCTGTTTCGCCAGCAGCGGCTCGGCCGCAACCGCCGGCCGTTCTCGCTCTACAAGTTCCGCACGATGCGGGTCGACGGCGGCGAGGCCCTGCACCGCGACTACGTGCGCACGCTGATCAGCGCTCCGCAGGCCGCCGCCGACGGGGAGCTGCACAAGCTCACCGTCGACCCCCGGATCACGCGTCTCGGCCGGGTGCTGCGCTCGTGGAGCCTTGACGAGCTGCCCCAGCTGATCAACGTGCTCCGCGGCGAGATGTCGCTCGTCGGGCCGCGCCCGGTGATCGGCTATGAGGCCGAGCTCTACCCCGAGGCGTTTGAGCCGCGGTTCTCCACCCGCCCGGGCCTCACCGGCCTGTGGCAGGTGTCGGGCCGCAACACCCGCACCTACCAGGAGATGCTCGAGTTCGACCTCCTCTACGCCACGTCGCGCAGCTTCGGCGGCGATCTGGCGATCCTGCTGCGAACGATCCCCGTCGTGCTCGGCCGCAAAGGCGTCGCGTGACGCCGCTCGCCGTCGCGTGCGCCGCCGATCTCGGCCTGCGCGCCCGGATCACCACGGCACTGTCGGAATGCGGACTGTCGGTGGCCGACGCCGCGACCCCGCAGGCGGCGCTCGCCCTGGCGGGAGCGCCGCGGCTGCTGGTCGCCGCCTGGGACGCGGAGCAGACCACCGATCGCGGCGCCCTGCGGGAGCTCGCCCGCGAGCACGAGGAGCTGCGGATCATCATCGTCTGCGAGGGTCGCACCGGACGCGACGCGCGGCTCGTGCTCGAACGGTGGATCGACGGTCTGGTGTTCTCCGATCAGCTTGAGCTGGCGCTCGGCCCGACGGCGATCGCGGTGCTCGCGGGCCAGGCCGTCGTGCCCCGGCGGATGCGGACCCAGCTGCGCCGCCCGGCGCTCTCCTACCGCGAGAAGCAGATCCTCGCTCTCGTCGTGCTCGGCTACACCAACAGCCAGATCGGCGCTCGCCTGTTCCTCGCCGAGAGCACGGTCAAGAGCCACCTGTCCTCGGCGTTCACCAAGCTCGGCGTGCGCTCGCGCAGCGACGCGGCGGCGATCGTCCTGGATCCCGAGGAGTCCCAGGGCTTCGGCGTCCTGCAGATCACCGAGGCGCTGGAGCAGGCCAACCCCGATGCGATGCACGGAGTGGGAGCGTGAGCGCAGGCGCGGTCGTGGCGCAACCGACGCCGACGCCCGTGACCAGCGTCGTCGGGCCCGCCGTCGGCGTCATCTTCCCCGGCGACCCGAGAGCGGCGAGCGCCTGGTCAGGGACCCCGAGCGGGGTCATCGCCGGGCTGCGTGCCATCGGCGCCCGGCCCCGCCCGCTGAGCGCGGCGCCCCCCCAGCGGGTCCATGCGCTGCTGCGCAACGCCGTCGCGCTCGCCGAGGTTCCCCGGTCGCGCCGTGGCGATCTGCGCTCCACGCTGCGGATGGGGCGCGCCGTCGCGCGCAACTCTCCGGCGATGGGCCGGGTCTACACGCGCGTGGCGCGGGAGGCCGCGGCGGCCGAGACCGAGGCCGTCGCCATGATCCAGATCGGCACCGGATACCGGCTGGCGCCGTCGCATCGCGTCGCCACCTACGAGGACATGACGATCCGGCAGGCGCTTGACTGCGGCTATCCGGAATGGCGAGCCCTGGGGGCCCGCCGGCTCGCGCAACGCCTGGACGCGCAACGGCGCGCCTACGAGGCGGCCACCGTGTGCTGCTTCACGACCTGGTGGGCGGCGCGGTCGGCGATCGAGGACTACGGGATCCCCGAGGACAAGGTCCGCGTCGTCGGAGTGGGCCGCAACCACTGCGTCCAGGCGCCGACCGATCGCGACTGGAGCGTCCCGCGCTTTCTGTTCATCGGCTGGGAATGGGAGCGCAAGAACGGACCGGCGGTGCTCCGGGCCTTCGCCCGACTGCGCGAGAGCGTCCCGGGGGCGACCCTTGACATCGTCGGTCAGCATCCGCCGATCGACGCTCCCGGGGTCACCGACCACGGCGTGCTGCGACTGGACCGCCCGCACGAGCGGGCCGCGCTGGAGCCGCTGCTGGGTCGGGCGACCTGCTTTGTGATGCCCTCCCGGACCGAGCCCTCGGCGCTGGCCTACGTGGAGGCGATGTCGGCCGGGCTGCCGACGATCGGCACCGTCGTGGGCGGTGCGGGAAATCTGATCGGTGACGGCGGCTGCGTGGTCGATCCGAGCTCCGACGCGGCGCTGGTGGCCGCGATGTCGCGTTTCAGCGACCCCGAGTGCGCCGCGCGGGTCGGCGCGGCCGCGCAGCGGCGCTCGCAGCAGTTCACCTGGCCCGCGGTGGCGGCGCGGCTGCTGCGCGCGCTCGACGTCGCCGCGCCCGGCCGGCACGGCCTCGACGCGTTCGTCGATCGCTGCGTCAGCCCTGAGCTGACCGCCTGACGGGCGAGGACGGGTGTCCGTGGCGGGGACGGCGCAGCAGCGGGTGCCTGCGGACGGGACGGCGCCGCGGCGCCACCGCGTCACGATGCTGCTGGAGAACAACCCCTACCCCCAGGACGTGCGGGTCCGCTCCGAGGCCGAGTCGCTGGTGCGAGCCGGCCATGCGGTCACGGTTGTGGCTCCCCGCGACGCGGGTCAACCCCGGCGCGAGCAGATCAACGGCGTCATCGTGCGTCGCTTCGCGCTGACCGACGGCAGCGCCCACGGCCGCGCCGGCTTCGTGCGTGAGTACGCGGTCGCCGCGGTCGCGCTGCACCGGGCCGCGATCGTCGAGCTGCTGCGCGGGTCGACGGTGCTGCATCTCCACAACCCGCCCGACATCCTGTTCGGCGCCGGCGCGCTGTACCGGGCGGCCGGACGCCGCGTGGTGTTCGATCATCACGACCTGTTCCCGGAGACGATCGACGTGAAGTTCGGCCCGGGGTGGGCGTCGCGCCTGGCCCGTGTCTGTCAACGGCTGACGTTCGCCGTGGCGAACCATGTGCTGGCCACCAACGCGTCCTACGCGGAGGTTGCCACCACCGCGGGCGCCAAGCGTCCGCGCGACGTGACGATCGTCCGCAACGGGCCGCCGGCGCGGTGGACGCAGCTGCCCACGGTCCGCCGCCCGGGCGTGCTGGAGCCGATCCGGCTGGCGTATCTCGGCGCGATGTCGGCCCAGGACGGCGTCGACGGCCTGGCGAAGATCCTCGCATCCCTCACCGCGGGCGAGGATCCCGTCGACGCGCGGCTGCTCGTGATCGGAGACGGGGACGCGCGCGCCTCACTGCAGGCCGACCTCGCCGCGCGCGGTCTCGCCGACCGGGTCACGTTCACGGGCCGCGTGGCGCCCGGCCGCGTGCCCGAGCTGCTCGCCGAGGTCGACGTCTGCCTGGACCCAGCGCCACCGACCGACGTCAATCAGCGCTCGACGATGACCAAGCTCGCGGAGTACCTCGCGCTCGGCAAGCCCGTCGTCGCCTACGACCTGCTGGAATCACGCCGCACCGCCGGCGATGCGGCGTTGCTGGTCAGCGCCGGGGACGCCGTCGCCTTCGCGGCGTCGATCCGCCGTCTGGCGCGTGACCCCGAGCTGCGCGGCCGGCTCGCCGACGCGGCACGGGGCCGCGCGACGGAGTTGACGTGGGAGCACTCCGAGCAGGCGCTGCTGCGCGCCTACGCCGCTTTGTGAAGTTTGGCGAGCTTTGAGAAAAAACCGACCCCGGCGCCCGTTGATCTGGTGACTTCGGACACCAGCAAGGAAGAACTGTGATGTCAACTGAATCAGCCACGGGAGTGCGCTTCGTCGCGCTTGACCGCCAGCACGCCGCCATCAGGGATGAATTGACCGCGACGTTCGCCGCGCTGCTCGAGTCCAGCGCGTTCACGCTCGGCGCCGAGGTCGAGGGCTTCGAGGCGGAGTTCGCCGACTACTGCGAGGCCGGCCACTGCGTCGGCGTCGCCTCGGGCACGGCGGCGCTGACGCTGACGCTCGCCGCCGCGGGCATCGGTCCCGGCGACGAGGTGATCGTGCCGGCCCACACCTTCATCGCGTCGGCGCTGGGTGCCGTTCACGTCGGCGCGACGCCGGTGCTGGTCGAGGTCGACCCCGACACCGGCCTGATCGATCCGGACGCCGCGCGCGCGGCGATCGGCCCCCGAACGGCCGCGATCGTCGCCGTGCACCTCTACGGTCAGGTGTGCGAGATGGACGAGCTCGGCGCGATCGCCGGCGCCCACGGCCTGCTGCTGCTCGAGGATGCGGCGCAGGCGCACGGAGCGCGCTACCGCGGTCGTCGGGCGGGCTCGCTGGGCGGTGCGGCGGCGTTCTCCTTCTATCCCAGCAAGAACCTCGGCGCCCTCGGCGACGGCGGCGCGATCTGCACCGACGACGAGGTCCTCGCGGCCCGGCTGCGCCGGCTGCGCAACCTCGGCCAGCGGGCCAAGGGCGAGCACCTCGAGGTCGGATACAACGAGCGACTCGACGGACTGCAGGCCGCGCTGCTGCGCGTCAAGCTTCGCCACCTCGACGCCGCCAACGAGGCGCGCCGCGAGCACGCCGAGCGCTATCGCGATCTGATCGGCTCCGAGGTGCGGCTCCTGACCGAGCGTCCCGACGGGGAGTGCGTCTATCACCTGATGCCCGCCCGCTTCGAGGATCGCGACGCGGTCGCGGCCCGGCTGCGCAGCCGGGGCATCGAGACCGGCATCCACTACGCGCCGGCGATGCACGGTCACCCGGCCCTCCTTGACTGCGCGGTCAGCCACGGCGAGCTGCCCGAGGCCGAGGCGTGGGCGGCGCAGGAGCTGTCGCTGCCGATGCACCCCGACCTGACCCCGGAGGAGGTCGAGCAGGTCGCCGACGCAGTGCTTGATGCGGTTCCCACTCTCAGTGCACGATCAGGAGAGGCCCGATGCTGAAGACGACGACCCTGCCCACCGATGGCGATATGAGTGCCGTGACCGGGGAGGTGGGCATCGCGGTCATCGGCCTCGGCTACTGGGGCCCGAACCTGCTGCGGGTGCTCGGCGACAATCTCGACGCGAAGGTGCGCTGGATCTGTGATCTGGACACCGAGCGGCTGGCCAAGTACCGCCGTCGCCATCCCGGTGCGCGCGTGACGACGCGGGTGGAGCGCGCGCTCGCCGATCCGAAGGTGGACGCGGTGATCATCGCGACGCCGGTGCACACCCACTTCGAGCTCGCCCAGCAGGCGCTCGCCGCCGGCAAGCATGTCTTCGTCGAGAAGCCGCTGGCTCCGTCCAGCATCCTCGCCGATCAGCTCGTCGCCCAGGCCGCCGCCCGGGATCTCACCCTCATGTGCGGCCACACCTTCCTCTACAGCCCGCCGGTGCGCATGATCAAGCGCGAGCTCGAGGCCGGCACGCTCGGTGACATCTACTTCATCACCTCCAGCCGGGTCAACCTGGGACTGCACCAGCGTGACGTGAGCGTCATCTGGGATCTCGGCCCCCACGACTTCTCGATCCTGCTGTACTGGCTGGGCGAGATGCCCACGTCGGTGCGGGCGGTCGGCCGCGATTCGATCGTCAAGGGGATCGCCGACGTCGCCTTCGTGACGATGAGCTTCGCGTCGGGCATCGTGGCCAACGTCGAGCTCAGCTGGCTGGCGCCGAGCAAGCTGCGGCGGACCGTGCTGGTCGGCAGCGAGCGGATGGCCATCTACGACGACGGCGCCCCGGAGCCGGTGCGGCTGTTTGATCGCGGGGTCGTCTACCGCGATCCGGAGACGTTCGGCGAGTACCACCTCTCCTACCGCAGCGGCGACGTGGTCTCGCCCAAGATCGACTCCTACGAGCCGCTGACCCTGGAGCTCGGGGATTTCGTGAGCTCGATCCGGGACGGCGTCTCGATGGAGTTCCACACCGCACTGGCCCAGAGCGTGGTCCGGCTCGTCGACGCCGCCGATCGGTCGCTGCGCGACGGGGGCCGCGAGGTCTCGCTCAAGCACGACGACCTCGCCGCGCTGTCGACGGCACGGCTGGCCGTCGTATGAGCGTGGTGGCCGACGCGCCGGTGTTCATCCACGAGCGGGCGCTCGTGGAGAGCACCGAGATCGGCGCCGGCACGCGCATCTGGGCGTTCTCCCACGTCATGCCCGGAGCGCGGATCGGGGCCGGCTGCAACATCTGCGATCACACCTACGTCGAGGGCGGAGCGATCATCGGCGACCGCGTGACGATCAAGTCGGGCGTCTACCTGTGGGACGGGATCACGATCGAGGACGACGTGTTCATCGGCCCCCAGGCGACGTTCACCAACGACCGCTTCCCGCGCAGCCGCCAGTCGTTCACCTGCGAGGCGACGACGGTCAGACGCGGCGCGAGCCTGGGCGCCGGCGCGGTCCTGCTGCCCGGCGTCGAGATCGGCGAGGGCGCGATGGTTGGCGCCGGCGCCGTGGTCACCGCCGACGTGCCCAGCGGGGTGGTGGTCGTCGGCAATCCGGCGCGCACCGTCCGCACGCTGGCGCCCGCCTCGTCGCCCGGCGTGCCGGTCGACCGTTAGCTGAACCGCACCTGCGAGCCGGGCCCGAGCCGCAGGTGGATCCCGCGGGGCAGGTCGAAGCTGCGGGTGAGCTGGGCGCGCTCGCCGATGATGCTCGCCTCGATCCGATGGCCGGGATGACGGATCTCGGCGCCCGCCATCACCATCGAGTTGTCGATCTCGGTCCCGCTGAGGATCACGTCGCGTCCGATCGCGGTGTAGGGGCCGATGAAGGAGTCCTCCAGCACCGCCCGGTCGGCGATCGCCACCGGCCCGTGGATCACGCAGTTTGAGATGAACGCCCCGCGGCCGACCGTGATCCGGCCGTGCAGATCGTTGCCCTCGTCATAGCCGTTGACCGGCTCCGGCGTCAGGGTGTCGAGCACCATCCGGTTGGCGGCCAGCAGCGCATCGGTCGATTGGCCGTACACCCACTGCTCGGTCAGCTCGCAGACCGCCAGGCGGTAGTCGCTGTGCAGCAGCACCCCGATCAGATCCTCGCCGTCGGCGGCCGGCGACAGCAGCCCGTCGACCAGCGGGCGGGTTTCCGGACCGAGCACCAGGGCGGTCTCGCTCACCCGAGGGTCGGTCTGGTGGCGGCGGGTCGCGGCCGAGGCCTGCTCCGGGAGCACCGAGTCCACATCGCCGGCGCGGAAGCGATCGCGCATCGCCATGACCTGGCCGCCCAGCAGACAATCTCCGGGGTGCAGCAGCACGGGCCCGCTGCGCAGCGCGTCCCCGAGCTCGGCGAGCACCGTGCGCCGATGCTCGCCGTCGGGAGCCTCGGTGTAGGAGACCTGGAGTCCCGCCGAGCCTCCGTCGGCCACTGTGCGCTCCAGGTCGGCCCCCGCCCCGGGGACGGTGATCACCCGAGCTGCGGCGATCCCGCTCTGGGCAAGCTCGGCGAGGACGTGGCAGACCAGCGGCGTGTTGGCGATCGGGGTCACGTAGCGGGACCCGAAGAACCCATCGGAGCCGTCCCGCGGGGCCCCGAGCGTCGCGTCGATGATCGCGAGATCCATCAGCGGACCACTCAACGGCCGACTCTGCGCGGATGGACGTTACGGCGGGCGATCATCGGCGCCGCATCATTCTCGCGCGCGGTCACCGGCTCTCCGACGGCCGGCGTCGCCGAGTCGGTGCTCGCGCGCAGCGCTCGCGTGAGCTCGGCGCGCGACGAGGGCACTTCGAGCTTGCGGTAGACGTTGCGCAGGTGAAACTCCACCGTTTTGGGGGTGACGAAGAGCGTCGCGGCAATCTCTCGGGTCGTCATACCCCGTGCGGCGAGTTCGCCAACCCTCCCCTCGCTGGGCGTCAGCGCCTCCGGGCCCGAGGGCCCCGCCTGCCGGGGCCGGGCGCGCATCGTCGACAGCTCATGCTCCGCTCGCTGGGCGATCGCCACCAGACCGAGCTGCTCGGCGCGCTCCAGTGCTTCGCCGAGCGGCTTGCGCGCCGCCGTGCGCTGGTTGGCGCGCCGCAGCGCCGCGCCGTACTCGGCCAGCGCGCTGACGTACTCCAGCCGCGGGGCGCAGGACTCGCCGATGCTGACCGCCTCGTCCAGGAGATCCAGCCGCCGGCGCTTGGTCTCGACGAGCGCGAGCGCGTGCAGGCCGCGAATCGTCGCCCGGGTGATGCCGGCGCGCCGGGCGAGATCGAGCTCCTCCTCGGCGAGATGGCGGGCGCGGGCGGGGTTGTCGAGCGCGATGTGCGCCAGTGCCGCCGTCGAGCGCCAGCTCAGCACCCCCGGGTGGGCCACACCGGTCGCCGACCGTGACCGGCGACCCGCCTCCAGGGCGTCCTGCAGGGCGTCGCCGGGGCGCAGCTGTGCCAGGCGCAGCTGCGCGCGCACCTCAAACAGCATCGGGAGGTCGACGTCGGAGACCGCGGAGGGCTCTGAGAGCAGCGCGAGCACGGCGCCGGCCGCGTCCAGCTGACCGAGCTGCAGCCGGCAGGCCGCGACGACCGCGTACACGCCGTCGACCGGCGGGCCCGCGGCGTCGCGCGGTTGATCGAGCACGGTCTGGGCGGCGGCCATCGCCTGAGCGACGCGACCTTGGTGATAGAGGCTCCACGCGCGCGGCAGGACGGCCGCCGGACCGCGCGACGCCGGCGTCGCGTCCGAGCGCGCGGGCGCCAGGGCGCTACAGAGCTCCAGGGCCCGCTCCAGCTCGTCGACGAACAGCAGCGATCCGCCGAGCAGCGCCGACAGCTGCCCCGCGGTGTCGGGGGGGCCGGTGCCGTCGCCCCAGGCGGCTTGCGCGAGCTCGACGACCGCCTGGCGGTGCTCTCCCCGCAGGCTCGCCTCCATCGCCATGCGCGCCAGGGCGAGGCGCGCATCCACCTGGGGATCGTCGTCGACCACGCGATCGTCGTCGCGCCCGGAACCGACGGCACGGATGGCGCTCGCCGCCGACGGCGGCCGCGGCGGGGCGGCGGCGGGCACCGGATCGTCACCGGCCCCGTCGCGGTGCTCGATCGCCGCCTGCTCGGCGGCGCTCAACGATGCCCGCAGGGCCCGCTGCACCATCGGCGCCGCGAACGCGAGCGGGAGCTCGGCGGCCAGCACCTCCGCCGCGACGAGCGCGTCGACCGCCCGCGCGGTGGCGTCGAGCTCCAGACGGGCCACGCGGGCGGCCCGCGCCAGCGACACGCCGTCGCCGAGGGCCGCGACGATCCTCGCGATCGTGGCCGCGCCGTCGGGCAGGCGCGACAGGCGCGCCTCGATCGTGGCGATCGCCGGCTCGCCGACCAGCTCCGAGACCCGGTCGGCGTCGCCGTCGGATCCGCTCAGCCCCTGGCGGGCGAGCTCGGCGATCAGGTCGGCGAGCAGTCCGGGGTTACCGCGCGTCGCGTGGGCGCACCGGCCGCAGAAGCGGTCTGACGCGTGCGGCGCGGCGCGGCGCACGAGCTCGGAGCTCGCCATCGGGGCCAGCGGCGCCGGACGCAGGACCGTCGCGGCGCGCAGGATGGCGGCGAGGGCGTGGGGATCGGCGGCCGGGAGGTCCGGCCGGGCGCTGACGATCACCGCGATCGGCTCGCCGGCGAGCCGGGCCCCGAGGTAGGCCAGCAGCGACAGCGTCGGTTCGTCGGCGTCGTGGAGGTCGTCGATCACGATCGCCAGTCCCCGCCGCGCGCCATCCAGCGCCGGTTCTGCGGCCAGCCCGCGAGCCAGCCGATGCAGGCCGCGGATGACAGCGAACCGATCCTCGCTCCCGATCCCTGAGACGCCGGCGCTCCCGGCGTCTGCCCCGAGCAGGCGGTCGACGGCGCGGTCCCCATCGCGCTGGGGTGCGGCCGCCGCCGCGAGCGCCGGCCGCGCCTGCCACGGCCGCTCGAACAGCTGGATCGCGACGCCGAACGGCAGCCCCCGCTCGACGACGCGCCCCTGGGCCCACAGGACCACCATGCCCTCGGCGCGGGCCAGATCGGCTGCGGCTCTGAGCAGATGGGAGCGCCCACGCCCCGGGGGGGCGCAGACGGCCAGGACCGCACCCTGACCGTGGCGCGCGGCATCGAGCGCGACGCCGAGCGCCTCGATCTCGGAGACGCGCGCCGCCGTCAGGTGGCTGCCGAGCTGCGGGCGGGCAATCGCTCCGTGGTCGGGAAGGCTCGACACGATGGATTCAGGACGTGGGCTCGGACCGAACCGGGGCCGGATCGAGGTTCTTCGAACCCCCCTAGGATCGGGCGCCGAACTTAAGTTACTAGGGGAGTCAAGGCGCCCGTGATCGCGTCATCGAGCCATCCGGCCTCAATGATCTCGGTCAAAAGCGGGCGCTGTGGGTTGTATCGGCAGACTGACCGGAAACTAAAGCGGGGACCGTGTGAAACTAGGGGGTCCCCTGGTGCGAAGAATAGGCAGCAGTAGGTAGCTTTATGACATTCCGTTGAAGTCGACGGATGGACGATCGGAAGCGTCTCTATTCACAGAAGGGGGTGGGCACTGCCGGCGAATCGCGTCTGACGCGAGCGCCCGGCGCTGCCAAGTCATGTCCAGTATGGAAAGTAGTCAGATGGAACTGCCGGCGCAGGGGACTCCGTCCCCCGTCGGGTTCGTGGCCCGGATGGCCTCGAACCTCGACGACCGCGACCCGCAGATCCTCAATGCGGTGAGCCGGGCCCAGGCGGGCGATCGGGGAGCGATCCGTTTCCTGTACATCCGTTACAAGGACAACGTCTACGGCTACGTGCTGAGCTTCGTGCGGGATCCGCACGAGGCCGAGGACGTGACCCAGCACGTGTTCCTCAAGCTGATGTCGGTGATCCAGAAGTACCAGCCGCGCGAGGCGCCGTTCACCTCGTGGCTGCTGCGGGTGGCGCGCAACGCCGCTCTGGACCATCTCCGCCAGCGCCGGATGGTGCCGTGCGAGGAGGTCTATGAACCGACCCGCGAGGCCGACGATTCCGGCCGCGAGCGGCGGTGGGGTCTGGAGCAGGCGCTCCAGACGCTGCCCGAGGAGCAGCGCAACGTCGTCGTGCTGCGCCATCTGGTGGGACTCACACCGGGGGAGATCGCCGAGCGGATGGGGCGCAGTGAGGCCTCCGTGCACGGGCTGCATCACCGTGCCCGCAAAGCGCTGCGCAGTGAGCTGATCGACGTCGACTGTGGGCCGTCCACGCGTGCGGCCGCGGCGGTGTGAGTGACCCGAGCGCCCGCCGGCCGTCGGCGGCGGGCGCATCAGTCCAGGCCGACCTGCACGCCCTCGCCGACATGCAGGCGCATCGCCCGGGGCAGACTGAAGTCCCGGAAGATCGTGGCGCGCGGACCGATCGTGCTGCCTTCGATCCGCGCCCCGACGTGCATGATCCGCACGCCCTCGGAGACGATCGAGCGCACGACCTCCGCGCCCTCGATCAGCGACCGCGGGCCGATCGACGTGTAGGGGCCGATGTAGGAGTTGCTGACGCGCGCCTCGGGTCCGATGATCGACGGGCCGAGGATCACGCTCGAGGTGACCTCCGCGCTCGGGTGGATGACCACCCGGCCCTCGATCCGGTTGTCGCCGGGGGGCAGGTGGTCGGGCTCGGGCATCTGCTGGTCGAGCACGAGCCGATTGAGCTCGAGCAGGTCCAGCGGGTCTCCGGAGTACTGACGCCAGGCGCTGACGATCCCGGCCTCGACGACGCGACCATCGCCGGCGAGGGTCTCGGCGACCTCCACGAGCTCCACGGCCTCGGTGCGCTCACGCGGTGCGTCCGCGGCGCGCCTCAGGGTGCGGGGGCCGAACAGGCAGACCCCGGTGACCGACAGCCGGCTACGCGACTCGTTGAGCTCGGTGACGCCGAGCAGCGTCTCGGTCGCCGCACCCAGCCGCTCGGCCTCGTCCTTGCCGTGGTGCAGGAGCATGAGCAGGTCCGGGGCGTCCGCGGCGAGTCGCTGCGTGAACGGAGCCAGCGACTGGCCGAGCAGTCCGGTCGCGAGGTGGGCGACCGTGGGGTCCTCACCGGCGAACGTGGCCGCGGTCTGCAGCGCGCCGAGCATGTCGGGATGACCGTCCTGGGACAGAAACGTGACCGAGCCCGAGTCAAAGTCGGTCTCGACGCAGGCTCGGATGGCCGCGATGTCGCCGGGGCCGGCGACGACCGCGAGTCGCGTGGTGCCCGCGGTGAGCAGCGAGTCCAGCGCGTGGCAGACGATCGGGCGGTTGGCGATGCGCTCGGTGCCCGGGCTCTCGCCCGGCGTTCCCTGCGAGTTGTGCGCAGGCACGATGACCACACCCTTGATCGGCATGGTCATACAACGCACCCACGGCGCGGATGCTGACGCGCTAGTGCTTTCTTCCGCCTCCGGTCGGGCCCGGCCTTCTGCAGAAATCTGGCGCGGTGACGCAAGCGCGGCGGCTGCGCGCGCGTTCGTATCAGTGCAGCCCTTAGGGCGGCGGTCCGCGCCGGTCGGTCACAGCCGTCAGACGTTCGCCGTCGCCTGAACAGCACGCGGGGGCCGCCACGGTGGCGCTCTTGTTGAACTCTCTTTGAACCTACGTAGGGGTCGGTTGGATGGATCAGCAGCTACCGGACGTCGAGGCGCCGGTCTCAGACGAAGTCGAGTCGGCGCTTTTCTACGAGCCGGAGTTCCTCGAGCCCGCGCCGCCGGCGCCCGAGGTCCATCCGCCGGCCGAGATGCGGCTCTATGACTACGAGCGCTACAGCCGCCTCGCCGGTCCGCTGGTCGAGCCCGAGCCCGGCGACGGCGCGCCGACCGTCTCCTACGTCCGCCCACCCGGCGCTCGACCCCGGCGTCAGCTGGTCACCGCGGCGCTTGTGATGGCGCTTCAGACCGCCTTCCTGGTGTGGCTCTTTCAGCCCGATCACCGTCCGAAGTTCGGTCACGCGGGCGTCCTGAACGTCGCCTCGATGATCATGATCGTCTCGATCTACCTGATCGAGCTGTTTCGCTTCATCAACGTCTCGAGTCTGTGCATCGCCTCGGCGCTCGCCCGCGATCCGGTGCCGATGGCGCCGCAGGCCGGGACGCGTGTCGCCTTCCTGACGACGATCGTCCCCTCGCGCGAACCCGTCGAGCTGTTGCGCAAGACGCTGGAGGCCGCCCTGCGCATCCGGCACGACGGCGTCCTGGACGTGTGGCTGCTCGACGAGCAGGACGACCCCGACGTCGCGAGGCTGTGCCGCGAGTTCGGGGTGCACCACTTCAGCCGCTGCGGGATCACGGAGTTCAACCAGCCGTCCGGACCCTTCAAGGCCCGCACCAAGCACGGCAACTACAACGCCTGGGTGGCCACGCACGCCGAGGACTACGACTTCTTCGTGTCGGTCGATCCCGACCATGTTCCGCTGCCGAACTTCTGCGAGCGCCTGCTGGGCTACTTCCGGGATCCCGAGGTGGCCTTCGTCGTCGGACCGCAGGTGTACGGCAACTACGACAACCTGGTGACCAAGGGCGCCGAATCCCAGCAGTTCGTCTTCCACGGGCTGATCCAGCGGCTGGGCAACTACTTCGGGTGCCCGATGCTGGTCGGGACCAACAACGCGGTCCGGATCTCGGCGCTGCGCCAGATCGGGGGACTGCGTGACAGCATCACCGAGGACCTCGCCACCAGCCTGTCCTTCCACGCGCAGCGCGACGAGCGCACCGGGAAGCGGTGGCGCTCGGTCTACACCCCGGATGTGCTGGCGGTCGGCGAGGGACCGTCCAACTTCACCGATTTCTTCAGCCAGCAGCATCGCTGGAGCCGCGGCACGTTTGAGAACTTCCGCGGCCACTACTGGAAGTCGATGCGCGGCCTGGGCTGGGGCCCGCGGCTGCACTACGCGCTGATCACCTCCTACTACCCGACGGCCGCGATCGGCTGGATCCTCGGCGCGGTCAACTGCGTCATCTACCTCGTGCTCGGCGCCAAGGGTCTGCAGATCACCCCCCACATCTGGCTGGCGGTCTACGTCGACCTGGCCGTCGTCCAGCTGTGCCTGTACGCCTCCAACCGCCGGTACAACGTCAGCCCCCATGAAGCGCCCGGCTCCTCGGGCGCGGTCGGCATGTTCATGTCGGTGATGGCGGCGCCGATCTATGTGGTGGCGCTCGTGCAGAGCGCGGTCGGTCGGCGTCAGGGCTTCGTCATCACTCCCAAGGGCGGCCTGCAGTCCGTCGATCGGCTCTCGGCGTTCCGCCTGCATCTCGGCTGGGCGGCGCTGCTGATCGCCGCGCTGGTCGTCTCGGTGCGCCTGGATCGGCCCCAGTCGGGGATGCGGCTGTGGTCGCTGACGCTGATCGTCGTCTGCCTGACGCCGTTGCTGCTGTCGCTGCTGGAGCGCCGGCGCGGGCGTCAGCGGGTGTCGCTGCGCCGCGCGCGCCGGTCGATCCGCGCCCGCCGGTTGACCGCCGCGCGGTTCACGGACGCCGATCGCCGCGATGAGCCGACGCCCAGCCCCGTGACCGGACCCGAGGCGGCATGAATCCCGTCCGCCGGGCGAGGCGCCTGGGTCACCTGCACCTGGTCGTCATCGCCGTCGTCGCCGCGGTGCTCGTCCTGGTCAACGGTGGGCCGGTGGTGTCGATGGTCAGGTCGGAGTATCACGACTGGAAGATCAACACCATGTCCTACAAACGCACCTACGGACACTGGACGACGCTCCATGTGCCGGTGGACATGCGGATCAACGCGGTCCACGCGGTCATGCTCAACACGGGCAAGGTGCTGATCATGGCGGGCTCGGGCAACGACATCGGCAACTTCGACGCCGGACGGTTTGAGTCGATCGTCTATGACCCGGCCAACGACACCTTCAAGAAGATCCACACGCCGTATGACATGTTCTGCTCAGGCCACCTGATCCTGCCTGACGGAAAGGTGCTCATCGCCGGCGGCACCGCGCGCTACGAGGTGCTCGCCTCCCAGATCCGCTACGCCGCCGGTGTGATGACGGTCGTCAACCACAGCACCACCGAGGAGACGGTGCTGCCCGTGGGGACGACCTTCGTCTCCCCGAGCAACCAGCTGTACCGATCGACCGCGAGGATGACGATCCTCCCCGCGCGCTGGCGCCGGCAGCGCATCGACGGCCGGATGGTCGACTACATCGATCCGAGCTACACCCCGCTGTGGGTCAAGGCCGTGGTCAAGGGCGGCGCCGCGGTGAGCAAGGTCAACCAGCGGTACACGATCGAGGGCCTGCCCGCGGCTGCGTCGGTCGGCCTGCGGGCCTCGGCGAACAGCATCACCCGCTCTGAGCAGAACTTCTGGGGAACGCGCAAGTCCTACATCTTCAATCCGACCACCGAGACCTACCAGAAGGTCTCCGACATGAACCTCGCCCGCTGGTACCCGACCCTGGTGGGGCTCAAGGACGGCAACGTCCTGGCGGTCGGGGGGCTGGATCAGTTCGGGCGCTGGATCCAGGGCCAGTCGGAGACCTTCAACCTCAAGACGAGGACCTGGAAGATGGATCCGCAGCTGACGAAGGCGTTTCCCACCTATCCGTCTCTGTACCTGATGCCTAACGGCGACCTGTTCTTCACCGGCGCCAACACCGGATACGGTCTCAATCGGCCGGCCTACCGCACGCCCGGGATCTGGAACCCGGTCACCAACGCGTTCACCGCGGTCAACGGCATGCGGGACCCCGGGGATCTGGAGACGGCGGGCAGCGTGCTGCTCCCCCCGGCGCAGCGCCAGCGCTACGCGATCATCGGCGGCGGCGGCGTCGGCCAATCCCCGAGCTCGACCGGCCGCATCGACATCGTCGACCTCAACAGCAAGCATCCCCGCTGGAAGGCGGCGAGCTCCCTGCCGGAGGGCACCCGCTACCCCGAGGTCGTGATCACGCCGACCGACGGTGTCGTCATCTCCGGCGGGTCGCGGCTGTACCGCGGCATGCACGGCTCAGACATCATGAAGACGTTCATGATGTCTCCCGCCAGCGGGATGCTGATGGAAATGGCCAGCCCGCTGGTCGGGCGCGACTATCACTCCGAGGGTCTGCTGCTGCCCAACGGGAAGATCCTCACCCTCGGGGGCAATCCCCTGTTCGGCAACAAGCAGGACACCACGCCGGAGATCTTCCACAAGCAGATCACGATCTTCAGTCCGCCGTACCTCTACCACGGACCTCGCCCGACGCTCACCGGGGGCCCCACGCAGCTCGCCCGCGGCCAGACCGGCGTCTTCACCACGCCCGATCCCGACGCGATCGTCAAGGCGCGGCTGATGCACCCCAGCGCCGTCACCCACGTCACCGACGTCCAGCAGCGCTCGATCGCCCTGAACCTGACGCGGCGTGCGGGCGCGGTCGCACTCACGATCCCTCGGGGCGCGGGCCTGGTGCCGGCGGGCTGGTACATGGTGTTCGTGGACAGCCGGGCCGGCGTGCCGTCGGTCGCCCGCTGGGTCCACGTCTCGTAGGCTTTCGATCATGCAGATCCGCAGCCGCCGGGCTCGGCCACGACGCGTCGCGCCACTCGTCGCGTCCGTGGGGGCCTGCGTGCTGATGCTGGCGTCGCTGGGCTGTGGAGACACAGCCGTGGGGACGGCGGCGTCCCACGATCCCGGTCCGCGTCGCGCGCAGGGACCGCTGGCGTCCCTGCGGCTCTACGTCAGGCCGGACAACCCCGCGGCGGCGCAGGCGACCGTCTGGCGATCGGCCGGACTGGTCAAGGATGCGGACGCGATCGAGCAGATCGCCCGGGAGCCCACCGCGAAGTGGCTGACCGGCGGTCAGCAGCACGAGGGGGCGGTGGCCTCCGCCCTGGTCACGGCCGCCGCGCGCGCTCGGGCGACCCCGCAGCTCGTGCTCTACGACATCCCCGACCGCGACTGCCACGGCTACTCCTCGGGGGGCGCCCCCGGTCCGCGGGCCTACCGCGCCTGGGTCGCCGCGGTGGTGAAGGCGATCGGCCAGCATTCGGTGATCGTGATCGTGGAGCCCGACGCGATCGACCAGGCGGCCGACGGCTGCCTGAGCCCGCAGCAGGCCCAGGAGCGCTACCGGCTGCTGGCCGGTGCGATCGGCGCGCTGCGCGCCGATCGCCACGCGCACGTGTACCTGGACGCCGGCAACGCGGGCTGGCTGGCGCCCGGCGCGGTGGCGGCGCCGCTGCGCAAGTCAGACATCCATGCCGCCGCGGGCTTCTCGCTCAACGTCGCCAACTTCCAGAGCACGACGGCATCGATCGCCTACGGCGATCGGCTGTCCAAGCTGCTCGGGGGCGCGCACTTCGTGATCGACACCGGGCGCAGCGGTGCCGGGCCGCCCTACGGCGCCCCCGGCGTCGACAGCTGGTGCAACCCCCCGGGGCGGGCGATCGGCACCGCGCCGACGACCGATACGGGGCACCGGCTGGTCGACGCCTACCTGTGGGTCAAGTACCCCGGGGAGTCCGACGGCGCCTGCGCGGCCGGTCAGCCGCCGGCCGGAACGTGGTGGGCGTCCTACGCACTCGGGCTCGTGCAGCGCGCCGACGCGATCGCCCGCGCGACCGGGCATCCGTCCAACGGACTGACCTCCACGGCGGCGAGCGGAAGTTAGTTGGAGACCAGCGAGAGCGCGTAGGAGAGCCAGAACTGCCCGGCGGTGGGACCGCCGTTGCAGGTGCCGTCGCTCTCGCCGGGAGTCTTGATCCACAGCTCGGCGTCGACCAGCGGGTTCCCGGTATCGGTCGTCGGCGCCGTGCCCAGGGCGGCTCCGCTGGGGTTGCACCACTGGCCGCTGGCGACGTTGCCGCCGTTGCGCGACGTGTCGATCACGAAGTGGCGGCCGCCGAGCGCCTGGGAGATCGCGGTTCCGTAGGCGATGTCGGCGGCGGTCGAGTAGAAGTTGGAGACGTTGACGGCAAAGCCCGCCCGGCTCGCGCCGATCACCGGGGCCAGGACGCCGGCCTCAAACGACGGGGGGTGCCAGCCCGGGTTGCCGGCGTCGAGGTAGACCGACGCGTTGGCGTCGCCGTCCAGGTGGGTCAACGCGTAGCTGAGCAGCTGATCCCAGGAGCTCGTCAGGCAGGCGTCGCTCAGCGCGTCGGGCTCCACGATGACGGCCGCCCGGCTCTGCCCCAGGCCCGCGGCGATCGTGTCGATGAACGATTCGTAGTCCTGCGCGGAGGATGCGCCGCCCGCTGAGTAGGAGCCGCAATCGCGTCCCGGCAGGTTGTAGACCACCAGGACGGGGACCTCGCCGGCGGCGGCGGCCGCCGAGACGATGCCCGGCACGGTGGCGGCGCTCGCGTCGTTGGCCAGCCACTCGGCCTCGGGCTGGGCGGCGATCACCGCGAGCTGATCGGCCTCGGCGGTCTGACCCTGAGCCCGCAACGAGGCCTCGTTGGTGGCCGCGGAGTCGCCGGGGTCGACGTAGAACCGGTCGCCGGCGAGCGGATCCCCCGACGCCGAGGTCGAGGTCGCGGTCGGCGCCGAGGTGGGGACCGGTGTCGCGACGGGGGCCGTCGGGCTGACCGGAGGGGTGGTCCTCCGTCGGGGTCTCGTCGTCGTGGCTCGGTGGTGGCGGTGCGCGCGGTGGCGGTGCG
>CAZZYU010000041.1:0-24858 GCA_964658375.1 uncultured Acetobacteraceae bacterium | reverse complement strand
GAGTTCGGCTCCACCTGCGCGATCTTCCCGATCGACGCCGAGACGCTGCGCTACCTGGAGTTCTCCGGTCGCCCGGCCGAGCAGATCGCGCTCGTGGAGGCCTACGCGCGCGAGCAGGGGCTGTGGCACGACGAGAGCTCGGAGGCGCCGACGTACTCCGACACGATCGAGCTTGATCTGTCCGAGGTCGTCCCATCGATCGCGGGGCCCAAACGGCCCCAGGACCGGGTGTCGCTCACGGAGTCGCGTGACGCCTTCCGCATGGCGCTGGAGCTGCTGTTGCCCGAGGGCCAGGACGAGGACGAGGACGATGGGGACGAGGCCGACAAGGAGAGCTTCCCGGCCAGCGACGCGCCGGCCACCAACGGCAGCCGGTCTCACGGCGAGCAGCCGCACGGCGAGACCGGGGGCCTGCAGGTCGCCGATCGCAGGCAGTCGGTCTCCGAGGTCACGCTCGCCGACGGCACCGAGACCGAGCTTGACCACGGCCACGTCGTGATCGCCGCGATCACGAGCTGCACCAACACCTCCAACCCGTCGGTGATGCTCGGCGCCGGCCTGCTGGCCCGCAACGCCGTCCAGAAGGGCCTGACCGTCAAGCCGTGGGTCAAGACGTCGCTGGCCCCGGGCTCGAAGGTGGTCACCGAATACCTGCAGCGCGCCGGCCTCGATGAGTATCTGGACCAGCTCGGCTTCAACCTCGTCGGCTACGGGTGCACGACCTGCATCGGCAACAGCGGGCCCCTGCCCCAGGAGATCTCCGACGTCGTCGGCGCCGAGGACCTGGCCGTCGTCTCGGTCCTGTCGGGCAACCGCAACTTCGAGGGCCGGATCAACCCCGACGTGAAGATGAACTACCTCGCCTCACCGCCGCTGTGCGTCGCCTACGCGCTGGCCGGGACGATGGACATCGACCTCTACGACGAGCCGCTGGGCGAGGACCCGCACGGCGAGCCGGTCTTCCTCAAGGACATCTGGCCCGCCTCCCAGGAGATCGCCGACACGGTTCTGGAGGCCGTCCAGTCCGACATGTTCCGCAAGAGCTACGGCGAGGTGTTCGACGGCGACGAGCGCTGGAACTCGCTGGAGATCCCCACCGGCGAGGAGTTCGCCTGGGACGAGCGTTCCACCTATGTGCGTCGCCCACCGTTCTTCGACGATCTGCCGCCCGAAGCGCAGCCGCTGACCGACATCGAGAACGCGCGCGTGCTGGCGGTGCTCGGCGACAGCGTCACCACCGACCACATCTCCCCCGCGGGCTCGATCAAGCGCGACGGTCCCGCGGCGCGCTACCTCAACGAGAATCACGTGGAGACCCGGGACTTCAACTCGTTCGGGTCACGGCGCGGCAACCACGAGGTGATGATGCGCGGGACGTTCGCCAACATCCGCCTGCGCAACCAGTTGAAGGCCAACCCGCCCCTCCCCGAGGGCGGCGCCACGATCTACCAGGGCGCCGAGGGCCACGGCGAGCAGATGTCGATCTACGACGCGGCGATGAAGTACATCGACGCCGACATCCCGCTCATCATCCTGGCCGGCAAGGAGTACGGCTCGGGCTCCTCGCGCGACTGGGCGGCCAAGGGCACCAAGCTGCTCGGCGTGCGCGCGGTGATCGCCGAGAGCTTCGAGCGCATCCACCGCTCCAACCTGGTCGGCATGGGCGTGCTGCCGCTGCAGTTCGCCGACGGGCAGACGGCCCGGTCGCTTGGCCTGACCGGCACCGAGACGTTCACGATCGCCGGGATCGCCGACGCCGAGGAGGTCCCGCGGACGCTGACGGTGAGCGCCGACGACACGGAGTTCACGGTGACGGTGAGAATCGACACCCCGAAGGAGCAGCGGTATTACCGCCACGGCGGAATCCTCCAGTTCGTCCTGCGCCAGCTGCTGCGGTAGGGCGCTCAGAGCGACCCCGGCCGGGACCCCTTCGAACCACTAGTAGGCTGCACGCGATGCCCACCCCTGAGCTGCTTGACCGCCTGCTGCGCACCCCCGGCCCCTCCGGCCATGAGACCGGACCGGCCACGGTCTGGCGTGAGAGCGTCGGCGCGTTCTCCGACGAGGTCAGAGTCGACCGGGTCGGCTCCTCCTCGGTGCGCGTGCCCGGCACCGCCGATGGCCTGACGACGGCGGTGATCGGCCACATCGACGAGATCGGGGTCCACGTCACCCACATCGACGACGACGGGTACCTGCGCTTCGGCGAGGTCGGTGGCTGGGATCCGATTCAGCTCGTCGGCCAGCGGATCGTGATCGCCACCCAGCATGGCGACGTCCCCGGGGTGATCGGACGCAAGCCGATCCACCTGATCCGCGGCGACGAGCGCGACAAGACGCCCAAGACCAAGGATCTGCACATCGACATCGGCGCCACCGACGGCGACGAGGCCCGCGGCGCGGTGCGGATCGGCGACGTCGGCGTGATCGACGTGGCGCCGGTGATGCTGCGCAACGAGCGGGTCGTCTCCCGCTCGCTGGACAATCGCATCGGCTCGTTCGTCGCCGCCGAGGCGGCGCGGCTGGTCGCGGCGGCGGGCGGCGCCCCCGGTGACGTCTACGGCCTCGCCGTCGTCCAGGAGGAGACGAGCTTCGGCGGGTCTCGGACGAGCGCGTTCGCGCTGGATCCCGACATCGCGATCGTCGTCGACGTCACCCACGCCACCGACCAGCCGGGCGTCGAGCTCGGACCGGTGACCAAGCACGCGCTGGGTTCGGGGCCGGTGATCGCACGCGGGACGATCCTGCATCCCGTCGTGTGCGACCTCCTCTGCGA
This sequence comes from uncultured Acetobacteraceae bacterium, assembly GCA_964658375.1. Taxonomy (GTDB): domain Bacteria; phylum Actinomycetota; class Thermoleophilia; order Solirubrobacterales; family Solirubrobacteraceae; genus Palsa-465. Next base: position 22,082 of record CAZZYU010000041.1, on the reverse strand, counting down.
CACCGCCGAGGCCGAGGGGATCCCGTTCACCGTCGAGTCGCTGGGCCGGGGCACCGGGACCGACGCCGACGCCGTGCACGTCAGCCGGGCCGGCGTGGCGACCGGGATCGTCTCGATCCCGCTGCGCTACATGCACTCCTCGGTGGAGCTGGCGTCGCTGGACGACGTGCGCGCGGCGGCGCAGCTGATCGCGGCGTTCGCCCAGCGACTGACGCCGGACCTCTCGCTGGAGCGCTAGTGGCGCCAGGCGGCGGCTCGCCACCGGCGGCGGCCGGGTGAGCGCCGGGGCGGGCGCGGTGTCAGGCAACCAGACGCTGCTGCTGTTCGACATCGACGGAACGCTGTTGGGCCGCGCCTCACGCGAGCATGCCGTGGCGCTGCGCGAGGCGCTGCAGGCCGTCCACGGCCTGGACCCCGCCAGCCGCTCGCCGCTGGCGCCGGCGGGACGCACCGACGGGGAGATCGCGCGTGCCCTCCTGCTCGCCGCCGGGATCCCCGCCGCGCAGATCGACGAGCGCGCCGACGACGTCCGCGCCGCGTGCTGTGCCGCCTACGCCCGGTTGTGTCCCGACGATCTCTCCCACACGGTGCTGCCGGGGATCGCCTCACTGCTGGACGAGCTGGACGGCGATCACGCCGTGGCGCTGTCGCTGGTCACCGGCAACTTCGAGCCGGTCGCGCGACTCAAGCTCGCGCGAGCCGGGATCGGGCACCACTTCCCGGCCGGACAGGGCGGCTTTGGCTCCGACGCCGAGGATCGGGCGGCGCTGCCCCCGATCGCCCGCGCACGCGCCGGGACCGACGGGGTCCCGTTCCCGCGCGAGCACACGATCGTGATCGGGGACACTCCACGCGACATCGCCTGCGCGCGCGCCGACGGCGTGCGCTGCGTGGGCGTGGCGACCGGGCCGTTCGCGCTCGACGAGCTGCAGGAGGCCGACGCGGCGATCCCCGGTGGGCGGCAGCTGGCCGCGGCGCTGGGCGAGCTGATCGCGGGCTGACGTCGGACGCTCACACTCTGCCCGAACGGTCCTTGACCGCCAACGCTCCGGTACCTAGGGTTTTGGCCCGGCGAGACGTGACGCGTGCGCCGCCCACCTGGAAGCCGAAGAATGGAGAGGTCGTGAGATCAGTCGTTGGTGTCGTGCGGTCGTTGATGGCGTTGCTCGTCGTGGCAGCGCTGACGGGCGCCCTCTCGTCGGCCGCGTCCGCGGCGACCGTCGGACCGTCGGGGTCGGCGTTCTACACGCCGCCGTCGCCGCTGCCCGGCGGTGCTCACGGCACGCTCATCTGGTATCGACCCGCGACGCTGCGCCTCGGCCAGAACGTTCCCAGCGTGAACGCCTGGACGGTGCTCTACAAGTCACAGCGGCTCAACGGGCAGACCGACGCGGTGACCGGCACGGTGATCGTCCCGACCGCTCCCTGGACCGGGAGCGGACCGCGTCCGGTCGTCGACTATGCGGTGGGGACGCAGGGACTCTCGGCGGCGGCGGCGCCCTCGATGCAGCTGGTCAACGGCGGCGAGTACGAGAATGCCGACATCGACCGGGTCCTCAGGCAGAACTGGGCGATCGAGATCACCGACTACGCGGGATACACGACGGGCGCCACACCGGACTACATCGTCGGCCAATCCGAGGGTCATACGGTGCTCGACATCGCGACGGCGGCCCAGCAGATTCCGAACGCGGGAATCAGCCCCAACGCCCAGGTGGCGATCTGGGGGTACTCGCAGGGTGGTCAGGCGTCGGCCTGGGCCGCACAGCTGTTCCCCAGCTACGCCCCGGCGCTGGACGTCGTGGGCGATGCCTCGGGAGGGGTCCCGGGAAATCTCACCGCCACCGCTGAACGGCTCAACGGGCATCTCGGCGCCGCCTTCCTGCTCTACTCGATCATCGGGCTCAACGTCGATTACCCGTCGCAGATCAACCTGGCCTCCTACCTCAACCCCACCGGCATGGCCGCCGTGCAGACCGCCAAGGGCCAGAAGGTGTTCGCATCGGCGATCACGTTCGTCTTCAAGAACATCGACCAGTACACCAACGGCGGCGAGACGCTCGATCAGCTGCTGGCGGTGCCGTCGATCGCGGCGGCGGTCGACGCCCAGTCGCTCGGCACGATGCCGATCACGGTGCCGATGTTCCACTACCACGCCCGCAGCGATGAGATCGTCCCGCTCGACCAGGACGAGATGCTCAACAGCACCTACTGCTCCCTGGGCGACACCGTCCAGTTCCAGACCGTCGCGCTGGGCCACATCGCGGGTGACTTCGAGGGAGCGGTACCCGCCGTGAGCTGGATGGCGGATCGCTTCGCCGGCGACCCTGCACCGGACAACTGCTCCACCGCGCCGACGGGGTCGGTGCTGCAGCGCTGACTCTCCGATCGGGTGGGCGGGAGGCACGGGCCAGCCGTGCCTCCGGCTCACCGGTCAGCTGCGGACGAGACCGAGCCGCCCGCCTGAACGGTCAGCTGCGGACGAGCTTCTTGTAGGTGATGCGATGGGGCCGGTCGGCGGCCGCCCCGAGCTGGTCGCGGCGAAACGACTCGTAGGCCTCGAAGTTGCCCTCGAACCAGCGCACCTGCGAGTCGCCCTCGAAGGCGAGCACGTGGGTGGCGATGCGATCCAGGAACCAGCGATCGTGGGAGACGACGACCGCGCAGCCCGCAAAGGAGAGCAGCGCCTCCTCGAGCGCGCGCAGGGTGTCGGTGTCCAGGTCGTTGGTCGGCTCGTCGAGCAGCAGCAGGTTGCCCCCCGAGCGCAGCAGCTTGGCCAGCTGCAGGCGGTTGCGCTCTCCGCCGGAGAGCTTGCCGACCTTCTTCTGCTGGTCCGGGCCCTTGAAGTTGAAGCCCGCGACGTAGGCGCGGCTGGCCACCGTGCGCTCACCGAGCGGGATCTCGTCCAGCCCGCCGGAGATCTCCTCCCAGACGGTCTTGTCGGGGTCGAGGTCGGCGCGCGACTGGTCGACGTAGGCGAGCTTGACCGTGTCGCCGAGGCGCACCGTGCCCGAGTCGGGGGTCTCGTCGCCGACGATCATCCGCATCAGCGTCGTCTTCCCCGCGCCGTTGGGTCCGATCACGCCGACGATCCCACCGCGCGGCAGGCTGAAGGAGAGGTCGTCGATCAGCAGCCGATCGCCGTACCCCTTCCGCACGTTCTCGGCCTGCAGCACGACATCGCCAAGCCGTGGCCCGGCGGGAATGTGGATCTGGACCTGGTCGAGCTTGACGTTGCGGTCCTCGGCCAGCAGCGCCTCGTAGGCGTTCAGGCGCGCCTTGGGCTTGCCGCGGCGGGCCGACGCGTTCATGCGCACCCACTCGAGCTCCTGGGCGATCGTGCGCTGGCGGTTTGACTCCTGGCGCTCCTCCTGGGCGAGCCGCTGCTGCTTCTGCTCAAGCCAACCGGAGTAGTTGCCCTGGTAGGGGATGCCGCGACCGCGGTCCAGCTCCAGGATCCACCCGGCGACGTTGTCGAGGAAGTACCGGTCGTGGGTGATCGCGACCACGGTGCCCTTGTAGTCGTGCAGGTGCTGCTCCAGCCATCCCACCGACTCGGCGTCCAGATGGTTGGTGGGCTCGTCGAGCAGCAGCAGATCGGGCTGGCGCAGGAGCAGGCGGCACATCGCCACGCGACGGCGCTCACCGCCGGAGAGCGTGGTGACGTCGGCGTCGGGCGGCGGACAGCGCAACGCATCCATCGCGTAATCAAGCGTGGTGTCGAGGTTCCACCCGTCGACGGCGTCGATCTGCTCCTGAACCCGAGCGAACTCGTCGGCGGTCTCCTCGGAGTAGTTCATCGACAGCTCGTTGAAGCGGTCCAGCAGCGCGCGGATCTCCGACACCCCGTCCTCGACGTTGCCCTTGACGTCCTTGGCGGGATCGAGCTCCGGCTCCTGCTCGAGCATCCCGACGGTCATGTTGGTGCCCAGGACCGCCTGGCCGTCGAAGTCGGTGTCCAACCCCGCCATGATCCTCAGCAGCGTCGACTTGCCGGCGCCGTTGTAGCCGAGCACCCCGATCTTGGCTCCCGGGTAGAACGACAGCGAGATGTCGGTGAGGACCTCCTTGTCGGGCGGGTAGCGCCGGGAGAGCTTGTGGGTGGAGAAGATGTACTGGGAGGACATGAGGCTGTCAGGATAGGAGGGCGGCCGGGGTGTCTCTGAGCGCTTGCACCATCTGGGCGTCGATCTCGCGTAGCTGATCTCGATACGGGCTCATGGTCGCGTCGATGTCCTTGAGCTGCCACTCCTCGTCGACGTGGTCATCGGTGATGATCAGCTCCAGGCGGCCGGGGAGCGGGCGCATGTGCAGCCCGTGGAACAGCTGATTCATCTGGTCGGCTGCCCTGTTGCCGCCGCGGGTGCCGTAGGTGACTGTGGTGGCGGGTTTGTCACGCCATTCGTCGTAGAGGTAGTCGAGCGCGTTCTTGAGCGGCGCCGGGTATCCCCAGTTGTATTGCGGTAGCACGAACACGAACCCGGCGAAGTTGTCGATCAGATCGCTCCAGGCTTTTGTGTGGGCGTGCCGGTAGTCCCCCAACGCGGCTTGGAGGGGCTCATCGAGGAGCGGGAGGTTGATCTCGGCAAGGTCGACGAGGCGGTAGTGCAGCGGGCTGTCTTCGTCCAGGACCTGCTGGGCCCAGGCGGCGATGCCCGGGCAGATTCGGGTGGGGCGGGTGCTGCCGATGATCACGGCGACCGGCTCGGCGAGCGTTCCCTGACGGTCCGGGGGTGGGTGAGCTGTATTCATCCTGTTGACCTCGTTGGTTGTGGTGCGGAAGGGGCAACCCACGACATGGGCGAATTGAGATCGGTTCGGTGCTGGTCGGCGTCGCGGGGGACCAGTTGGCTGAGCAGCTTGGATAGGCGGGAGCGGTTGGTTTCCGACAGGTCGGCGGTGGCGCTCGCGACGCGCATGGACACCTGGGCGGCGACCTGGTCGACGATTGCGCGTCCCTGCTCGGTGAGCGAGACGTGGACGGCGCGCTCGTCGCCGACCGGGATGTCGATGCGGCAGACCAGGCCGCGGCGCTCGGCGCGGTTCACGAGCCCGGTCATGCTCTGCTTTGACAGGCCGAGCAGCTGAGCGAGGTGCGCCATGCGCGGCTCGCGGTCGCGCAGGACACCGAGCAGGCGCATCTGGATGATCGAGAGCTCGTGCTCGGCGGCGATGTCATCGAGCATCTCCTGAACCAGGAACGAGCTCTGCACGAGGGCGTCCACGAGGCCGAGATCGGTCCGGCGGCCCGAGCGTCGGGCGGTGGACTGGGATGGGTGGGGCGAAGTCATGGATCGAGCATACTCCGGAGAAGTAAACGGCATGTACTATCTCGTTCGTGTCGTGTACGTCATGGGTCAGGACGGCTCGCGCGGCAGGACTTCGCTTCGCGACGGCGTACCGACACTCGGTGATCATCGACTGCGCGCACTACCGGGATGGGCGCCGTCAGCAGAAAGCGACGCTGAACGTCGCCGGCGCCGCCGAGATCGCCCACGGCGAGGACGGTGACGGGTTCGTCTGGATCGGCCTGGTGGACCCCGGGCCGGAGGAGCTGAGCGAGCTGCAGGCGCGCTTCGGGCTCAACGAGCTGGCGATCGAGGACGCCCAGACGTTTCACCTGCGCCCCAAGGTCGAGCTCTACGACGAACCCCACGTCCTGTTCTGCGTCGTGCGCTCGGCGCGCTACGACGACGAACACGAGTCGGTCGTGTTCGGCGAGGTCTCGATCTTCCTCCACCCGCGGTTCGTGATCAGCGTGCGCCAGGGCGAAGTCGCCGAGCTCGGATCGGCGCGCCGTCGCCTGGAGCGCCGACCCGACCTCCTGCGCCACGGCTCAAGCGCGGTCCTGTGGGCGATCCTCGACAAGATGGTCGACGACTACGCGCCCGTCGTCGCCGGCCTGGAGCAGGACGTCGACGAGGTCGAGCATGTCGTGTTCAGCGGCTCGGTCGCCGCGACCGAGCGGATCTACCGTCTGCGCGGCGAGGCGACCGACTTCGCCCGGGCGGTGCACCCGCTGCTCGGGCCGGTGGAGAGTCTGCAGCGCGGGATCTATCCACAGATCGCCGAGCCGCTGGTCCCGTTCTTCCGTGACATCAACGACCACCTCAAGCTCGTCAACGAGGAGGTCCAGGGCCAGCGAGACGCGCTCGCCTCGGTTCTCCAGGCCAACATGGCCGTGATCTCGCTGCAGCAGACCGAGCTCAACGTGCGCCAGAACGAGGCGATGCGCGTGCTGACCGTGATCGCCACGATCTTCCTGCCGCTCACGTTCATCACCGGCTTCTTCGGGATGAACTTCGGCTGGATGGTGCGGCGCATCGACCCGTTCTGGGTGTTCGCCGTGTTCGGCGTGGGGAGCCTGCTGGTGTCCGCGCTCGTGCTCTATGGCTGGTTTCGGCACACCGGGCTGGTCGGCGATCAGTCGACGGACACGCTCGCTCGATGAGCGTCACGGACGCCTTGACGACGCTGCGACGGGCCAGCTGGGTTGACCTCACCTATGCGTTCAGACCGGGGATCCCCCACTACGACGCGTTCCCGGATGAGGAACGCGAGCTGGTCTTTGACTACGGCGACGGGTTCCGGGCCCATCGCTACAGCCACATCGGCCAGTGGGGAACCCACGTCGATCCCCCCGCGCACTTCGTCGATGGCGGCCGGACGCTGGACGAGATCCCGGTCACCGAGATGCTGTCCGAGCTCGTGGTGCTCGACGCCACCGAGCAGACGCGCCACGATCCGGACTGTGTGGTGACCGTCGACCTCATCGACGCCCACGAGGCAACCCATGGGGCGATTCCAGCGGCAAGCTTCGTGGCCCTGCGAACCGGTTGGGGTGCCCGCTGGCCAGACCCCGATGCGATGGCCAACGGCGGCCACAGTCCGGGCTGGACGGTCGACGCCCTCACCCACCTCGTGGAGAATCGCGGGGTCACGGCCATCGGACACGAACAGACCGACACCGACCCCGGAGTCGAGCTGACCGCCGGCCGGGCCGATGCCGAGCGCTACATCCTGAAGTCAGGCCGGTGGCAGATCGAGCTGATGGCCAACCTCGATCAGGTGCCGGAGCGTGGTGCGCTGATCCTGGCGACGTGGCCGCGCCCGTTTCAGGGCACCGGCTTCCCAGCTCGCTGCGTGGCGATCGTTCCCTGACCCGCGGCCGCTGCCGCTGAGAGCCCGGTCGGCTCCCTGGGTCGATGACCCCCCGTCAGAGGAGAACCGCGACGGCCGTCAGCTCAGGGGCTGGAGCCGGGTGCGCTGAACCTTCGCGAGCTTGGCGCGCAGCCGTGTGTATTCGCGCTGCTGCGCCGGCGTGCGCTGGTGATCCTTGTAGGCGAGGTTGACACGTTCCAGCGGGTCGGCCTTGAGGTCATACATCTCCCACTGGTCAGGCACGTTCCCGTCAACGTCGTAGTAGCGCGCGAGCTTGTAGCGCTGCTCGCGGATGCTCACGACATGGTTCGGAGGCTGGGGGTACGGCCCCTTCGCCTGGCCGGACTGGTAGTCGTCATACGTGAAGACGGTGTAGTTCTGCGCGGGCTTGGCCGAGGGGCTGAGGATCTGCGATGAGTAGTCGACTCCCTGCCAGGCGGCGTCACGCGCGGCGGCCGGCGCCTTGACCAGGCTCGCGAGCGTCGGCAGGAAGTCGACGTGAGAAACCAGCGCACTGCTCCTCTCCGGCCCCGGGAACAGCCGAGGGTTTGAGTACACCAGCGGAACGCGTGTCGACTCCTCGTAGGCGTTGAAGTTCTTCTGGCGCAGCCCTCCGTGCGAGGTGCCCATCTCACCGTGATCAGCCGTCGCGATCACCAACGTCTTCTCCAGGAGACCGGTGCTCGTCAACGCATCGAGAAGCTTGACCAGGTAGGCATCGGAGGATTTCATCAGGTTGCCATAGAAGTTGAGGTAGTTGCGCTTCATCTGCGGCGTCGGAATCGGGCCAGACGCGTTGAACAATCTCAGGAACTCCTCCTGGACGGTCGGCTTGGTCGACAGGTCCTCGTGCGCGGTCGCCGGCGGATCGATCTCACCCTGAAGCCAGGTGCTGTCATAGCCACCCGTCGTGTAGTTCTTGGGGTACAGCAGCACATCGTGGGGGTTGACCAGCGAGACGACCATGAAGAACGGCTGGCTCTGCACCGCGGCGGCCTGCAGATACTGGAGCGCGCCCTCGGTGCCCGCGGAGACCGTCCCCTGCGAGTTGATGAACCGCCCATCGTTGTCGTAGCTGCCGCCGCCCTCCTCCGAGACGCTCTGATTGGCTCCCGCATCCGGCGGATCCCACCGGGTGAACCCGTACTGATTGACATCAGAGGGAACGAAGGTCGAGCCGTTCGCCGGCTTGACGCAGTGAAACTTGCCCTTGTAGACCGGCGTGTAGCCAGCGGAGGCGACAACTGTCGCGGGGTTCTTCAAGGTCGTCGCCAACTCGGCTTGCGGATACTGCGGGCTCGGCATGTCGATCTCCAGCGTGTACTTGACGCCGTGCTGCGCCGGGAAGTACCCCGACATCAGCGTCGAGCGGGCCGGCGAGCACATGCACGCGTTCGTGAACGCGTTCTCAAACGTCAGGCCGTGCTGCTGCAAGCGGTGCAAGCCGGGCATGTTGCGCTCGGTCCACCCGGCCGGGAAATGCTGAACCGCGCGCTGCTGATCGGTCAAGAAGACGAGCACGTTCATGCCCGCCACCGTGCGAGCCGCAGGCCGCGTTCGGGCCGAGGCCGGCGCCGCGTGCGTGCCGAGCACGACGGCCCCGGCACCGACGGCCGCGGTCTTCAAGAGGTCCCCGCGAGTGATCCCGCTCTGAGCGGCGTCCGCCGGCGTGGCCTCGTCGGAGTCATGCATGTGCGTTGCCTTTCGTGATCTGCGTCAACGCGTCATCGCTTCAGTGACGCGCCTGAATGAGATCGGTTGCCGTTCGACCGTAGGCTCCTCGGGGGGCCGACACGCCGACGGGAGCTTTTGCGGCGCTTTCGGGCGCTGCGGCCAAGCAAAGCGTCCATTTGCGACGCCGCCGGTGACCGGCGGGCGACGATCAGTAGGTGGCGGTCACCGACCGCAGTTCCTCCAGTGACTCATCCATCAGCCGCCTGAAGAGGGCCGGGTCATCCTGGGCCACCCAGCGGGCGAAGCCCACGTGGAACACGGTGACGCCGGCCTGCGCGGCGAGGATGGCGGCGCTGGCCGATACGCCCCGCTCCTGCAGCGTGGCCCTGATGGCATCGGCGAGATTCTGCAGCTTGATCAGCTCGCGCTCCTGCAGCTCCGGGTTGGCCTCGATGATCCCGGCGCGGGTGCGGGCGTAGGCGTGCAGCTCGAAGAACATCTCCGCGACGGGGTCGAGTCCGGCCATCACGGCCGCAAGCGGGCTCGCGGCCGCCGGCGCAGCGGCGACCGCCTCCAGCCAGCGTCGCTGGAGCTCCTGGGTGCCGCTGAACAGCACCTCACGTTTGTCTGAGAAGTAGCGGAAGAACGTCCGTCTGGTCAGTCCGGCGCGCTCGGCGATCTGAGCGACGGTCGTGTCGTCGTATCCCTGCTCCTCGAACAGCGAGATGGCAGCGTCCATCAGGCGCCCGGCGGCATCTGGTTTCCAGCGCGACATCGCGTCAGCGTAGTTGATGACACCGCGTGCCATGGGAGTGCTATGGTGATGGCACCAAGTGACATGCGGCTTGTCCGCCGCTCGATCAGGAGATCTCCCCATGCGCGTATTCATCACCGGCGCCTCAGGCCATATCGGCTCCGCCGTCATCCCGGAACTGCTGGGCAACGGCCATCAGGTCGTCGGGCTCGCTCGCTCCGATGCGTCGGCTGAGGCGATCGCGAGCCTGGGGGGCGAGGTTCGCCGCGGCGATCTCGACGACCTCGACGGTCTCAGGCAGGCCGTCTCCGAGGCCGACGGAGTGATCCACCTCGCCTTCAAGCACGAGGCGATGCGCACCGGCGACTTCATGAGCGCCATCGGCTCAGACATGGCGGCCATCCAGGCGATGGGCGAGACTGTGACCGGCACCGACAAGCCGATGATCACGACCGGCGGCACGCTGATGCTGGCGATGTCCGGGATCACGGGCCGTCCCGGCACCGAGGACGACCAGCTCGACGGCGGCCCCCGGGTCGATGCGGAGAACTACACGATCGGCCTGGCCCAGCAGGGCGTTCGCTCCTCCGTCATCCGCCTCGCGCCGATGGTCCACTCAGACCTCGACCACCACGGCTTCACCCACTCGCTGATCGGCTTCGCGCGGGAGAACGGGGCGGCGGCCTACACCGGTGACGGCTCCAACCGCTGGCCGGCCGCCAACACCTACGACATCGCCGTGCTCTACCGCCTGGCCCTGGAGAAGGCGCCGGCCGGCTCCAGGCTGCACGGCGTCGCAGACACGGGCATCCCGCGCAAGCTGATCGCGGAGACGATCGCGGGCAAGCTCGGCATCGAGACCCGGAGCATCACCGCGGACGAGGCACCGCAGTACCTGGGCTTCCTCGCCGGCTTCGCGGGCTTTGACAATCCGACGTCCAACGACCGGACGCGCGAGCTGCTCGGCTGGGAGCCGACCCATCCCGGTTGGATCGAAGACGTGAAGACCGGCCACTACTTCGCCCAATCCGCCGTCGCGTAGGCGGCGCCCCCGGATGCGGTCGGTCAGACGCCGGCCGCGTCCTTCAGGGCGCCGGCCTTCTCGGTGTTCTCCCAGGTGAAGTCGGCGTCCTCGCGGCCGAAGTGGCCGTAGGCGGCGGTCTTCTGGTAGATCGGGCGGTGCAGGTCCAGGTACTCGCGAAACGCGCCGGGCCGCAGATCGAAGTGCTCGTTGATGAGCTCGAGGATCCGTGTCCGGCTGATCTTCTCGGTCCCGAACGTCTCGACCATGACCGACACCGGGTGCGCGACGCCGATCGCGTAGGCGACCTGGACCTCGGCGCGGTCGGCCAGCCCGGCCGCGACGACGTTCTTGGCGACGTGGCGGGCGGCGTAGGCGGCGGAGCGGTCGACCTTGGACGGATCCTTGCCCGAGAACGCGCCGCCGCCGTGCCGGGACATGCCGCCGTAGGTGTCGACGATGATCTTGCGTCCGGTGAGCCCGCAGTCGCCCATCGGGCCGCCGATCACGAACCGTCCGGTCGGGTTGACCAGAAAGCTGCGCTGCAGCTCGGCGGCGTCGTAGAGATCCTCGGGCAGCACGGCGAGCACGACGTGCTCCCAGAGGTCGGCCCGAATGTGATCCTCGGCGCCCTCGGCGTGCTGGGAGGAGATCAGCAGCTTCTCGATCGCGACCGGCCGGCCGTCGCGGTAGCGCACGCTCACCTGGGTCTTGCCGTCGGGACGCAGGTAGGGCAGCGTCCCATCCTTGCGGACCTCGGCGAGGCGCCGGGCGAGCCGGTGGGCGAGCGCGATCGGCAGCGGCATCAGCTCGGGCGTCTCGTTGGAGGCGTAGCCGAACATCATCCCCTGGTCGCCGGCGCCCGCGATATCCAGCTCGTCGTCATCAGAGGAATCGGTGCGACGCTCAAACGCGGTGTCGACACCCTGAGCGATGTCGGGTGACTGCTTGTCGATCGTGTTGATGACCGCGCAGGTCTTGTAGTCAAAGCCGAAGTTCGCGTCGGTGTAGCCGATGCGCTCGATCGTGGAACGCGCGATGTCCTGGATGTCGACGTAGGTGTCGGTCGAGATCTCACCCGAGACGACGACCAGACCGGTGTTGACCAGCGTCTCGCAGGCCACCCTGCCCAGCGGGTCGTCACGCAGCACGGCGTCCAGCACGCCATCGGAGATCTGGTCGGCCACCTTGTCGGGGTGGCCCTCGGTGACCGACTCCGAGGTGAACAGGAACTCATTCTCAGAAAAGCTCATGAACGCGGGCTGCCTTTGACTTGCGGGTTATCTCGGGTTGCTCAGCGGGAGACGGCGGTCCGCTCAGACAGTGCAGGATAGGTGCGGTCGGCAAAGCGCGTCCGCGCGGGCACCCGGCTCGCTACTCTCCGATTGTCAGGTTGGCGCGGCGATCCGGGGCGGCGCCGACGACTTCAGACGCGCGAGGCTTTCGATGAAGCGGACGCTGAGACAGGCCGCGATCTGCGCTGCCGTCTGCGTGGCGAGCGTCGCCTGGGCGCTGCCCGCCCGGGCCGGGGCGGCGGTGACCTACGGGATCGGCGACGCCGCGGGCGCGTACGCGCGCTGCAGCCCGGGGGTGGCGTCCTGCTGTGACGCGGGCGCCGCTCACTGCGATCTGTCGGCGATGGCCGGCTACTTCGACACGCCGCTGTTTGAGCGATTGACCGCGCCGGCGAGCGCGCACCGGGTCAGTGAGGTCCGCCTGTTCGTCTCCTACGACGCCGTGCAGGAGTGGAACGGCTCGACGACGTCCCCGGGATGCGTGTACTCACGGGCGCTGACCCGGTCATGGCAGGATCTCGCCGGCCGCGCGCATCCCGCCGGGCAATCGTTGAACGACCTGATGGCGGGCCTGATCGAAGCGCGAGCCGAGAGCCTGACCCCGCTGGTCGCGATCAGCGGCTACGGCAGCCCGCACGCGATGCCCCCCTGGGATCAGCCGGCGCCCGACCCGACGACCGTCGGCGGCTACTGGGAGTACCGCTGCGGGGTGCAGGGAATCCTCGACGCCGTCAGCCGCCTGCCCGAATGGGAGCAGCCGCATCTGTGGGAGGCGTTCAACGAGCCCGACGGCTTCTCCGTGTATCGCAGCCTGGACGGCGCCCAGGCCGACAGCTGCGCGGTCACGCCGGCCGGCCAGCCCGACGGCGCTGCCAAGGCGGCCTGCGACGACGCGATCGCCACCCAGGAGATCGATCAGTTCGCCGGCCACTCCCAGGACACCGTGATCGCGGGGGCGTTCATGCACCCCGCTCCCAGTTATCTCGGCGCCTACGTGACCCAGCTCTCCCGGGTGATGACCGGGGCCGACTTCCCGGCCACCTGGTCGGCTCACGACTACGGAGACGTCGCCCGCGCCTACGCCGGACCGACGGCGTCTCAGCTGGCGGGCTTTGACCAGGCGCTGGCCGCCGATACCGGCGGCCGCGCGCGCAGCCTGTGGATCACCGAGGCCGGAACCGTGCTGACCGACCATCAGCCGGGCGGTGACTGCCCGGCGAGCGGCGTCGACCTCGCCGGCACGCTGGGCGCCTGCCTCAACGGCCAGCCCGTCCACCAGGCACTGGCCGCGGCCGCGTTCTTCGCGCTGCCGACCGTCGCCGCGGCCGTGCCGATCACCCACCTGTTCTGGTATCAGTTTCAGAGCACGCCCAACTGGGACTCGGGCCTGGTCGACGCCGCCGGTCAGCCCCGTGAGGGATGGTGCGCCTTCTACGGCAGCGGCACCTGCGCGGGCGACCCCGACGCCTCGTGAGTCCGTCAGTTCTCAGGCTGCCACCCGCTCACCACCCACAGCCCGTCGGCCATCCGCGTGACCGTCGCCACCGACACGTGCCAGGCCGGTGCCAGGCCCCGGTAGGCGTTGTCGCGGGCCGCGGTCGTGCGCTCCCGGGTGACCACGACGTACCGGTGCCGCTGCCCGGCCACCGGCGCGATCGCCTCGATCGTCCCGGAGTTGGCGATCCCGCCGCGCCGGAGCTCCTGGTCGCGCGCGATCTCGGCGGCCGCCTGTGACATCGCCGACCGCGCCTGGCCGACGCTCACCTGGGCCAGGCCGCGCAGCCGGGCGACGACCGTCCTCGCGCTCCAGTTGACGTAGGTCGCCGCGAACACCTCCGCGGCCTGGCCGGGGCTCCGCCAGCCGCCCACCACCGACTGGCGGACCGTCGGCGTCGGGTACTCGTGGGTGCGTCGGGCCTGGGCGAGCGCGGCCGCGGGGCGCGGAGTCGACGTGGTGGCCGCGGCGCTGGGAGTCGAGGTGGTGGCCGCGGCCGTGGCGGGGGTCGTCGCCAACGCGCTCGACGGCGCTTCGGACGCCCCTGGCGGACTGAGCGAACAGCCGCCCAGCGCCAGCGCGAGCAGCCCACCGGCCGCCAGCCGGGTCACGCGCCGGCGCGCCGTCACAGCCCCACCGGATGACGGGCCACGAAGCCGTCGGACTCCCGGACCAGGGGGTGCCACCCGATCCCCGACGAGCCGTCGCCGGGGCCGGCGGCGTTGTGCGTATCCCAGCGCACTCCGGCCACGTACATGAAGACGTGGTCGGCGCTGGCGTAGAGCGTCACCCAGCGCCCGGGGCCGGGGGCGCCGAAGGACTCAAGCGTCGCCGAGTCGGCGTCGAAATCGACGGGCAGCAGGCCGCCGCCCCAGAGCAGGTGCTCGACGCTGGAGGAGCAGTCATAGGCGGGCGCGATCTGATCCAGCGGCGTCCCGTGGCCGCCGCCGTAGAGGTAGGGCCTGCCGACGATCTGGTTGCCGGCGGCGATGATCTGCTTGACCGCCGCCGGCGCGGAGGCGGGTGCGGCCGCCTGCCCGTCGGCCAGCAGCCGCGCCCGCGGGCCGCTGGTCACGGGGGCGGGAGCCGTCCCGCCCGCGGGGGTGGCGCCAGGGCCGCAGGGCGCCGGATCGAGATCGGAGCCGGCGGTTGCCGGAAGCGCGGCCGCCATCGACGCCGACTGGCCCAGCACGTTGCCCGCTCCCGCCGCCGGCGGGCGCTCGATCCGCACCGGACCGGACCACCGCCCGGCCTCGTAGGGGATGCCCAGCGCGCCGGCCAGCCCCCACCACAGGTCGATGACGCGGGGCAGCCCGTCGATCGGACCGCCTCCGAAGCCGATGTCGCGCTTGTAGGCGATCGCCGAGTGCGCGCCCCAGGTGATGCGCAGCGGAGTCTCGTAGGGCAGTCCGCCCATCGCGGTGGCGCTCTGGAAGCTGAGTCCGCCCAGCTCGGCGTAGCTGTCGGGGTGGGTCTGCAGATCGACGCCCGAGGACCCGACCGTGCCGCTGCTGGGATCGCCCGGACCGCCGTATTCGCTGGCGCCGACCCGGGCTCCGGCGCCCGCGGGCGACAGCGCGATCGTCCCCGCGGGGGCCGTCGGGGAGGACGAGGCCGCGGACCCGCACCCCGAGCGCGACCGTGGCCGCGGGGCCACGATCGCGAGCAGGAACAGCGGTCCGAGCCCCGCCGCCAGCAGCGCCGCCACCGCCGCCACGAGCAGCACGACGCGCGAGCGGTTCGTCGAGCGCTGCGTGACCATGGGTCGACCGTACGTCCACATTGCGTCTCGGACAACAAATGAGACTAAGTTGTTGCAACTGAGGCCACGTCCGGACGGTCATTGCGCGACTTGACCCTGGCCTGCCCCGCTAACGTGCGATCGGTGCCTCGGATTCTCGATGTCGAAGCCGCGCTGCTCCTGCTTGAGCTCGAGCCGCCCTTCGACCAGCGCACGGTGCAGCTCGCCCGGCGCAGGATGGCCAAGCGCTGGCATCCCGACATCGCTCCGCCGGGTCGCCGACACGAGCACCAGCGCCACCTGCAGGCGATCAACCAGGCCGCCGACGAGCTCGAGCGGCTGGCCGAGGCGTCGCGCGGAGGAAGCGTCAGCCGCAACGCCGTGCGGGCCTCGGCGGCCGCCACGCGCCGCGCCCGGGAGGACGCCGGCCGGCGCGCGTATGAGAATGAGCAGCGCGAACGCGAGCACGCCGAGGAGCGGGCCAAGCACGATCCGTTTGGCTCGCGCGTGCCCGATCACTCAGTCGTGCATCGCTACGCCCGCTGCATCTCCTATCCGGAGTGGGGCGTGGGCACGGTCACCGGGATCTACTTCTCCGGCGACGAGGAGGCCTCCCAGCAGTGGGCGCGCGTCACCTTCTCGGTCGGGATCCGGACGATCCCCGCGGGCTCGCTGCAGTTCGTCGACTTCTCCACGCCCGACGCGGCGGCTGACCGGGTGCAGCGCTTCATGACCGCCGCCCAGCACGCGCTGGCCGAGGGCGACGCCCCGCTGGCCGCCCAGCGGCTCGTCTACGCGCGGGACGCCGAGCCCGAGAATCCCGCGGTGCTGCGGTTGCTCACGGCGGCCTTCTGGCAGGCCGGCAACCTGCCGGCGGCGGCGCGCACGGTCCGTGACTGGGCTCGGGTGGAGACCGACCGGCCGACCCCCGAGCGCTACGCGTCGCGCATCTATGAGGACATGGGCGCCGTCGACCTCGCCGCCGACGCGGCCCACCGCGCGGCCGAGCGCGCGCCCGCCGATGCCTCGGCCTGGGAGCGGCTGGGCCGGCTGCGACTGCGTCTCAACGACCGGTCGGCGGCGATCGCGGCCCTGGAGCGGGCCCGGCTGTCGGGCCCGTCGCTCGACGGCCTGCTCGACCTCACGCTCGCCTACCACCTGGCCGGCGACGTCGGCGCCGAGGTCTCCGCCGCCGAGGCGGCCACCCAGGTCGACCCGACGTCCTCGCAGGCGTGGTCGACCTACGCGCACGCGCTGGCCCGCACCGACCGGCTCGGCGAATGCGAGGAGGCCTGCCGGCGCGCGCTGGCCCTCGGCGCCGACCCTGAGGTCTCCGACCTGCTCAGCCGGCTTGAGGCCGCCGCGCCACGCGGCCTGGCGCAGCGCAGCGCCGCCGCCTGACGCCGGCCAGTCGCAGGGCCAGCCTGACGCCGGTCAGCCGCGGGCCAGCGCCGCGTTGAGCAGCGCCTCATACGTCGATGCGGTGACCGCGTCGGGGGTCTGCACCGCGCGCAGCGTCGCGACGCGGCGGCCGGAGGCGACGACGAGCTCCACGCCACCGCGGGCCGTGCCCTGCGGAGTGAAGGTGACGATCTGGGCGCCGGGCACCGCCGCGTCGGGCCCGCTGGTCGCCGTGGCGCCGGCGGGCGCCTGGCCGATCGCCAGCCGACGCTCGACGGCCGCGACCGCTCGGGCGCCGGCGGCGGTGCGCAGGTCGACCGCCGTCGACGTGATCGTCGGCATGCCCGGCCCGGCGAACTCGCTGACCGCCCCGGAGACGAAGCCGTCGCTGGTCAGCGACGCGGCCTCGCGGCGCGAAGCGGCGGCGCCGGTGGCGGTGAGGCCGGCGAACTGCGACGCGGTCAGCGCGCCGGAGGGCACCTGCAGATTGGGCTCGGTCGGGAGATCGTCGTCGCGCAGCACCTGGCCCACCGCGGCCTGATCGAGCGCGAGCGGCCTGACGCGCGCCGGTTTGGGGATCGTGCCCGTCGTCGCCGCGGTCGAGCCGAGGCAGACCGCGCGGCGCTTGAGCGCGAACGCCCGATAGCCCTGACCGGCGCAGTCGGAGCTGACGGCCCGGCGCAGCGTGATGTGAAGGCTGCCGTAGTCGTCGCGGGTGTCGGGATCAAGCAGGTCAAAGCGCACCGGTCGGCCCTGTCCGACGATCGCGAAGTCGTAGGTGTGCGACGCCGTGGGGCGGGTGACACCATGCGCGCTGAGCAGCGCGGGATGTCCCCATCCGAAGCCGTTGTTGACCTGGAAGTTCGGCCACTTGCGGGGCAGCGCCAGCGACGTGCAGCTGCCGGTGGTCAGTGGCTGGGAGAGGATGAACTCGGCGTCGTTGGAGACGCGGCCCGAGCCGCCCCGCGATGAGAACAGCGGCGCCGGCAGCGAGCGGCCGCAGACGACGATGAACGGTGCCTGGATCGCCAGGTAGTCGACGGCGGCGTAGTAGCTGAGCGTGCCCTGCACCGTGGCCACGTAGAGCTTGCCCTTGGTCAGGCGTCGGCTGCGCAGTGCCGGCGTGCGGTCCTGCGTGGTCGGGCTGTAGGAGTCCAGCGAGAGGCGATTGACCACCAGCGAGGACGCCGACGCGGTGGCGGCGCCGAGCAGCAGCCCGACCGCGACCACCATCAAGACGGCCAGCCTGGTTCTCATACCGGTCCCCATCAGGCCCGGGACCCTACCGCGATCTCACGGAGAGGCGACCGAGCCCTCCCGCCCGCAGACCGGGCAGGACTCCATCGGTGCCAGCCGGCGGTCGGCGCACGCCGGGCAGCGCTGCAGCTGCTCCAGCACACCCAGCAGCTCACCGACGCGGCAGACGAGCAGGCGCTCCTCCTCGACCTCGACCCACGCGCCCGCCGAGGAGGGGAAGACGACGTGGTCTCCGGGCTTGACCGGCATCCGCACGCCGACGTGCTCCCACCAGTCAAGGCCCGGGCCGACGGCGAGGACGATCCCCTGCTGGGGCGGCGGCTCGTCGGAGCCGGGGGGCACGAGCAGGCCCGAGCGCCGGATCCGGTCGGGATCAAGCTCCTTGATGACGATGCGGTCGAACAGGGGGCGAAGCTGGTTGCGCATCACACCAGATCATAGAAAAGCCGTCACCGCACCGCGCGCGGCGGGGTGCTGTCGTCGATCCGCCGGGGAACCTACGCTGTGGCCATGCGCCTGATGGTCGCCCGCTGCTCGATCGACTACACCGGCCGTCTGACGACCCACCTGGGCGAGGCCACGCGCCTGCTGATGACCAAGGCCGACGGCACGTTCATGGTGTGGTCTGATCACGGAAGCCAGAGCGTCAAGCCGCTGAACTGGATGACGCCGCCGACCGTGATCGAGGAGCTCGGCGATCGCCTGATCGTGCGCAAGCACGCCGGCTCCAGCGAGGACCGGCTTGAGATCGAGCTGCATGAGGTGATCTCTGACTCGACGATCGAGATGGCCCCCGCTCACCCGTCCGATGCCGACCACGCGCTGGCCAAGGACGGCGTCGAGGCCGACCTGCAGGAGCTGCTGGCAGCCCAGCCGCACTGGTGCGGCGACGGTTTTCGCCTCGTGCGCCGGGAGTGGCCGACCGACATCGGCCCGGTCGATCTCATGTGCCGCGACGAACACGACGCCTGGATCGCGGTCGAGATCAAGCGAGTCGCCGGGATCGACGCCGTCGAGCAGCTCGGGCGCTACCTGGAGCGCCTGCGACTGGATCCCGCGTTTGCCCAGTGCCGGGGGCTGCTGGCCGCCCAGTCGATCAAGCCGCAGGCGCGGGTCCTGGCCCAGGCGCGCGGGATCGCGTGCGTCGAGGTCGACCTCGCGGTGCTGCGCGGCGAACGTGAGCCCGAGCTGACCCTGTTCGTGGCGTGAGCGACTCCGTCGTCCTGCGCGAGCGCCGCGACCGGGTGCTCGTGATCACCATCAACCGCCCCGAGCAGCGCAACGCGGTCAACGCCGCCGTCGCGGAGGGCATCGGGCGCGCGCTGGACGCGCTGGACGCCGACGACGGCCTCGCGGTCGGCATCGTCACGGGCGCCGGCACGGGCTTCTGCGCCGGCATGGACCTCAAGGCGTTCATCACCGGCGAGCGGCCGTGGTTCGCCGACCGCGGGTTTGCCGGGATCACGCAGCGGGCGGCGGCCAAGCCGCTGATCGCCGCGATCGAGGGGTTCGCCGTCGCCGGCGGCCTGGAGGTGGCGCTCGCCTGCGATCTGATCGTCGCGGGGCGGGGGGCCAAGCTGGGGATCCCGGAGGTCAAGCGGTCGCTGGTCGCCGCCGGCGGTGGGCTGCTGCGCCTGCCGCGGCTGCTGCCTCGCGCGGTGGCGATGGAGATGGCGCTCACCGGCGATCCGATCCTCGCGCAGCGCGCTCACGAGCTCGGGATGGTCAACCGGCTCTGCGAGCCCGGCGAGGCGCTGGAGACGGCGCTGGAGCTGGCCGGCGCGATCGCGGTCAACGCGCCGCTGGCGATCGCCGGCAGCAAGCGGATCCTCAACGAGTCCCTGGACTGGCCCGACGCCGAGTTCTTCGAGCGCCAGCAGGCGATCGCCGGGCCGATCTTCGACTCCCAGGACGCCCGGGAGGGGGCGACCGCGTTCGCGCAGAAGCGCGCGCCGGTCTGGACGGGTCGCTGACGCTAGTTGTGCTCGGGCGCGGACTCGCCCCAGGCGGTGGCGACGATCGTCCGCGGTCCCCCGCGGTCGCGGTGCTCGCAGAGATAGATCCCCTGCCAGGTCCCCAGTGCGGGCTGCCCCCGTGAGATCGGCAGGGTCAGCGACGGACCCAGCAGCGCCGCCTTGATGTGCGCGGGCATGTCGTCGTCGCCCTCGAGCGTGTGGGTCCAGTAGGGAGCGCGCTGGGGCACCGCCTCGTCAAACCAGCTCTCGAAGTCGCGGCGCACGTCCGGAGAGGCGTTCTCGTTGAGCGCCAGCGAGGCCGAGGTGTGCTGGATGAGCAGCGCCAGCATCCCGACCGCCATCTGCGAGAGCTCGGGCAGGGCGTCGCGCACCTCCCGCGTGATCAGGTGAAAGCCGCGCGGCCGGGCCTCGAGCCTGATCGCCCGCTGGACCCACATCACGCGGCGGCGCCCGGGGTCACGGGAGCAGGACGATCTTGCCCAGGATGTGACCGGAGGCGAGCCGGTCGTAGGCGTCACGCACCCGGTCAAGCGGATAGGTCGCGGCGATCGGCACCTCGAGCTGGCCCACGGCGATCAGGCCGGCCAGTTGGGCGAGCGTCGCCGCGCTCGCGCCGGCGGCGCTGCCCTCGACCTTGACCCCATGCTTCTGCGCGGCGGCGAAGTCGGCCACCGTGTCGATCCGCTCGGGAGCCACTCCCAGCTGCAGCGCGAGCTCGACGTAGCCGTCGCCATGGAGGTCGACGAACGCGTCGACGCCGGCGGGCGCCGCGGCCGCGATCCGCTGCGCCACGCCCTCGCCGTAGCGCACCGGGATCACGCCGTGGTCACGCAGCCACGCGTGATTGGACTCCCCGGCCAGCCCGATCACCGACGCACCCGTGCGGGCGGCGAGCTGGACGGCGAACACCCCCACCCCGCCGGCCGCGCCCGACACCACGACCGTGTCCCCGTCGCAGACGCCGGCCGCCCGGACCGCCGCCCACGCCGTCGCCCCGGCGACGAACAGCGACCCGGCAACCTCCCAGGGGACGGCGGGCGGCTTGGGGGTGACATTCTGCGCGCTGACGAGCACCAGCTCGGCATGGCTGGCCCGTGCGTCGGTCCAGCCGATCAGCTCGTCGCCGACCGCGAACGGCCCGGCGCCGGGACCGACCTTCTCCACGACACCGGCGAAGTCGCTGCCCTCGCCCGACGGGAACGTCGCCGGGAAGCGCTCGTGCAGCGCCCCCTCCCGGATCTTGGCCTCGCCGGGGTTGATGGCCGCCGCCTTGACGCGCACCACCAGCTGCCCGGCGCCGGGCTGGGGATCGGGGACATCGTCGACCCGCAGGACGTCGGTCGCGCCGTACTCGTCAAATCTCACCGCACGTGACATCTCGATGCCGCTCCTTTCACAGATCCGCCTCTCCAGGCTATTGCGACGATCTGGGACAGAACGTGCAGCCCGCCGTGCGCTGCCGGACCACGCGGGGCGGATGGTATGGTCGCGGCGGCCGCGGCGTTCCCTTCAGGCCCGAGGGGTCTTTCACTGACGGGCGGTCTGCCGCCATGGACCTCCGCTCGCGCATCCACCCGCTTCGCCACGGGCTCGTCGTCGCCACAGCCGTCGCGGTCGCGGTCGTCATGACGCTCACGCTGTCCCCATCGCATTCCCGCGCGGCCGCCGGCCTGGGTGAGCTGAACTCCCAGCTCGGCGCCCAGCAGATCCGCCAGCGCACCCTGAGCGCGTCGATCGCAACCCTCAACCGGCTGATCGGCTCGCTCAACGGCCAGATCACGCTTGTGCAGGGGCGTGAGGCGACGGCGTCTGACGAGCTGGCCCGGGAGCGCGCCGAGCTGACTCGGGTCACCCATGAGCTCGTCGATGAGCGCGTCCGACTGACGGTGCTGCGCCGCCGGCTGGCCGGGGCCCGGCTCCTGCTCGGCGCCCAGCTGCGCTCCCGCTATGAGACCGCCCGGCCGGACCTGATGACGGTCGTGCTCGACGCGCGCGGCTTCGACGCGCTGCTTGACCAGCTCGACTTCCTCGGCCGCGCCGAGCACGAGCAGCAGAGCCTGATCTCGTTCACCGCGACCGCCCGGAGCCGGGCGGCGCAGGCGGAGACCCGACTGACGTCGCTGACCCGCACCGACACCCGCGTCACCCACGCGACCGCGATCCGCGCCCGGGCGCTGGCCGGGATGAACGTGCTGCTGGCCGCCCGGCAGCGCGCGCTGGCGCGCGCCCGTCAGTCGCAGACAGTCGCGCTGATCGCCAGCCGGGCCAGCAGCCGCGGCCTGCGGCGGTCGATCGCCGCCGCCCGGG
>CAZZYU010000040.1:0-24863 GCA_964658375.1 uncultured Acetobacteraceae bacterium | reverse complement strand
AGCCGCAGACGCCTGAGCAGCAGGCTCATTGGTCGGGCGCGGCCCTGTGGGTGGTGCCGAACCCGAGCGGTCTGAACGCCCACGAGACAGTGGCGAGCCTCGCCGCCGCCTATGCGGCCCCGGCGGTGGAGGCCGGCGTCATCGCCGCCCGCTGATCACCCGACCGATCACGGGGCGGGGCGTGCCTCAACCTCGGTCGCGCCGACGGGGAGCTCGCTTGGCTCGATCACCGCTGGGGTGTCCCATAGGTACAGGCCGACGGCCTCACCCAGAGCGTCATGGAGCTCGGTCAGCGTTCGGCCTGAGGCGAAGCATCCCGGGAGGTCGGCGATCTCCGACCAGTACTCCGTTCCGTCTTGATGGATGACGACCGTGAGATGCATCTGCTGCCCTTTGTCGTTGTGAGGCCGGCCTGCCTGACGATCGCTGCCGACAGGCCCTTGCCGTATGACTCTCCGCGATTGTGGGGGAGCGTCACCGGACGTCGGCCGTCTCTGACCATCTTGACCACGTGCTTGCCGCCCCGGGCCTGCGTCCATCCGTCGTTGCGAAGAAGACGGATCGCGGTTCGCTGGTCGAGCAATTTCGTCATGCGGCTCGGACCGTACGTGCGCTCGGTGCCCCTGTGGTGGCGACCGGCGTGATTGATGCAGACGCGCCGCAGAGTTGTCACTGAGGTGACACAGATCACTGCAAATCCGCAGCACCTTGGCGCGGCTCGCGCCGCGCTCCGGCCAGCCGGGAGGACCGACGTGGTTCTCCACGAGGACCCACGTGGAGATCTGCTTGCAGCACGGGTCGGTGAAAAGATCATCCGCAGCAGGCGCTACCGGCCTGCGGGCAGATTGGCTTCCTGTGCGATGTACCGCGCTCGGCGGATGAAGATGAACGAGTGATACACGATCGTTCCGTCCTGGAAGGTCAGCTGACCGCGCCGGATGAAGCGCATGAACGATGACGACGAGGGGCTGGGAGCGCCGAGCTGCACGACACCCGGTCCCCGCTCCTGCTTCATCAGCAGCTTGCCCGGGAAATGCAGTGGCCAGTCGCGGAACACATAGACGTTCTGGTCGGTCACCAGCACGATCCGGTGGAAGTAGAACGCGAGGATGCTGACCGCAAGGTCGAGGTAGGTACCGATGATGGGCACGTACTTCAGGACGTCGACGATCACCGAGAGGATGACCGTGGTGGCGAGGTTGTTGAAGGTGAACGCGACGGCCACCGCACCTTCGCCGTCGACATGAGCCCGGCGGGCCACCCGTCTGGCCATGCGCTGGTTGTACGGACGAACCGTGTACGGGCGTCCAGCGGGCTGTGGGGAGGAGGACGAGCTCATCGCGTGCCACCTCGACGTCTGTCGACAGGACCGGCAGGTACGACGTCACCCATGGCGGGTCTATCGGCGGCCGACCTGGGCGGCTTGAGCCGCGCCCGCTTCACACCGTCGGGCCATACACCGCTCGCGCCCGCGCCTCGCTGACCCGCCCATCCCGGATGTCGGCGCGCACGAGCTCTGGGGCGCGCTCGCGCGGGTCGCCGTATCCGGCGCCCGTACCGGTGTGGATCCGGATGATGTCCCCGACACGCAACCCGACCCCGGTGACGACGGCGTAGCGCTCGATCGAACCATCGGTGCGCACGATCTCCGCGTAGTTCAGGGAGCCGGGCCGGCCGCCGTCGATCGGCCAGGGCGGATGGCGACTGCGGGTGTAGGCGCAGGTGAAGATGCAGCCGTCGCCGCGGATCCGGTACTCCAGCACGATCCCCGTGCCTCCGCGGAAGCGGCCTTCGCCGCCGTCCTCGTCGTCGGCGAGCGCCAGTCGCTCGACGATCATCCCGTAGCGCGCCTCGGCGATCTCCGCCGGGCAGTTGAAGGTGTTGCCGTGAAAGGCGCTGAACATCGCGTCGTTGCCGTCGCGCCGGGCAGAGGCGCCCCAGCCGCCGACCTGCGGCTCCACGATCGTGAAGTGCCGACCCGAGTCCGGGTGGGGACCGGAGATGAACGTCCCGCAGATCGAGGAGAACCCGCCGGCGGGCAGGCGGTCGCCGAGCACGGGGGCGAGGCACCGGAAGATGAGATCGGACATGCGGATCCGCACCTCGGAGTAGATCGAGCAGGCCGCCGTCGGCGCGGGATCGAACACCGTCCCCGGCTCGGTGATCAGCCGCAGCGGCGCGAAATGGCCGGCGTTCGCGGATCCGTCGATCGCGGCGATGTTCATCAGCGCGATCTGGGCGGCGATCAGCGAGCCGTCGCGGGAGACGTTGGCCGAGCCTCGGTCCTGGGGCGGGTTCCCGCGCAGGTCGACGATGAACTCGCTGTCGGTGATCTCCACCCCGACCCGGAAGATCGTCCCGTTGTCCTGCTCCTCCTCGCATGCGAAGTAGCCGGCCGGCAGACCCGCCAGCGCCCGCAGCATCACCTGCCGGCCGTGCTCCAGCAACTGCTGGACGGCGAGCAGGAACGCGTCGATCCCGTACTTGCGAGCGAGCTCGACGAGCCGTCGCTCCCCGAGCCGGACGCAGGCGATCTCCGCCCACAGGTCGCCGCGCAGGAAGTCCGGCAGGCGGCTGTTGACGCGCATGATCTCAAACACCGAGCCGATCGGCTCGCCGGCGTCGACGAGCTTGACCGCCGGCAGCCGCAGTCCCTCCTGGAAGATCTCGCTCGCCTCCGCCGAGATCGAGCCGGCGACCATCCCGCCGACGTCGTTGAAGTGCGCGATCGTCGCCGTCCAGGCGATCAGCATGCCGTCGCAGAACACGGGCAGGACGAGCACGACGTCGTTGAGGTGGGTCACCCCGCCGTAGAACGGGTCGTTGGTGACGTACACGTCGCCGGGGGAGATCGAGGCGAGCCCGTGCAGCTCGATGACCCGCTTGACCGCCTTGTCGAGCACCGCGACGAAGGTGGGGATGCCGGCGCCCGCGGAGGCGAGGTTGCCGTCGGGGTCGGTGATCGCGGCGCCCGCGTCCAGGACCTCGTAGATGATCGCGCTCATCGCCGTCTTGCGCAGCGCGGCGAACATCTCATCGCCGATCGCCTGCAGCGACGCCTGGATGATCTCCAGGGTGATCGGATCCGCGCCGGCGATCACCCCGGCGCCGGCCGGCGGGCCGGCACCGTCTCCCTGACCGCTCACGTCACCCCGTAGACCTCGCGGGCGACCGCCGCGTCGACCAACCCGTCGCGGAGGTCGGCCTGCACGAGCTCACGCGCCCGGTCCCTCGGATCCCCGTAGCCGGCGCCGTTGCCGGTGTGGATGCGGATCACGTCGCCCTCGTTGACGGTCAGCGCCGTCACCACGGCGAACTCCTCGTGCCCGCCGTCGGCGCGGAACACCTCCACGAAGTTGGGTGAGCCCTCGTGCCCGCCCTCAAGCGGCCACGGCAGATGCTTGTAGCGGGTGTAGGAGACGGTGATGAAGCAGCCGTCCCCGCGCACGCGGTAGTCGAGCACGATCCCGTTGCCGCCGCGGTGCTCGCCCTCGCCGCCGGGACCCTCGTTGAACGCGAGCTGATCGACGAACAGCCCGTAGCGGCTCTCGGCCACCTCCGCGGGGCAGTTGAACGTGTCCCCATGAAACGGGCTGAACATCGCGCTGTTGCCGTCACGCAGTGCCGAACCGCCCCAGCCGCCGATCTGCGGCTCGACGATCGTGAAGTGCCGACCGGTGTCCGGGTGCGGCCCGCCGATGAACGTGCCGCAGATCGACGAGAACCCGCCCGCCGGCAGCCGCCGGCCCATGTGGGGCGCCAGACAGCGGAGCATCACGTCGTAGAAGCGCATCTCGATCTCGTAGTAGATCGCCATCGCGGCCGGCTCCTGGGCGTCGCACACCGTGCCCGGCGTGGTGAGCACCTGCAGCGGGCGCAGCGAGCCGGCGTTGGCGACGCCGATGTCGGCGACGTTCATCAACAGCATCTGGGCGGCCACGATCATGCCGTCGCGGACTGCGTTGTTGGGACCGGTGTCCTGCGGTGGGTTGTCGCGCAGATCGACGACGAACCGGTCGTCGGCGACCTCGATCGTGGCGCTGAAGATGCGCCCGTCGTCCTGCTCCTCCGACAGCGAGAACCGGCCCTTGGGCAGACCGGCCAGCGCGTGGCGCACCGTTCGCTCGCCGAAGTCCATGTAGGCCTCGACGGCGCTGAGAAACAGCTCGAGCCCGTACTTCTCGGCCATCTCCACCAGCCGCTTCTCGCCGAGGCGGACCGCGGCGATCCCCGCCCACAGGTCGCCCTCCAGGAAGTCCGGGAGGCGGCTGTTGACGTACATGATCTCCAACACCGAGGCGATCGGCTCGCCGCGGTCGATGAGCTTGATCGCCGGCAGTCGCAGGCCCTCCTGGAAGATCTGGGTCGCGTCTCCGGAGATCGATCCCGGCACCATGCCGCCGACGTCGTTGAAGTGCGCGATCGTCGCGGTCCACGCGATCAGGCGCTCGCCGGCGAACACCGGAAGGCAGAGCACGACGTCGTTGAGGTGGGTGACGCCGCCGTAGTACGGGTCGTTGGTGACAAAGCAGTCGCCGGGATGGACGGCGTCGATCCCGTTGACCTCGATCACCCGGGCCACCGCCTTGTCGAGCACGCCGACGAACGCGGGAATGCCGGCGCCCGATGCGGCGAGGCTGCCGGCCGCGTCGGTGATGCCGGTGCCCATGTCCAGCACCTCGTAGATGATCGCGCTCATCGCGGTCTTGCGGTAGGCGGCGAACATCTCGTCGCTGGTGGCCTGCAGCCCCTCCTGGATGATCTCCAGGGTGATCTGGTCGGCGGCGGTCAGCTCCTGGACGCTCACGGGTTCACCTCGATGATCGTGTTGCCGAAGGCGTCGATGGTGGCCGCGTTGCCGGGGTGGATGACGATCGTCGAGCCCTTGGTCTCGATGATCGCCGGGCCGCTGAAGTGCATGCCGGGCTCCAGTTGTTCGCCGGTGTAGATGTCTGATTCATGGATCCCCTCGGTCGCGAAGTCGACCGTGCGGGTGCCCTTACGAGCGTCGTCGAGGCTGCGCCCGGTTGCCTGCAGCGGCACCGGCGCGAGCTTGCCGATCTCCGCGATGGCCACCACGTGGGTGCCGACGAACTCGACCGGAGCGTCCAGGCGGTAGGTGTACTCGCGCTCGTAGGACTCGTGGAAGGCCGCGACGAACGCGTCGATCGCCTCCGCGCTGAGCGTGCCGTCGGGCAACGGCACCTCGACGCTGTGCTCCTGGTTCTCATAGCGCAGCTTGCCGAACCGCTGGAAGCGGACCGAGCCGGCGTCCACGCCCTCGGCGGCGAACTGGGCGTTGGCGCCGTCGACCACCTCGTGCAGCAGCGACTCGATCGCGCCGGCGTTGCCCGGCTCCAGGCGCATCAGCCGCGTCACGAAGTAGTCACGCCGCAGGTCGCTCATCAGCATCCCCCAGGCGGAGAACACGTCGGCGGCGAACGGGATCACCACGCGCTTGATGCCGAGCTCGGTCGCCAGCGCGACCGCGTGCATCGCGCCGCCACCTCCGAACGCGACCAGGGTGAAGTCACGCGGGTCATATCCCCGGTTGACCGACACCAGCTTGAGCGCGTTGATCATGTTGTTGTTGGCGATGCGGACCACGCCGCGGGCGGCCTCGGTCGTCTGCACCCCGAGCCCGCGGGCGACCTCCTCCAGCGAGCTCCACACGGCTCCCATGTCGGCCTCGATCTCCCCGCCGCAGAAGTAGTCGGGGTTGATCCTGCCCAGGGCGAGGTTCGCATCGGTCGTCGTCGCCGCGGTCCCACCGCGGCCATAGGACGCGGGACCCGGCATCGCGCCGGCCGACTGCGGACCCACGTGCAGCTTGGCGAAGTCGTCGACCCAGGCGATGCTGCCGCCGCCGTTGCCGATCTCGACGAGGTCGACGACCGGCGTCTGGATCGGATATCCGGCCGACTTGCGGCTCTGCTCGATCCAGTAGTCAGAGACGATCCGGACGTTGCCGCCCTCGATCAGCGAGCACTTCGCCGTCGTGCCGCCGATGTCGAGCGCGAGCACGTTGGGCTCGCCGATCAGCCGGCCGAGCTCCGCGGCGGCCCAGAAGCCGCTCGAGGGTCCCGACTCGACCATCGTGATCGGGATCTCCTTGGTCTTGTCGACCGAATCGACCCCGCAGTTGGATTGCATGATGTACAGCTGCCCGTCGAAGCCGTCGTCGGTCAACCGGTCGGCGAGCCGGCCGAGGTAGCGCTCGGCGACCGGCTGGATGTAGGCCGAGAGCACGGTCGTGCTCGTCCGCTCGTACTCCCGCCACTCGCGGCTGATCTGGTGGGAGGCGACGGCCGCCAGATCGGGCGCCAGCTCCCGCACCCGCTCCAGCACCGCGACCTCGTGGGCCGGGTTGGCGTAGGCGTGCAGCAGGCAGATCGCGACCGCTTCGACCTCCTCGGCGCGAAAGTCGTCGAGGATTCCCGGCAGCACGTCGAGCTCCAGCGGCGAGCGCTCGACGCCCGTCTGGCCCATCCTCCCCGGCACCTCGCGGCGCAGGTAGCGGGGCACGAACGGCTCGGGCTTCTCGTAGTGCAGATTGAAGAAGTCGGGCCGGTTGCCGCGGGCGATCGCCAGCGAGTCGCGGAAGCCGGCGGTCGTGATGAGAGCGGTCTTCACGCCCTTGCGCTCGGTCAGCGCGTTGATGACGATCGTCGTCCCGTGGGCGAGGAACTCGATCTCCGCAAGCGCCACGCCGCTCTTGGCGATCACGTTCATCACGCCCCGTTCGAACTCCGGCGGCGTGGTGTCGGACTTTCCGGTGACGATCGACTGGCGCCCGGTGTCGGGGTCGGTCGAGAAGTAGACGAGGTCGGTGAACGTGCCGCCGACGTCGGTCGCGGCGCGGATCGTTGGGCTGCTCATCTGCTGCTCCTCACGCGGTCCATGCTGCGGTTGACAAGGCGACGACCGTCGCGGTCTGCACCTGACTGTCGATGTCGACCCACTCGTCGGTGCCGTGGATGTTTCCGGGGATCGGGCCGTAGCAGTAGCCGGGAACGGTCTTCACGTAGCGCGTGTCGACGGTGCCGGTGTTGACGTGTGCCGTGATGCGACGGCCGCTGACCCGCGCGTGAGCGCTCGCCAGGACGTCGGCCAGAGGTCCCGCCGGCGGGTGGTTGTGCGCCTCGGCGCGGAACCCCTCGAAGATGATCTCCACGCCCGGCGCGCTCACCTCGACGGCGGCGCGCATCCGCTCCTGGATCTCCCGGGGAGAGGTCTCGGGACCGAAGCCGAAGCGGACGTGGGCGGTGAGCGCGTACGGAGTCGACGCGGTCCAGACGCCGCCCTCGATCTTCCCGACGGTCATTCCGTACGGCCGCTCGCGCGCCGCCGCGAAGTCCGGATCACCGACGGCTGCGTTGAGCTCGTCCTCGACGACCCGCAACCCGGTGACGGCCAGGGCCAGCGCGTCAAACGCGCCCTGGCCGGTGGCGAGCATCGCGTGGCCCTCGGGACCCCGGGCGACCAGGCGGCACCAGACGACGCCGGTGGCGGCGTGGACGTAGGTGAGGCTCGTGCACTCGCCGATGAGCACCCCATCGCCGACGTGGCCGGCGCCGAGCACCGCCCACATGCCGTTGCCCGTGCACTCCTCCTCGATCACCGTGGAGAAGATGAGCTCGCCGCGTCGGTCGGGGCACAGCTCGGCGACCGCCTCGGCGGCGACCAGGTAGGCGGCGACGCCGCCCTTCATGTCACCCGCGCCGCGTCCGTAGATCCGGTCGCCCACGACCTCACCGCCCCACGGGTCATGCGACCACAGGTCGGGCCGCTCGACGGGGACGACGTCCACGTGTCCGGAGAGATGCATCGAGCGACCCCCGCCGGCGCCGGGGAGGTGCCCGACGACGCAGGAGCGGCCGTCGCCGTAGGGCAGATAGGGAAGGCCGGCACTCGGGTCGGCGACCGCGGCCTCGGCGTCCGGGGCGACTCGCTGCACCGCAAAGCCGATCGCGGCGAGCTGCTCCTCGACGAACTGCTGCACCTCCGCTTCGGCTCCGAGCACGCTCGGGTGCGCGACCAGCGCGCGGGTGAGCTCGACGATCCGCTCGCGTCGGGCCGCGACGGCGTCGATCAGCTCGTCGGCGAGCTCCGGTGCCACGGAGGCGGCCTGCGTCGTCATGTCCGCACCGGGGTGTGCGGCGCGACGTCGTGCAGCACCTCGAACACCTGGCCGACGGGCTCGGCGGTCAGATAGGGCCGCAGCTGCTCGCCGACGGTCTCCCGCGCGGGGTTGTCGAGCCAGCCCTGGTAGGACGCGGGCGATTCCCAGTCGGCGACGACCATCGCCAGGTGCTCGTCGTCGACCGCGACGTGCAGCTGCCCGCCGAGATAGCCGTCCTGAGAGCTTGACGTCTCCAGCACCGAGATCCGCTGGAAGGTCTCGACGAACTCGGCGCGGGCGCCCGGCCGATCGAAGTGGAAGTAGATGACGCTGCGGGTCATGACGTGAGGCTCGGGCTTTCCGTGTGCGTGGGCGGGGGGTTCCAACTGCCGTTCTGGTGCTCGCGCTGGAAGCGCACGCAGCGCGTCGCGTGGCCAGGGGTCACCTCGACCAGCTCGGCGGGGACCTCCGAGCAGACCGGTTGGGCGAACGGGCACCGCGACACCAGGTGGCAGTGGGCGGGCGGGTCGATCGGGGACAGCGGCTCGCCGTACATCGTGATCCGCTCCCGCGTCTGGGACGGGTGCTCGACGGGGATCGCGGAGATGAGCGCGCGCGTATAGGGATGCGCGGGCCGACTCAGGACGACCTCCTTGCTCGCAAGCTCGACGATCTGACCGAGGTACATCACGGCGATCCGGTCGGCGAGCAGGCTGACCACGGCCAGATCGTGGGAGATGAACAGGAAGGCGAGGTTGGTCTCGCGCTGGATCCGGCGCAGCAGGTTGATGACCTGCGCCTGCACGGAGACGTCGAGCGCGGAGGTCGGCTCGTCAAGGACCATCAGCTTCGGCTGGGGGGCGAGGGCGCGAGCGATGCCGACCCGCTGCTGCTGGCCGCCGGAGATCTGGTGGGGGTAGCGGTCCAGGTACTGAGGGCCGAGCCCGACGATCTCAAACAGCCGCTCGAGCTCGGCGCGCAGCTCCCGCTTGCCGGTGACGATCCCGTGGATGAGCAACGGCTCCGCGACGAGATCGCCGACGGTGTGCCGCGGGTTCAGCGAGTCCGACGGATCCTGGAAGACCATCTGCATGTCCCGGCGCAGGCTGCGCAGCTCGCGCTTGGGCAGCCCGGTCACCGTCTGCCCGGCGATCGTCACGGTGCCGGCCGTCGGCTCCTCCAGGCGCAGCACACAGCGTCCGACGGTCGTCTTGCCCGAGCCGCTCTCCCCGACGAGCGCCAGCGTCTCCCCGGTGTCGACGGTGATCGAGATGTCGTCGGCGGCGACGAGCTCGGCGTGCGTGCGCAGACCGGACTTGAGCCGGTAGACCTTGCGCAGGTCGGTGACCTCGAGCAGTGCCATCAGGCCCTCACCTCCTGCCAGTGGTGGCATTCAGACCAGTGGTCAGGGCCGACCGTCTCCCGCGGAGGCGGCGTGCTCGTGCAGACCTCGGTGGCGTACGCGCAGCGCGGATGAAACGAGCAGCCCGACGGCCGCTCGCGCAGGTCCGGCACCGTCCCGGGGATCGCGGTGAGCTCGCCGGCGCTGTGCACGGTCGGGCGTGAGCCCAGCAGCCCGACGGTGTAGGGGTGGCGCGGTCGGTCAAAGATCTCCAGCACGGGCCCGTGCTCGACGATCCGCCCCAGGTACATCACCATCACCCGGTCACAGACCTCGGCGACGACCGACAGGTTGTGGGTGATGAGCAGCAGCGTGAGCCCGTGCTCGCGGCGCAGCCGGGCGAGCAGCTCGATCACCTGCAGCTGGACGGTGACGTCCAGCGCGGTCGTCGGCTCGTCGGCGATCAGCAGCTTGGGATCCGAGGCCAGGGCGAAGGCGATCATCACGCGCTGCGCCATCCCGCCCGACAGCTCGTGCGGGTAGCGGCGCAGCATCCGCTCGGGGTCGGTGAGGCCGACATCCTGCAGCAGTTCGATCGATCGCCGGCGGGCGGCCGCGCCCGTCAGACCGCGATGGGCGCGCAGCACCTGGGCGAGCGTCTTCTCGACCCGGTAGAGCGGGTTCAGGGAGGAGCGCGGGTTCTGGAAGATCATCGAGATCTCCCGGCCCCGGATCCGGTTCATCTGCCGGCCGCCGAGCGCCAGCAGGCCGTCGCCGCGGAAGCGGATGTCCCCCGCGTCGACCCGGCAGGCCGGGGGCAGCAGCTGCAGCACCGACAGGGCGGTCATCGTCTTGCCCGACCCGCTCTCCCCGACGATGCCCAGGATCTCGCCCTCCTGCACGCTGAAATCGACGCCGTCGAGGACCCGCGCGGGCGGCCCGTCGGCGGCCGGGAACGATGCGGTGAGCCCTGAGACCTCGAGGATCGCCGGCATCGACCTACCGCTGCCTCGGGTCCAGGAGGTCGCGCAGGCCGTCGCCGATCAGGTTGAACCCGAGCACCGCGATCGCGATCATCATGCCCGGAAACAGCGAGACCCACCATTGACCGGTGGCGATCTGGTTGACCCCGAGGGAGACCATCACGCCCCACTCCGGGGTCGGGACATGGATGCCCAGGCCGATGAACGACAGCCCGGCGGCGTCAAGGATCGCGTACCCGAACTGCAGCGTCGCCTGCACGAAGATCGGCCCCCAGGTGTTGGGCAGCAGGTGCCAGCGCAGCACCCGGAACGGGGATGCGCCGACCCCTCTGGCCGCGGTCGCGTAGGAGCTCTGCTTGACGACGATCAGGCTGCCGCGCATCAGCCGGGCGTAGATCGGGACGTTGACCAGCGAGATCGCGAAGATGAGGTTGCGCAGGCTCGCACCGAGCGCGCCGGCGATGCCGAGCGCGAGGATGAACGCCGGAAACGCCGACAGCATGTCCATGATCCGCATCAGGACCTCGTCGATGATCCCGCCGATGAAGCCGGCGACGGCGCCGACCAGGCAGCCGAGCGTCAGCCCGATCGCCACCGCCGCGAAGCCGATCACCAGGTCATAGCGGGCGCCGTACAGACAGCGGCTGAAGATGTCATCGCCGTACTGGCCGGTACCGAACAGGTGATTCCCGGTACCGGGCGAGACGAGGATCGCGCCATTGCTGTACTGCTCGGGGCCATAGGGCGCGATCACGCCGGCCAGCGCCGCGATCAGGATCAGCCCGACGATGATCGCGAAGCCGAGCGCCGTGACCGGGTTGCGGCGGATCCAGCGCAGCAGGCGCCCCAGCTTGTGGGCTCCCCGCAGCTGCGCCGGCGGCGGCGTGGGCACCTCGGTGGGGTCGACGGCGATGCTCATGAGCGGTTGCGCGCCGCCCGGACGCGGGGGTCGATCGCCACGTAGAGCAGGTCGACGATCAGGAACAGCAGCACGTAGATGACCGTCGCGTAGAGGATGAAGCCCTGCACCGCCGGGTAGTCGCTGGACGTGATCGCGGTGAACACGTACTGACCGAGGCCCGGCCAGGCGAAGATGTTCTCCACCAGCACGACGCCGCCGAGCAGATAGCCGTAGAGCACGGCGACCATCGTCAGAAGCGGCAGCAGCGCGTTGCGGAACGCGTGTCCGAGGATCACCGTGCGCGGGCTCAGGCCCAGCGAGCGAGCGGCCCGGACGTAGTCGGAGTCAAGCGCCTCGATCATCCCCGACCGGGTGATCCGGGCGATCGGGGCCATCACCCCGAACGCGAGCACGCAGACCGGCAGGATCAGCGCGTCGACCGACGACGAGAGCGCCGTCCAGTTGCCGGTCAGCAGGCTGTCGATCGTGTACAGGCCGGTGATGTCGGTCGGCGGCCGAATCAGCGGGTTGATCCGCCCATCGGGCGCCGGCAGGATGTGCGCCTTGAGGTACAGGAGATAGAGCAGCATCAGGCTCGTCCAGAAGACCGGCAGGGCGATGCCCGACACTGCGAGCACGCGGGAGATGTGATCGATGATCCGGCCGCGGCGAACCGCGGCGAGGATGCCGAGCGGGACGCCGACCACCAACGCGACCAGCATCGCGTACAGGGTGATCTCAAACGTCGCCCCGAACCGCGAGGTGAGGTCGGAGAGCACGGGATGGCTCGTCGTGAACGACGTGCCGAGGTTGCCGTGCAGGACCTGCCAGATGTAGTCGACGTACTGGACGAAGATCGGCTTGTTGAGTCCGAACTGGACGTAGAGCTGGTGGCGCTGCGCGGGAGAGGCCGTCGAGGGCAGCAGCTCTGCGACCGGGTTGCCCGGGATGACGTGCGTGAGAAAGAACGTCACCAGGGTGACCCCGAGCAGAACCGGGATCAGCAGGACGATGCGACGGGCGATCAGCATGCGATCAGGAGAGAGGGCGTGAGGAGGAGAGCGACGAGCGTGGGGATGCCCCGCGGCCGTGGGTGCAGGCCGGCGGTGCGGCGGCCGGCCCACGGGGCCAGCCGCCGTCGCTCACGCGTCTAGCCGGTCTTTGACAGGTACTGGTATCTGGTGAACGTGTCCGCTGGGAAGTAGACATAGCCCTTCACGTCGGAGCGCATCGCCACCACCCAGTTGGGCTGGAACAGGAACGCCCACGGCGCGTCGGCCATGATGTCCTTCTGCACCTGGACCGACGCGGCGTTGCGGGCCGCCGAGCTCGGCTCCAGCAGCTCCTTGTTGACGATCTTGTCCACGGTCGGGTTCTTGTAGTTCGTGTAGTCACAGCACGAACTGGTGAACAGCCAGTACAGGTGGTAGAACGGATCGTTGTTGATCGAGATCCAGTTGTCGAAGTAGAAGAACGACAACTGGTGGGCCTGCAGCTTGGCGTTGTAACTGGCGCCGGGGACCTGGTCGATCGTGACGTTGATCCCGATCTTCTTGAGGTACTCCTGCACGTAGACCGCGGTCTCCTGACCCTCCTCGTCCCCGCTGGAGACAGTCAGCGTGGTGGAGAACCCGTTGGGGTAGCCGGCGGCCTTCAGCAGCTGCTTGGCCTTGGTCAGGTTGGTGTTGTAGACGTCGAACTTATCGGTGTGCGTCGGCGTGCCGATCGGCACCGGGCTGGTCATCTTGCTCCCGTATCCCTCGAGCACCTGCTTGATGATCGTGTCGTAGGGCACGGCGTAGTCGACGGCCTTCCGCACGTCGACGTTGTTCCAGGGCTTGTCCTGGGAGTTCATCCCGAGGAACACGACGTAGCGGCTCGGCTCGTTGTAGATCTTCAGAGCCGGGTTGCTCTTGGCCGCCGCGACGTCCTTGAGCGGCAGGTTGTAGGCGATGTCGACTGCGCCGGACTCCAGCAGCTCATAACGGGTCGACGCGTTCGGGATGATCTTGAAGATGATCTTCTTGATCTTGGGCGCCGGGCCGTAGGTGTAGTTCGGGTTTGCGGTGAGCACGAACTGCACGCCCGGCTGCCAGCTCTGCAGCTCGTACGGGCCCTCGGCGTTGCCGCCGACGTTGTCGGCGAGATAGTTATGGGCGTACGGGTCCTTGGTGGTCGCCTTCGCGCTGATGATCTTCGGGTCCAGGATCGAGTTGCCGAACTGGGCGACGTTGCCCAACAGAAGGTTGTTGGCCTTGCTGATGTGAAACTGGATCGTGTACGGGCCGGTCATCGTCACGTCTGAGCCCTTGGCGACGCCGGCCATGCCGAGCAGCGACGCGGTGACGCCGTCCTGCTTGAAGATCCGCTGGTAGCTGTACTCAACTGCCTTGGCGGTCAGCGGGTCGCCGTTGGCGAACTTCAGGCCCTTGCGGATCTGGAAGGTCAGAACGGTGTGCGACGCGTTGTAGGTCATGCTCTTGGCGATCGACGGGATGAAGCTGTTGGCGTTGCCCTCCAGCTGCCCGTTGACGTCCTGCACCTTGTAGTTGTCCAACCAGCTGTAGACGTTGGTCAACATCTCCTGGGTGACGGTGTCGCCGCTTGACTCGGTCGGGTCGAGGTTCTGGATGTCGTTGGGCTCGGCGACGATGAGCGTGCTGTCGGCGCTGCTGGCGCTCCCGCCTGACGATCCTGAGCTCGCGCCACCGCTGCTGGAGGACGACGATCCGCAGCCGGCGATCGCGACCGCGGTCACGACAGCGACCCCGAACGCTGACAGGCCGGGAAGCCGACGACGCCTCCGGTGGGTCTGTTGCAACGAACTCCTCATGAGTGGCATGTCCTCCGTTGTGGGAATGACGCTGACGGACTGGGTGGGCTAACTGCTGATGTGGACGTCCCGGGGCAGCGAGCTGAAGCGCTCGCAGCCGGTATCCGTCACGTGCACGATCTCCTCCAGACGCACCCCGAACTCGCCGGGCAGATAGATGCCCGGCTCGACGGAATGGACGACGCCCGGCCGAAGCGGCACGTCCTCGCCGCGCATGATCCACGGCGGCTCATGCACGGACAGGCCGAGTCCGTGGCCGGTGCGATGGACGAAATACTCGCCATAGCCCGCGTCGTCGATCACGCCGCGGGCGGCCGCGTCGACGTCGGCGCAGGTGGCGTCGGGCTTGGACGCGGCGAGGCCGGCGACGACCGCCGCCTCGACGATCGCGTGGACCTCCTGGTAGCGCTCGGTCGGCTCGCCGACGAACGCCATCCGCGTGATGTCAGAGACGTAGTTCTCCCGGCGCCCGCCGATGTCGATGACCACCGCGTCACCGGTCCGCAGCGACCGGGGACCGGTCTGGTGATGGGGAAACGCGCCGTTGGCTCCCGCGCCGATGATGGCGAACTCGACCGGGCTGTCGTTGGCGCCGAACACCTGCGCGACGACCTCGCCGACCGCCAGCTCGGTCACGCCTGGCGCGAGCGAGTCAAACGCGGCCAGCATCGCCGTGTCGGCGACGTTGGCGGCGAGCTGCAACGAGTCCAGTTCGACGGCGTCCTTCGCCGTCCGCAGGGGACCGATGACGCTCGTCGCGTCGACCGTCACGGCGTCGGGCATCGCCCCCTGCAGCAGCAGCAGATGATCGGCGCGCATCTCGGGGTCCACGGCGACGGTGACGCTCCCCGCGGCGCCGGTGAGCGCGAGCGCCCCCGCGAGCGCGTCGGACGGTCCGGCATCATCGCTCCAGCGCAGCAGCTCGAGCTCCGGCGCCTCGGCGGCGGTCTGTTCGGCGTTGAGGCCGGGCATGACCACGGCGGCGGCGTCGCGCGAGACGACGAGCAGGCACGCACGCTCGTCACCGTGCGGGGAGAACCCGAGCAGGTACTTGAGGTTGTCGGTCGGCGCGATCACCGCGACCTGCACGCCGGTCTCGGCCATCTGGTCACGGAGCGCCGCGAGGCGCCGCGCGCGCGTCGAGGGGTCAATCATCGGCGAATCACCCGTCGGCGCGGCTCACCGGTCGGCACGCCGCTCACGATGTGTGAAGTGGTCCGCCATGACATGATCCATGTAAGGTGTACCATAGAAGTGCGGGTAGTTGGTGTCAAACCCTCACCATCGCTGCCGGGCTCGCACACGACAGACTGGAGACGTGATGCAGGGCGTGCATGCCGCCGTGATGACCCACTTCGACGGTGAGCTGAACGTCGATCACGACGCCACCGGGGCCGAGATCGAGCGTCTGATCTCCCAGGGGATCCGGGGGATCGTGGTCTGCGGCACGATGGGGGAGGCGAGCAGCCTCACGCCCGAGGAGCGGTCCGCGGTGATCCGAACGGCAATCGATGCGACGGCCGGCCGCGTGCCGGTGACGGTCGGGATCTCCTCCACGTCCTCCGCGCAGTCGGCGCGGTGTGCGCGTGATGCGCAGCGCGCCGGCGCGCAGGGCGTGATGTGCCTGGCGCCGCTGCTCTACCGCGCCGACCCCGCCGAGCTGCTGGCGTTCTTCACGGAGGTCGGCGGCGCCACCGATCTGCCGCTGATGGTCTACAACAACCCGGAGGCCTCGGGCGTCGACCTCTCACCGGCGCTGCTCGCGCAGGTGATGGAGGCGGTGCCGACCGCGACGTCGATCAAGGAGTGCTCCGGTGATGCCCGGCGGATCCCGGCGCTGATCGCCGCCACCGACGGGGTCGACGTGTTGGTCGGCGGCGACGACTGGGTGCTCGAAGGGGCCGCGACGGGCGCCGCCGGCTGGGTCTCGGGGGTGGCCGTCGTCCTGCCCGGGCCGTGTGTGCAGCTGTGGGAGCTCGGCACCAGCGGCGCGCTGGCGCAGGCCCGGGAGCTCTACCGGCGGCTGCTGCCGCTCGCTCGCTTCGACATGACCCCGAAGCTCGTTCAGTACTTCAAGGCCGCGCTCGACGCGCTGGAGATCGGCGGCGGTCCATGTCGACCGCCGCGGCTCGCGCTGACCGACGCCGAGCTCGGAGCCGTGCGCGCGGCGACGGCGCTCGCCGTCCCGGCCCACGCCTGAGCGGACGTCGGTGCCGCCCGCTGACACGTGCCATGTGACATTTCACATCGCGCGGCGTCGACTGCGTCGGTACGATGTCCACCATGGATACGGGCGGACTGGAATTGCGGTCGATACAGCGCCGTAATCTGCGCCAGGAGGCGGTTGAGGTGCTCCGCGCGGCGATCCTGGGGGGCGAGCTGGAACCGGGCTCGATCCACTCGGCCGTCAGCCTGGCCGAGCTGATGGGAGTCTCACCGACCCCGGTCCGCGAGGCGATGCTCGAGCTCTCCCGGTCGGGATTGGTCGAGGTGCTGCCCAATCGTGGATTCCGGGTCACGGTGATCGACGACCGCGACCTCGACGAGGTGGCGGAGCTGCGGCTGATGCTTGAGGTCCCGGCGATGCGGCTGGTGATCGAGCGGGCCAGCGACGGGGAGCTCGACACGCTCGACGCGCCGCTGCAGGCGCTGGAGACGGCGGCCGATCGCAATGATGTCCCCGCCTTTCTGCTTGCCGATCGGGACTTCCATCTCCGGCTGCTGGCCCTCGCCGGCAACGAGCGGCTGGTCGAGATCATCGCCGGGCTGCGCGACCAGACGCGCCTCGTCGGCCTGCAGTCGCTCGCCGCAGCCGGAGCCCTTGAAGCCTCCGCCGCCGAGCACCGCCCGATTCTCGAGGCAATCCGCAAGCGCGACAAGAAGGCGGCGGAGCGCCAGATGACCACGCACCTGAAGCACACGCGCGGAGCCTGGGCCGGGTACGCCGAGGCTCCCGCACCGCTTGCACCGCGCTGAGTGCACGCTCAGCGCGGTGGGGTGCCGGCCGGCCTGCCGCTGAGTGAATCCGCGATCGCGCGCGCGAGGATCAGGTCCTCCACCGACAGGCCGACGGACTTGAAGATCGTCACCTGCGCATCGTCGCGACGCCGTACCTGTCCCCCCAGGACGCCGGCCAGCTCGTGCGCGAAGCCCTGTCGCGGGAGCGCGGCGGCCTCGATCGCACCGACGACATCGCCTGCTTCCTCAAGCGTCGCCTCGACGCTCTCGACCACCAGCAGGCCCCGTCGCAGCGTCTCGGCGGGCAGCTCGCGCATATCGAGTCGGTAGGCGCCGACGGCGTTGACATGCGCCCCGGCCGGAACGTCGGCGTCGTCGAAGACGGGCGTCGTGCTCGTCGTGCACGTGCAGATGACGTCTGCCGTGCGGATCATGGTGGCATCGCCGACGGCGGCGTCGACGCCCTCGCCTCGCAGCCGCTGCACGAGCGATATCGCGCGCGGGCTCTGCGGTGAGCTGCCGACCACGGTGACGCGCTCGATCGGGAGTACGGCGCGCATCGCGTCGACGTGGGCGGCGCCCTGGGCGCCGGCGCCGATGACGACGAGGTGGCGGCTCGATGGGCGGGCCAGGTGCTGGGTCGCCAGCGCGGAGACCGCTGACGTGCGCAGGCCGGTCAGCGCCGCTCCATCGATCAACAGCTCCGGGGTCAGGCTGTCCCGGGCGAGCAGAACGTAGAGCCCCTGGATGAGGGGAAACCCCCGGGCCGGGTTGTCGCGCGCGACGGTCACGAGCTTGAGGCCCGCTCCCTCCGGACCGTACGCCGGCATCAGCAGCATCTCGTTGTCACTCGCGGAACCGGCCTGCGGGATCGGCAGGGCCGTCCGGGGAACGTCGACGACCTCGTCCTGCCGGCGAGCCAGGAATCCCCGCTCCAGGGCGCAGATCGCGGCCGTGACCGACATCGTGGCCCGTACCTGGGAGGCTGAGACGTAGCGCGGTCCGTCGGTGACGTCGGAGACCGATGCCCCGTTGTGCTCAGTTCCGTCCCCAGGAACATCGTATATCACCGGTACAATGGTACACCTTGGATCGCTCGCGCCGTCCTGGCTATCTCCACCACGGCGCTCGATTGGTCTCGATCAGGTGACGCGCGGGAACGATGATCTCGTCCAGGCGCGCCGCGAGGTGATCAAGGTGCTCGCACAGCCATTGCGCGTAGGGCGTCCCGGGGACTTCGGGAACCCTCGTTGCGTCTGGGTCGGCAGCGGGGGCGGGCAAGGAGGCGTCATCCCGGCTCTGGCCGGTGAGCAGCGACCCGAGTTCGCGGTACCACGCGGTGAGCTGCGATGTGCGTCGGCGCAGCAGGGTCTCGTCGGTGGGCGATAGCCGTCTGGCGGGCAGCGCCGCGATCGCCTGGGCGGTCAGTCTCAGGCGAAGCGTCCCGCCGACGAGGTGCTGAAGCTCCTCGCCGGTGATGTTGCGAGCTTTGCCCTCCGCGGAGAAGCTGCGCAGCGCGTCGTCGAGTCGCAGCGCGGCGGAGCTCGAGGCGGCGCCGCTCTGCGGTGGCTGTCGCCGCACACCCGTGCACCACTCGACGGCTTCGACGAGCAGCGTGCCTGCCGACACGTACGCGTCCGCCAGGTCACTCGAGATCACGCTGACCACCCCGCGCGGCCACAGGAGGACGCCGGCGGCGACGCTCACCAGGCAGCCGATCGTGACGTCCTCGATCCTGATCACTCCCACCTGCCAGCCGACCGGCACGATCAGGTTGAACACGATTGCGACAAGCACCGTGAAGGCTGCCTGTCCGATCGCGAGTGGGGCCGTTCCGGGTGTATAGGCGGCGACGAACACCGCGAACGGGAGGACGAGCCAGAGGACGGTCGTGTCCGTACCGATCACGACGAGGAGAGCCCCGCCGATGACGAATCCGAGCACGGTTCCGGCGAGCGCACGTGCCGCGGTGGATCCGGTGGCCGATGCATTGGTGCGCAGGACCGACAACGTCCCCAACACGACCCAGAACCCGTGCTGTACGTCAGTCAGGTCGGCGGCGGCCACCGCCGCGGCGAGCGCGACCGACCCTCGGAGGCTGTTCACGAACCACACGGAACGCAGGTTCGAGTTGCGTACGGCGTTGCGAAGGATCCGCGTCAGACGCCTGCGGGTGACGGTGGTCGGCAGATAGCCGGCGTCGCCCTCACGGTGGGTCACGGTCGTCGCGGTCGAGCCGGCGCTGGTCGCGAGGATCGCGTCGGTGGACGCGGCGAACACCGCGCCGCCGATCAGTTGCGCGTGAAACGCGAGTCGCACGTCGGCGTCGGTTGCATGCTCTCCGGGCGGATCGTCGACCAGCCGCGACGCGGCGAGCTGTCGTGCCCTGTCCAGTGGGCCTGGATCAATCGGTGCGTCGTCGCCACCGATCCGAGACCCGACAGCGCCCAACGTCGACGCCGAGAGTTCAAGCACGTCGCGATATGGCGAGGCCGCCGTGCTGAGGTCCGTCTCGTCGCGTGCCGCGTCCGCCACCGCCGACGCGCACCATTCGAGCAGGTCGATCAGGTTCGCCAGCGCCCGATCTCCCACCCTCAGACCGAGCGGTGAGGCAGCAGTCTCGTGGGCGGAGAGGATCAGCTGCCGTTTCGCGTCAAGGACCGCTGCGAGCGCCGCGCCGTCTCCCGGTGCGTGCAGCGCACGACCGAGTTGGTCAGACAGGGCGTCGGCGAGTCGCGAGATGGCGCCGCGGACGTCTGCGCGCTGCACGACCGGCACGAACGCCAGGACGAACGCGGTCCCGGCCACTGACGCCAGCCACCAGCCCGCAAGCCTCGAGGGGACATCCGCGAGTGTGCCCGCCGACGCCGCGGGCAGCACGAACGCGAGGATGGCGCCGGTCGCGCCGGCCGCTGCATTGGGCCCGGCGATGCCGGCGAACAGCACCACGAAGGTGAGGGGCACCGTCGCGACCGCGGCGAGGGCGACCGGGCTGCTCACCATGGTGCCGAGGGTGAGCAGCGCACTGCCGGCGAGGGCGAGGCCGAGGTGAGCAGCGAGCCGCTCCCGGCGCGTCCCGCTGAACGATGTGAGGACGAGCGTGGCGATGGCGCCGAACGTCGCGAACGTCGCCATCTGCAGGTTCCCGACGACCCTGTCGGTCAACGCAAACAGGCCCGCCACGACGACGGTCGCGCAGAGAGCCCGGATCAGAGCTCCGCCGCGGCGTGCTCGGCGATGCGACGATCGTCCCCCGCGGTCATCGCTCCGGCGACGCCGATCCCACCGACGAGGCGCCCGTCGCGAATGATCGGAATGCCACCCGCGATGAGCGCGAGCTCGTCGCGGCTCACG
Source organism: uncultured Acetobacteraceae bacterium (assembly GCA_964658375.1). GTDB lineage: Bacteria > Actinomycetota > Thermoleophilia > Solirubrobacterales > Solirubrobacteraceae > Palsa-465. The sequence goes on along the minus strand of CAZZYU010000040.1, from coordinate 4,370 downwards.
AAGCTGGCGGTCGCCGCTTCATCCGAGCTGATCGCGCTGTAGAAATCATCCGGCGGCATGCCGATCGCCGCGGCGGCGTAGGCCTTGCGCTGGCTGGTCTTGATCGAGACCAGCGGCGCGCCCTCCATCCGCAGAAACCCGACCAGGTTCGCTCCCTGGTCGACGACCGCGACGCTGAGCGCAAGACCCTCGTCCGCCGCCCGCGCACGAGCGGATTCCAACATCGCCATCGGGTCGACACTCACTACCTGTTGTGACTCCATCCTGGCTCCATCCGACGTGGTTGTCAGTGCGAGCCCATTCTGGGTCGCCGACCCGAGCGTGTCCAAGACCCGTGAAGCGGTGATCGATAACGCTCAGACATCGACTGACGATTCCCGCGTCAGTCAGCGCTCCGGCTTTAGTGGCTGGTGACTGTGGGACCTGTGGGACCCGAGGTCACGTCGCCGGAGAGAACGTCGCGCTCATCCTCACGCGAGCCGGCAACGTGCTCGATGAGCATGCGCATCGCGTTGGACGGGACCGGCCCGTGGACGAGAAAGGCCGCGGTTCGGATGGGCGGCGTCACGCTTCGGAACACGACGCCGTCAGGAGCTGCCCGGTCAAAGAGCGGTCGAGTCGCGAGGGTGAACTCCCCGTCGGTGATCGCGCGCATCATGTCGGTCTGGGCGTGATGCAGGACAATCGGGATATCGCGCGCCGCACGGCGGCGGACCTGCTGGGTCAGATGATCATGGATGATCGGCCCGGCCTGACGGTCGAACATGACAAGGGTCCGCTGCTCAAGCTCGCTGCACGCAATCGATGGGGTCCGGGCCAGCGGATCACCCGCTCCGATCACGACTCCGGTCTCCACCTCCCGGATGAGCACGGCGCGCAGGTCACCGATCGGCATCGACAGATGCGGGGCCGCCATCATCACCGCCCCGTCCACGCGATGGGCCTGGAGATCCTCCAGGGCTTGAGCCGCGCTCGTCCCCGCGGCTCTGACCCGGATCCCGCGCTGGGCGTGCCCGAAGGCACGCAGGCGCTCCTCGATGAGCGGGTTCGTGTCACCGCTGATCGCCAGGTGGATCTCACCGTGAACCGCTCGCGAGGCGGCGTGCGCCTCGGACTCAGCGTCGCGCACCCGCGCGAGGACCGCCCGTGCGCCAACCAGATAGGCCTCACCCGCCGGCGTCAGCGTGACACGACGGGTCGAGCGCTGCACCAACTCCACCCCGAGGAGGGTCTCGAGTTGTCGGACCGTCTTTGAGAGAGCGGGCTGGGTCACGAACAGGCGGTCGGCCGCTCGGCCGAAGTGAAGCTCCTCGGCCAGCGCCACGAAGTACCGGATGTGCCTCAGCTCAACCGACATCGGCCTGATCCCGCCTCCCGACGGCACGACCGGCGCTCGGGCGCGAGCCCTGAGGACCGGGCTGCTGGATCGCGACATGCTCGGTGAACAGGCGCATCACCGGCGAGGGGTCGCGGCGATGCACCAGGAACACGGCGGCTCGGATCGGCGGGTCCAGGCTGCGGAAGATGACGTCATCAGGCGCCCACCGGTCAAAGAACGGCCGCGTGGCCACCGTGAACTCGGTTCCCGTTCGCGCCCGGAACATGTCGACCTGCGCAGGATGCAGCACGACCGCGGTCTCCCTCACCTTGCGATAGGACAGCTGTTGTGTCAGATGGTCGTAGATGATCGCGCCGGCGGCCCGCTCGAACATGACGAGCTGCCGTTCCCCGAGGTCCGTCGCCGAGATCGAGGGGAGGCTCGCGAGCGGATCACCCTTCCCGATCACGATCCCGGTCTCGACCTCGTCAACGAGGACCGAGCGCAGTCCCCCGATCGGCATCGGGATGTGAGGCGCGGCCATCAGGAAGGCGCCATCGAGGCGACGCGCCTCGATGTCAGCCAACGCCTGGGGCGGAAAGATCCCGGTCGCCCTCAGCTGGATCTTGGGATGAACCTCCGCGAACCGGCGCAGGACATCCTCGACGAGGAGGTTCGTGTCTCCCGCCATCGCCAGATCGATCCGACCCTCGACCACCCGCGCCGCGGCGCGGGCCGCTGATTCGGCGTCCTGAACGCTCTCCAGCACCGCGCGCGACGCCACCAGGAACGCCTCGCCCGCCGGCGTCAAGGTCACGGTGCGGCTGGAGCGCTCAAGCAGGGTCGCTCCCAGCAGACTCTCGAGCTGCTGAATCGACCGCGACAGCGCGGGCTGGGCGACGAACAGCCGGTCGGCCGCCCGGCCGAAGTGAAGCTCCTCGGCGAGCACCACGAAATAGCGCATGTGCCTCAGCTCGACAGGCACCGATCATGGCTCCGCAGTGGGCCCCGGCGAATCGCTGAACAGCATCTCCAGGGCGCCGAACGGGTGCAATTCGATCAGCTCGGCCACCATCACGTCGTGGGCGATGAGCGGGAGCTCGCCGAGACGCGAGGCAGCCTCACGCAACGAGTCCGCTTCGAGGACGAGAACCGCACCCGGCCCGCCGGGCGAATACATCTCCCGCACGACGCCGTCGCCGTACAGAGACCAGAGCGCCCGGAGCTCGGCGTCGGCGTGCTTCATCACCGCGGCACGGACGTCGTCCTGCTGCCGCGGCCGCAGGATGGCAAGGATCTTCACAGGTGCATTGATACCCGCAGAACATCGACCCGTGTGACTGGGGCGGAGATTTCCTGTGAAGCCGTCCCTGGACAGATGACAAACAAGTCTGTACCTTATCGAGCATGAGCTCATCCGTCTCCGCGCCCCGACCGCGCATGTCCGGAACCGACCGCCGGGACCTGGTCCTCGACGCCGCGGTGACGGAGTTCGCCGAGCACGGGTGGCACGGCGCGCGGATCGAGGCGATCGCGGCGCGGGCGGGAATCTCCCACCCGTACCTGCTGCGCCTGTTCTCCAGCAAGCGCGAGCTGTTCGTGACCGCGATGGACCGGGCGTTTGCGCGCATGGAGGACGGGTTCACCGACGCGGTGCACAACGGTGACGGCGACCCGATCCTCGCGATCGGTGAGGCCTATCGCGTCCTGCTGCGTGATGATCCGGCTGCGCTGCGGCTGCATATGCACGCGCTCGCGGTCGCCGGCGATCACGAGGTCGGCGACGCGGTCACGCGTCGCTATGCGGCGCTGCTTGAGCGGATGCGAGAGCTGTCCGGTGCCCCGGAGGATCGGGTCCGGACCTGTTTTGCCGTGGGTCTGACGCTGACGGTGGTCACGGTGCTCGACCTCCCGGATCGCTCCGCCGATCTGCGCTGGGGAGCCAGGCTGCTCGCGTCAGGCGCGCCGGCGGACCGATGACAAAGGGGGATCGATGAGCACGACCGGTGAGCACGCAGTCCTGACGGTCGAGCGGCGCGGCCACGTGCTGCTGATGGGGTTGAACCGTCCTGACAAGCGCAACGCGTTCAACATCGAGCTGCTGATGGAGCTCGGTCGCGCCTACGAGTCGCTCGAGCGCGACGAGGAGCTGAGGTGCGGAGTGCTGTTCGCCCACGGCGAGCACTTCACGGGCGGCCTTGATCTCGCCGAGGTCGGGCCGGCGCTCGCCGATGGCACGCTTGCCTATCCAGACGATGCCCGTGACCCGTGGCGCAACGACGGAAAGCCCTGGACGACGCCGGTGATCGCCGTCGCGCAGGGCTGGTGCATGACGCTGGGGATCGAGCTGCTGCTCGCCGCCGACATCCGCGTCGCCAGCGCCGACTGCCGCTTTGCCCAGCTGGAGATCCAGCGGGGGATCTATCCCTTCGGAGGAGCGACGCTGCGCCTGCCCCGTGAGGCCGGCTGGGGTAACGCGATGCGCTGGCTGCTCACCGGCGATGAGTACGACGCGGCGGAGGCCCACCGGATCGGCCTCGTCCAGGAGGTGACCGAGCCGGGCCGGCAGCTCGAGCGGGCGATCGAGATCGCGGAGCGGATCGCGACGCGCTCGGCGCCGCTCGGCGTCCGCACCACGCTGCAGTCGGCCCAGCGGGCGCTCGCCGAGGGCGATCCGGCGGCGGCCGCGCGGCTGACCCCGGACATGGTGTCGCTGCTTCAGACCGCGGACGGAGCTGAGGGAATGATGTCGTTCATCGAGCGCCGTCCGGCCAACTTCATCGGGCGCTGAACGCGCGACGACCAGGGGAGCTCACACCATGTACCAACCACCCATCAAGGAGTACGAGTTCCTGCTCCGCGACGTCTTCGACGGCCAGCACACCCTGGACCTCACGCGCGGCGGCGACCTCGCCCTGGATGACGCGATCGATGTGCTCGGATACGCGGGCACGCTCGCGACCGAGCTGCTCGCCCCGCTGGACTCGGTCGGAGATCAGGTCGGCAGCACGCTGACCGACGGCACGGTCAGCTCGCCGCCCGGATTCGCGGA
>CAZZYU010000039.1:0-25883 GCA_964658375.1 uncultured Acetobacteraceae bacterium | reverse complement strand
CACCTGTACTTCGGCGACGAGCAGGGCTCGCCCGGCTCGATCCTCACCTGGTTTGAGTTCGCCGGCGCCACGCCGGGTCGCGCCGGGGCCGGGATGATCCACACGATCCAGCTCGGCGTCGGCACCGACGCGGCGCTGGACTTCTGGGGGGCACGGTTGGCCGCGCACGGCACCCAGAGCCGCCCCGGCCAGGGATCGCTCAGCTTCGAGGACCCTGACGGACTTCACCTCGAGCTCGTCGTCGCCGACGACGGCAACCCGCCGCTGCGCGCCGCCCATCCCGAGGTGCCCGCCGAGCACGCGATCGTCGGGGTGCACGGCGCCCGCGCCTACATCGAGCGTGGCCTGGATGCCGACCGGGCGCTGCTCACCGAGACGCTCGGCTTCACCGACCTCGGTGACGGGGAGTACCGCCTGGACGGCGACACCCGCCACTTTGACTGGGGCTATGACAGCACCGCCGACCGCGGGACCACGGGCGCCGGCACGGTGCACCACATCGCCTGGCATTCCCGCGACGAGGATCACGTCGCGTGGCAGCAGCGGGCTGCGGCGGCGGGCATGTCGGTGACCCCCGTGATCGACCGCGACTACTTTCAGTCGGTGTACTTCCGCCAGCCCCAGGGGATCCTGTTCGAGCTCGCCACGACCTCGCCGGGGTTCGCCGTCGACGAGGACCCCGAGCACCTGGGCGAGGAGCTGCGCCTGCCCAGCCAGCATGAGCACCTGCGCCTCCAGCTGCAGCGGCTGCTCACCCCGCTCACCAACCCGCGCGCGCAGGCGCGCCAGGAGGCCTGAGACGATGAGCCTCATCTCCCGTGAGCGCTCGGCGTCCGGCGAACCCGCCGGCCTGCTCGTCCTGCACCACGGCCGCGGCGCCGACGAACACGATCTGCTCGGGCTCGCCGACGTCCTTGACCCCGAGCGCCGGCTGCACGTCGTCACCCCGCGGGGCCCGCTCACCGTCCCGGGATGGGGCGGCGCTCACTGGTACACGGTGCCGCGGGTCGGCTACCCCGACCCCGACACGTTCCATCGCGCCGTCGATGAGCTCGCCGCCTTCCACGATCAGCTGTGGCGCGAGACCGGAATCGCCCCGGACCGCACCGTGCTCGGCGGATTCTCGATGGGGTCGGTGATGAGCTACGCGCTCGGGCTGGCCGGCGAGCGGCCGGCGCCGGCCGGGATCCTCGCCTTCTCGGGGTTCATCCCGACCGTGCCGGGCTGGGCGCCCGAGCTGGCGTCGCGCCCGGACCTGCCGGTGTTCATCGCCCACGGGCGCCGCGACCCGGTGATGGACGTCGGCTTCGCCCGCCAGGCGCGTGACCTGTTGCAGGAGGCGGGCCTGCCGGTCAGCTACCACGAGTCAGACGCCGCCCACCACATCGACCCCGCCCATCTCCCCGCGGCGACCGAATGGCTGGCCACGATCACCGCCGAACGGCCCGCGGCGACACGCCGGTGAGCGCCGATCACACGCCACGCCGCTTCTCGGAGGTGAGCGCGCTCACCGCCACCGGCGCCGGCACGTTCGTCGCCGAGGTCGATGCCGAGTGGACGATCGGCGGCAAGCCCAACGGCGGCTACCTGCTGGCGATGCTCGCCCGGGCCGCCGTGGACCGCGGCGAGCACGACGACGTCGTCTGCGCCAGCGCGATGTACCTGCGCGCGCCGGAGCCCGGTCGCGTCGTGGTCGACGCCGAGCTGCTGCGCGCCGGCCGCTCAGCCAGCCATGTGCGCGTGCGCATGAGCCAGGAGGGCGTGGCGTGCGTCGAGGCGCTGATCATCACCGGTCAGCTCGACGGCGCGGCGGTGGCCGACTGGACCGGCGGGTCGCCGCCGATCAGCGGCGCCGCCTATGAGGACGCGATCCCGCTGCCGGCGCGCCGGGCCGACGGCGCGCGCGTCGCGATCATGGGCCAGGTCTCGGTGCGCCTCGATCCCGACAGCACCGGGTTCACCTCCGGGCAGCCGACCGGCAGCGGCACGATCCGGGGTTGGCTGGCGCTCCCCGGCGATGAGGCGTTTGATCCGGTGTCGCTGTGCTACGCGGTCGACGGGTTCCCGCCGGCCACCTTCGACATCCGCTTCACCGGCTGGGTGCCGACGCTTCAGCTCTCGGCCTACGTCCGTGCCCGGCCGGCGCCCGGCCCGGTGCGCGTCCTGCAGCAGGTCGGGCTGATCGACGGCGGGCGCTTTGACGAGTCCTGTCACGTCTGGGACCGCACTGGACGGCTGGTCGCCCACAGCGTCCAGCTGGCGGGCATCCGTCTGTCACCGGGTCAGCCCATCCCGTGAATCGAGTGGGCCTCGATCGTCACCAGCAGGCGCGTCTGGTCGCGGCCGCCGTACCACGGGTAGGGGGTGCCGAGATAGCGCTGGGCGAGCATCTCGATGTGATCGACGGCGCCGTCGGTCGTGATCTCGGTGACCGCCCCGCGCACCGAGAAGTAGCGGCTGAGGTTCCCGGGGTCCAGGATCGCGACGGCGACCCGGGGGTCGCGGCGGATGTTGCGGATCTTCTGAAACCCGTCGACGGTGTTGATGAGCACGTGCTCACCGTCGGTGTCGACCCAGGTCAGGGTCGTCTGCGGCGAGCCGTCGGGCATCGTCGTGGAGATGAAGCACGGACTCGGTGCGCGCAGCAGCGCGAGCAGATCCTCAGACAGGCTGATGGGCACAGGACACCTCTCGGGTCAGGGGGCCCGCTCGATCCTACCCCCGGGGCGACGAGGCTCAGCCGTCGGGGTGCGACTCGTCCGAGGTCGCGTCCGGCTCGCCATGCTGGGCCTGCGGCTGATCGGCCGGCTTCTCGGCGTGGCCGCCGAACTCCGACCGCATCGCCGACAGCACCTTGTTCTCAAACTCGCCCAGCCCACGCGACTGAAACCGCGAGTACAGCGCCGAGGTGATGACCGCGGCGGGGACGCCGAGGTCGATCGCCGCGTCGACGGTCCAGCGGCCCTCGCCGGAGTCAGAGACGCGTCCGGCGAAGTCCGACAGGTCGGGCGACTTGGCCAGTGCGTCGGCGGTGAGATCCATCAGCCAGGAGCCGATCACCGATCCCCGCCGCCAGACCTCGGCCACGTCGGAGACGTCGATGTCGTAGCGGTAGGCCTCGGGGTCGCGCAGCGGGGTGGTCTCGGCATCGATCTCGTCGGGATCCTTCATCCCCTGGTCGGCGCTCTCGAGGATCGCCAGGCCCTCGGCGATCGCGGCCATCATCCCGTACTCGATCCCGTTGTGGATCATCTTGACGAAGTGACCCGCGCCGTTGGTGCCGCAGTGCAGATAGCCCTGCGCCGCGGTGCTGTCGGGCCGGTCACGGCCGGGCGTCGCTGCGGCTGAGGACTCGCCGGGGGCGATCGTCTTGAACAGCGGATCGAGATGGGTGACCGGCTCCTCCTCGCCGCCGATCATCAGGCAGTAGCCGCGATCCAGACCCCAGACGCCGCCGCTGGTCCCGCAGTCGATGTAGTGCAGCTGCTTGTCGGCGAGCTGCTTGGCGCGCGTGATGTCGTCGCGGTAGTAGGAGTTGCCACCGTCGATGATGATGTCGCCGGGCTCGAGCAGATCCTCGAGCTCGTCGAGGGTCTTCTGCACGATGCCGGCCGGCACCATGATCCAGATCGCGCGGGGCGTGCTCAGCTTGCCGACGAAGTCCTTCAGCGAGCCGGCGCCGTCGGCGCCCTCCTTCTCCAGGCCAGAGACCGCGTCGGCGCTGACGTCATAGACGACGCAGTCATGGCCGTCGCGCATCAGGCGTCGGACGAGGTTCGCCCCCATCCGGCCCAGTCCAATCATTCCCAGCTGCATCGGCGAGTCCGTCGGCACAGGCGATCTCCAAGCGATTCGATCTCAAATGGAGCTGTCGAGCCTACGCGGTTGCCCGCAACGGCGGCGCGCCGCCGGCGGTCTGCGGCGGCGGCGCCTGCTGGGTGCTGTCAGGAGACGCTCAGCTGGTGCAGTAGGGGCAGTCCCTCTGGCCGCGGCCCGTGTCACGGGCGCGGGCGGCGAAGTGCTCGTCGCGGATGCGCGCGTCGGTCATCGCGCGGTCATGCTCGCGGCGCTCGCGCAAGCGCTCGACCGACAGGCGGACGCGGTCACTGAGCTGCGTGGTGATGGTCTTCGAGGTCATGGCAAGCCTCCTTGATGGGGGCGGGTGCAGGGTGGACAACACCTTGCATGCTAGCTGCATCCCACGCGGCGCGTGTGAGCCGCGGCACACGCCGGTAGCCGGTGTGCACGCCGTCACCGGATGGGTCCAGGCGCTATGCACGAGCGGTCGCCGGGTCCAGGTACTACGGGCTGCGGGGTCGAATGAGCTGCAGCTCTGCCGGCAGCACCAGCCGGCCTCGCTCATCAAGTCGTGCGATCCCACTGGCGCCGAGCACGTGGGAGTCAGCCTACCTGTGCCCGCATAGGCCCGTGAAGTGGGAAGTTCCCCCGTTCGTCGGCCCCGACGCCGCGATGCCCGCAGACCGCGAGGCACACTGCAACTCGACATGGCCCCCCGCAATCTCGTCAACCTCAAGTCGGTCGCCGTCAGCTACGCCGCCCGCTCGGTGCTCAGCGACGTCACGCTCGGGCTCAGCGAAGGTGAGCGGATCGGCGTGGTGGGGGAGAACGGCGCCGGCAAGTCGACCCTGCTGCGCCTGATCGCCGGCGCCCAGGAGCCCGACGCCGGTGCCGTGACGCAGACGGCGGGCGTGAGCACGGCGCTGGTCTCCCAGCAGAGCGAGCTGCCGGCGTCGGCGACGATCCGTCAGGTGCTCGTCGGCGACCGTGCCGACCACGAGTGGGCGGCCGACCCGCGCGCCCGCGCGGTGCTCGCCGGGTTGCTGGGCGGCATGGAGCTGACGCGCTTCCCCGACGGCCTGGAGACGCTCGTCGGACCGCTGTCAGGTGGTGAGACGCGGCGGATCGCGCTCGCGGCAGCGCTGATCGACTCCCCGGAGCTGCTGGCGCTCGACGAGCCGACCAACCACCTCGACATCGAGGGCATCGCGTGGCTGGCCGGCCACCTCGCCGCCCGCCGGGGCACGCTGCTGGTGATCACCCACGACCGCTGGTTTCTCGATGCGGTCTGCGAGCGCACCTGGGAGGTCGCCGATGGCGTCGTGCACCAGTACGACGGCGGCTACTCGGCCTACGTGCTGGCGCGTGCCGAGCGCGACCGGCAGGCGGTCGCCCGGGAGGATCGCCGCCGCCAGCTCGTGCGCAAGGAGCTCGCGTGGCTGCGCCGCGGCGCGCCGGCGCGGACCGCCAAGCCGAAGTTCCGCATCGACGCCGCCAACGCGCTGATCGCCGACGAGCCGCCGCCGCGCGACGGGGTCGAGTTGATGCGCTTTGCCACCGCACGCCTGGGCGACCGGGTGATCGACGCCGAGGACGTGTCGGTGACGATCGCCCGGCGGCCGATCCTCACCGACGTCACCTGGCGCCTGGGCCCCGGCCAGCGGACGGCGCTCGTCGGGCCCAACGGGGCGGGCAAGACGACGCTGATCAGGCTGCTGGCCGGCGACCGCGAGCCCGACGGCGGCCGGGTGCGCCGCGGCGCCACCGTGCGGATCGCCGAGCTCTCCCAGGACACCGCCGAGCTGCCCGACGGCCTGCGGGTGCTGGAGGCGCTGCAGCAGATCCGGGGCGCGATCACGACGAGCGACGGACAGGAGCTGACCGCGGGCCGGCTCGCCGAGCGATTCGGGTTCCGGGGCGAGAAGCTGCGCACGCTGACCCAGGATCTCTCCGGGGGCGAGCGCCGCCGGCTGGCGCTGATGCGGCTGCTGATGGCCGAGCCCAACGTGCTGCTGCTCGACGAGCCGACCAACGATCTGGACATCGACACGCTGACCGCGCTGGAGGACCTGCTCGACAGCTGGCCCGGAACGCTCGTGATCGTCTCCCACGATCGGTACTTCATCGAGCGGGTCTGCGACGACGTCCACGCGCTGCTCGGCGACGGGACGCTGCGCCATCTGCCGGGCGGGGTGCAGCAGTACCTGGCCCTGCGGGCCGACAGCGAATCCGAGCTCGCGGCGTCGGTGTCGCGGAGGACGGGGTCAGCGGCGGCGCACTTGGGGTCGGGGTCGCCCACGGGCCCCGCGCCGGGGTCGCAGCGGCGCGCCGCAACGGCGCAGCGCCGGGCGGCCCAGCGCGAGCTGGCGCGGGTCGAGCGGGAGCTGGAACGCTCGCAGGCGCGCGACGCCGAGCTGCAGGCCGCGATCGTCGTGGCCGCCACCGATCCCGGCCGCCTGCAGGAGCTCGCCGCCCAGCTGGCGTCACTGTCAGCCGAGCGGGACGCCCTGGAGTCCGGTTGGCTGGAGCTCTCCGAGCAGCTGGAGGGCTAATCGAGCTCGAGCTCGCGCAGCGCCGCCTTGACCTCGGGGATCAGCGCCGCCGACATGCTCAGCTCACGGATTCCGGCGCGCACGAGCGCGACGGCCGTCGCGGGGTCGCCGGCCAGCTCCCCGCAGACCGCGACCGGCCGACCCAGCGCCCGTGCGCCGTCCAGCGTGCGTCGCACGAGCTCCAGGACGCTCGGCTGCAGGCCGGTGAGCAGGTGGGCGACCTGCGCGTTGCCCCGTTCGGCGGCCATCGTGTACTGGGTGAGATCGTTGGTGCCGATCGAGAAGAAGTCGACGTGGGCGGCGAGCGCGCGCGCCTCCAGCGCCGCGGCGGGCACCTCGACCATGATCCCCAGCGCCAGCGGGGCGTCGATCCCCAGCTCGCCCCGGGCCCGGTCAAGCAGCGCGCGCACCGCCCGCACCTCGTCGGCGACCGAGACCATCGGCACCATCGCCGCGATCGCGCCCGGGAACTCGGCGGCGACGCGCAGCGCCGCCCGCAGCTGGGTGAGCAGCACCGCGGGCCGGGCGAGCGCGAGGCGAACGCCGCGCACCCCCAGATACGGATTGGCCTCGGGCTCGACCGCCAGCGCCGGCAGCGGCTTGTCGGCGCCGGCGTCGAGCGTGCGCAGCACCAGCGGCCGGCCCTCCAGCGTGGCCGCGATCGCGCGCAACGTCTGCACCTGCTCATCCTCACCGGGCAGCTCGGGTCGATCGAGGTAGAGAAACTCGGTGCGCAGCAGCCCCACGCCCTCGGCGCCGAGGGCGACCGCGTCGGCCGTCTGCGCGGGGTCGCCGAGGTTGGCATGTATGCGCACGCGCGTTCCGTCGCGGGTCTGGCCCGGCTCCCGAGCGCGCCGTCGCGCGGCCGCGTGACGCGCCCGGCGCTCGCGCTCGCGCCGCTGTCCGTCGCGCGCGACCTGCGGCGCCGGGTCGACGAGGACGGTGCCCTGACCCCCGTCGAGCAGCACGGTCGTGTCCTCGGCGACCGTGAGGATCGCCTCGCCGAGCCCCATCACCGCCGGGATGCCCAGCGCGCGGGCGAGGATCGCCGCGTGCGCGCCGGCTGAGCCGCGGGCGGTGGCGATCCCCGTCACCACCGCGGAATCGAGCGCCGCGGCCTCGGCGGGGGCCAGCTCCCGGGCGATCAGCACCCCCGGCTTCAGCGCGATCCGCGGCGGCTGACCCGAGAGTGCCCCGAGCACCCGCCGCCCGACGTCGACCACGTCGGCGGCGCGCTCGCGCAGGAGCCCGCGGTGCATGCCGCGGTAGCGCCCGACGACCGCCGTGACCGCGTCATACCAGGCCCGCGCGGCGTCTGATCCGGCGGCGATCGCCGCCGCCGCGGGGTCGATCAGCGCCTCGTCGTCGAGCAGCGCCAGATGAGCATCGAGGATCTCGGCCTCGCCGCCCGAGACCCGGCCGGCGAGCGTCGCGCGGTCATGCTCGATCGCCTGGCGGGCCGCCCGCAGCGCGTCGTCCAGCCGTTGGCGCTCGGTCTCCGGCGACCCGGGCGTGGCCGGTGCCGGCGGGTCGATCATGTCGGGGATCCCGGGATGTCGCGCGGGGCCGAGCGTGATGCCGGCCGAGACCGCCGACCCGCACAACGTCGCAACGGCGGTCGGCGGGGAAGGGGAGGGGGCGTCCGGGGGATCGGTCGCGCCGGGGGGAGCGGGGGCGTCCGGGAGGGTGTCGCCGAAGCCGGCGGCCGCCAGCGCCCGCAGGGCATCGATCGCCGCCGGGGCGTCGGGGCCGCAGGCGCGCACGCGCACCGTCTGGCCCTGGCGCACCCCGAGCGAGAGCACGGAGGTGAGGCTGCGCGCGCTGACAAACGCATCTGACCCGGGGCCGGCGACCCGAACGTCGGCGTCGAGCCCCCGCAGCCGCGCCACCACCCGGGCCGCGGGGCGGGCATGCAACCCGGCCGGGCCAGAGACGGTCAGCTCGGCCGTCAGCTCGGCCTCGGTGGACGGTGGCGCGGGCGATCCGGACACCGGCTCGCCGCGACCGTCGCCGCGGTCCAGATGGGACTGCTTCATCGCCATCGCCCCGCGCGCCTGGGCCGCGACCTCGTCCAGCGACGCTCCACCGGCCGCCGCCGCCGCGGCGGCCCCCGCGCCCTCCACCAGCGGCGCGTCGCTGAGCACCGCGTGGCCGCCCGCCAGCATCTCCACCGCCAGCTCGGCGCTCATCAGCGCCGACCCGAGGTCGGTGAGCACGAGCACGCCGTCTGCCGACATGACCGACTCGATCGCCGCGTGGACGCGCTGCGCATCGGTCCCCAGGACGCCGGGCTCGCTGGTGCCGCCGGCCGGGGCGATCGCCAGCTCGCCGTCGGCATCCAGCTCCCGGGCCAGCGCGACCACGCCCTCGGCGAGCGCGGCGCTGTGGGAGACGATCACGATCCCGACCACGGCGATCGATCAGCCGACGAGCGTCTGCGCCGCGGTGGCGAACAGGTCGCAGGTCGAGGTCGCTCCCGGGTCCTGGTGGCCGATGCTGCGCTCGCCCAGATAGCTGGCGCGCCCCTTGCGGGCGACCAGCGGGATCGTGTCGCGCATCCCCTGCGCCGCGGCCTGCGCCGCTGCGCGCAGTCCGGCGTCGAGCTCGGAGGCGTCCTGCAGCGCCTGGACGGCGGGCGCCAGCGCGTCGACCATCGTCTTGTCGCCCGGCGCGGCCCGGCCGCGCGCCTGCACGCCCTCCAGGCCCGCCTGCCAGGCGGCCGCGAACGCCGCCAGATCGACCGCGGACGCGCCGGCCAGCGCGGTGCCCATCCGCAGCAGCAGCGTGCCGTAGAGCGGTCCGGCGGCGCCGCCGACGTTGGAGATGAGCGCGAGCGCGACCGTCTTGAGCACCGCTCCGGCATCGGCCGGCGCCTCGCCGTCGAGCGTCTGGATCGCCTTCGTCATGCCGCGATCCATGTTGGAGCCGTGGTCGCCGTCGCCGATCGCCGTGTCGAGCGCGACGAGCTCGTCGCGATGGTCGGCCATCGCCTGCGCGAACGCGCGCATCCACGCGATCGTGGTGTCGCGGTCGACGGCCATGTCACATCCCCCAGCGCAGCGCGGGGGTGTTGACCGGGGCGTCCCAGTAGCGCCGCAGCTCGTCGTCGAGCGCGAGCAGCGTGACCGAGCAGCCCTGCATCTCCAGCGAGGTGATGTAGCTGCCGACCAGGTTGCGTTCGATCGTGAGACCGTGCTCGGCACAGATCCGGGCGACCTCCCCGTACATGACGTAGAGCTCGATCAGCGGGGTCCCGCCCATGCCGTTGACGAACGCGAGCACCGGCTGGCCCGAGCTGAACGGCAGGTCCTCCAGGATCGGGGTCATCAGTCGCGCGGCCAGCTCGGAGGCGGGCGCCATCGTCTGCCTGGAGCGGCCCGGCTCGCCGTGGATCCCGATCCCGAGCTCGATCTCGTCGTCGCCGAGCACGAAGCTCGGCGTGCCCGACCCGGGGGTGATGCACGGCGTGAGCGCGAGGCCCATCGAGCGGCCGCGGGCGTTGACGCGACGGCCGAGCTGCGCGACCTGCTCCAGCGAGCATCCGGCCTGCGCCGCGGCGCCGCAGATCTTCTCCACGAGGATCGTCACGCCGACGCCGCGCCGGCCGGCGGTGTAGGTCGAGTCCTGGACCGCGACATCATCGTCGGTGAGCACCGTCGCCACGTCGATCCCGTCGGCCGCGGTCAGCTCGGAGGCCATCTCGAAGTTCATCACGTCGCCGGTGTAGTTCTTGACGATGTGCAGCACGCCGGCGCCGCCGTCGACGGCCCGGGTTGCCTGCATCATCTGATCGGGAGTGGGGGAGGTGAACACCTCGCCGGGGCACGCGGCGTCGAGCATCCCCGGTCCGACGAAACCGCCGTGCATCGGCTCGTGGCCCGAGCCGCCTCCGGAGACCAGTCCGACCTTGCCCGGGATGGGGGCGTCGATGCGGACGATCATCGCGGGCTCGTGGGTGACGCGCAGACGATCCCCATGGGCCGCCTGAACGCCGCGCAGGGCATCGGCGACGACTGCGTCGGGGGCGTTGATCAGCTTCTTCATAGCTCCTCCTGGACGTCGAGAACCAGGTGCGGCGACGACGGGCGCTGCCGTCAGGCGGACGCTACCCGTCGCCCGGCTCTCCTCATCCCCAGTGCGCCGAAACGCTGCTCTAGGCTGTCGGACGCTTGCCCGTCGCCCCCGTCATCGTCGTCCACGCCGGCGCCGGTCCGGTATCACCCGAGCCCCTGCTGCGTGACGAGGCCCGTGCCGCGCTGGTCACGGCGCTGGCGCGCGGCCGGCGGGCGCTGGAACAGGGGGGAGCGGCGCTGGACGCGGTCCAGGACGCGGTCGCCTACATGGAGGACGAGGTCGAGTTCTTCAACGCCGGCCGCGGTTCGGTGCTGTGCGCCGATGGGACCGTCGAGATGTCGGCGGCGGTGATGCGGGGCGCGGATCGGGAGGCGGGCGCGGTCGCGGTCGTGACCCGCACCCGCTCGCCGGTGGCCGCCGCGCGGACGGTGCTGGAGCGCGCCGACCACGTGCTGCTGGTGGGAGCGGCCGCCGACGCGTTCGCCGCCGAGCACGGCGTGGCGCAGTGCGAGCCCGACTACTTCGTCACCGAGCGCCAGCGCGATCGCCTCGCCCAGCGCGGCTCGGACTTCGCGCGCGGCACGGTCGGGGCGGTGTGCCTCGACGCCTCAGGCGAGCTGGCCGCCGCCACCTCGACGGGCGGGCGGCGCGGTCAGGCCCCGGGCCGCGTGGGCGACACCCCGGTGATCGGCGCCGGGACGTGGGCCAACGCCGGGGTCGCGGTCTCGTGCACCGGTGACGGCGAGGCGTTCATCCGCGCCGGCGCCGCCCACCAGCTCGCCGCGCGGGTGCGCTCCGGAGAGCCGCTGGCCGCCGCCGCGCAGGCGACGCTTGAGGACGTGCGCGCGGTCGGCGGGACCGGCGGGCTGATCGCCGTCAATGCCCGCGGCAGGGTCGCGCTGCCGTTCACGTCGGGCGCGATGAACCGTGGCGTCTGGCGCCACGGTGAGCCGCCGGCCGCCTGGGTCTGACCGCCGGGCTCAGCATCTGGGCGACGGCGTCCTCGACGAGGCCGTCGACCTGCTCGGGCGCGACCATGCCGCCGTTGACCAACGATGCGATGCCCTGAATCGTCGCCAGGTGGATGAGTCCGACGCGCTCGGGATCCCCGGCGGGCAGGATGCCGTCGGCCTGACCGCGGACCAGCAGCTCGAGCATCGCCGAGAACGCGTCATCGGCCGCCCGCTCGAGCTGGTCGGCGTGGTCGCCGTGCTTGCTGGCGAACATCAGCTCAAGCAGCTCGGCGTCGTGCGTGGCGAACGCGATGTAGGCGTGCGCGGCCGCTCGCATCTGGTCCGGGACCTCGCCCGGCGCCTGCTCGACGGCTCCCCGCAGGGCCGCGCCCAGCCGCGCGAAGCCGACGAGCGCGAGCGCGTCGAGCAGGGCCTGACGGTCGGGGAAGTGCCGGCGGGGGGCCCCGTGGGAGACGCCGACGTCACGGGCGAGCTCGCGCAGCGACAGCGCGCCGACGCCGCGCTCTCGCAGGACGACCCGCCCGCGCTCCAGCAGCGCCTCGCGCAGGTTGCCGTGGTGGTAGGGGCGAGCCGCGACCATTCCGACATCGTACCGACCAAAGTAGGCGTTGACAGCATTGTTGCTGGCGACTACATTGTTGCCTATGACTACTTACGCCAAGCCGTCCGACATCCCCGACCAGACCGGTCGCACCGTGATCATCACCGGCGCCAACAGCGGCATCGGCCGCGCCGCCGCCGCAGCGCTCGCCGCCAAGGGCGCCCGCGTCGTGCTCGCCGTGCGCAACCTCGACAAGGGCCGCGCCGCCGCCGCCGCGATGACCGGTGCCACCGAGGTCGCCGAGCTCGACCTCGCCAGCCTCGCTTCGGTGCGCGCGTTCGCCGCCGGCTGGGAGGGCCCGATCGATCTGCTGATCAACAACGCGGGCGTGATGATCCCACCGGCGGGCACGACGGCCGATGGATTCGAGACCCAGATGGGCACCAACCACCTCGGCCACTTCGCGCTCACCAACCTGCTGCTGCCCCACGTCACCGATCGGGTCGTCACCGTCGCCTCGGGCGCCCACCGGATGGGCAGCATCGACTTCACCGACCTGCAGTGGGAGCGCAAGCCCTACAAGGCCTGGCGCGCCTACGGCCAGTCAAAGCTCGCCAACCTGCTGTTCACCTCCGAGCTGCAACGGCGCCTGACCGAGGTCGGCTCGCCCGTGATCGCGACCGCCGCGCATCCCGGCTACGCCGCCACCAACCTGCAGTCGGGCAGTGGCAACCGGCTGTGGGAAGCCGTGATGAGCGTCGGCAACCGGGTCGTCGCCCAGGACGAGAACGGCGGTGCGCTGCCGACGCTCTATGCGGCGCTCGCCGACGTCCCCGGTGACAGCTACGCCGGTCCCGGCGGGTTCACCGAGCAGCGCGGCGCGCCCAAGCTCGTCGGCCGCTCCAAGGCCGCGCAGGACACCGAGGTCGCCCAGCGCCTGTGGCTGGTCTCCGAGCAGCTGACCGGGGTCAGCTTCCCGCTGACCCCTGCAGCCGCGCCCGCGACCGCGAGTTAGATCGCGACCGCGTTGGCGGTGCCCACGGCCGGGCGATGGGGAACCAGGGGGTGCGCCGGGGCGGTCAGGTTCAACTGCTGGTCATAGCGACCGATCGTCTGGTTGTAGCTGCGCAGGGTGATGTGGTGACGGCGATCGAACGCCCCGGCGACGGTCACGAACCGGCGCATCTCGGTCCCGCCCCGGTGCGTGAAGCACGCCGACGCGGCAGGTCCGCCCGCGCGCGCCGGACGCGTCTGCACGATGGCGAGAGGAAGATACGGGGGGTTGGCCGAGAGGATGATCCGCCGGCGCGCGGTCCCGGGCAGGCCGCCGTGGTCCAGAACCGACACCGACGCCAGCCCGTCGGTCGTCGACGGTCCGCCGGCCGTGAGTCGACCGGTGGGGCCGAGGATGTCGCACTCCTGGAGCATCGCGTGGGTCGCCATGCGTCGCATCGACGCTGCCAGGGGAACCGCAGAATCAGACAGCTCGATCCAGCGTCCGTTGCCGGCCTGCGCGACCGCCGGGCTGCCGGTGAGCGCCAGCAGGGCCGCCGTGTTGTAGCGAAGGTAGAACTTGTCGCCGATGTAGCGCTCGTCGATCACCCGGCCGGCCGATCGCACGGTCGCCTGAACTCGGCCGGGGATCTGCAACTCCACCGTGAACGTGGTGGCCGGACCGTGGCTGAGCCGGATCCGGGCGGTGACGCTCACCGAGTGCACCTGCCGCAGCGCCTGTGACATCGCTCGGAACATCTGGTGGGCGGATGCGTGGTCGGTGACCAGGGCGCCGCCGGTCACCGTCGGCGTCGCCGCGGAGGACCCGCAGCCCGAGATGCCGAATGCCACGCCGACCGCGGCCAGCAGCGGCGCACAACTCCGTCTGACAGAAGCCCGCACGCGTCCACCATCGGCGACTCAGCCGATCGACACGATTGGACCTTGGTGCAGTCCTCAGGACCCGCCGATCTTCCCCGCGGCGTAGGTGTATTCGCGCTTGAGCGCCGCCAGCCGGGCGGCGCTCAGGGGGGCCGGCTTGGCCGAGCCGACGGCGGCGATCACCTTGTCGACCGGGCTCACGGTGAAGTAGGCCTTGTCGGCGATCAGGTACCCCGCGCGCCGGGCGTTGGCCTGAGGCGAAAGCTCGCTCAGCGTGATCGGGGTCTCCGAGACCGTCGCCGGCAGGCCGGCGACGATCGACTTGACGACGACCGCAGCGTGATCGGAGGAGAGCACGCCGTCGTAGGCGTTGGGGTACCAGACCGAATCGGAGATCCCGCGCACGAGCAGCCACGGCACGCCGAGCTGGGCGTTGGCGAAGGCAAACCCCGAGCCCTCGTTCTCCTCGGCGTCGGTCTGATACAGCATGTTCTGGGCCTCGATCCAGGACAGCGGCTCGGTCCACACGTCAGCCTGGCCGATGACCCCCGCGACCACCTTGTTGGTGATCGTCCCGGTCGCCTTCGCATTCCCGGTGGCGTCGGCGATCGTCGTCGTGCCCAGCGCGTCGCCGGCGGACTCGCCGAGCGTCACGAGCTGGCGCGGCGCCGCGTAGGCGAGCACGTAGGGGAGGTTCTTCGCCGTCGAGCTGGGGCCCTCGCCGTACTTCCTGGCGTTCCCGGGGGTCGGGTTGGTCTGTCCGTGGCCGTCAAGCACCGCGCCGCGGATGTCTGACCCCGCGGTCGTGTTCATCTGCTCGCCGTCGTAGGGCTCCTGGTAGCCGCCGAGGTAGTAGTGCATCTCGGACTTGTCCACGACGAACCCCGAGAGCACGACATCGCCGACGTGGACGTCGTTGTTCTGAGCCCCCGCGGTCCCCTCAAACAGCGTCGCGCGGGGGTGGAAGTGCGTGTCGAGCAGGTAGGTCGACAGCTCCGCGGTCTCGTTGGCCTCTCCGCCGGCGACGTCGACGACCGGCTTGCCGGCGATCGTGCCCTCGTAATAGAGGTACCCGTCGATCAGCTGATGGCCGGTGACGTGCATCTCCTTGAGGATCGCCGCCTGCTCGGGGCCGAACGCGTTGACGATCCCGACCGGCCGCAGTGCCGCCGGGCGTGCGGCGGCCGCGGCCCGCGAGTGACCGGTGGTCAGGACCAGGACGACGACGACCGCCGCCGCGGCGAGCGCCACCAGCGCGAGCGCCGGGCGTGCCGGCAGCCGCTCCAGACGGAAACGCATCGACGCGCGGCCGTCAGGCGGGTGGGGTCAGTTCGGTGATCGCGGCGTCCTCGTCGGCGAGCGACGGCGCGACCGCCGCCTCCGCCGCCACCCCCCTGCGGGCGAGCACGAAGTAGACGACCCCGCCGAACAGCGCCCCCATGAACACGCTGAAGTCCGCCCCTCCGGTGTGATTGGTGAGCGGGCTCGTCCAGGCCGGGTAGGCGTCCAGCCACGACGCCGCGGCGGCCATCCCGACCGCCATCGCGATCAGGCCCGGCCAGTGGAACCCGCCGTTGCGGAAGTAGATGCCAGGTCGGGTGTTGAGCAGCGCCCGCGAGTCATATCGGCCGCGGCGGATGAAGTAGTCGGTCAGGTAGATCGCGACCCACGGCGCGATCCAGATGAGCATGAACAGCAGGAAGTCTGAGATGAAGTTGTTGAACCCCGACGAGAAGATCGTGACCGCGGTGGCCGCACCCGCGACGCACGTGTCCATGATCACGCACTGCCAGCGCTTGATCTTGGGGAAGATCGCCTGCAGGGTCAGCCCCGAGGAGTACAGGTCGATCGAGTTGATCGCGAACAGCTGGACGACGACCAGGATCAGGTAGGGCCAGAAGAACCAGCTCGAGAACACGTGCGTCAGGCCGGTCACGGTGCCCGCCGAGCCGCCATCGGCGGAGGCGACCGCGGGAATCGTGAACAGCGCGGCGCCGAGCAGCGACAGCAGCGTCGACGGGATATAGCCGCCGAGCGCGACCGACCAGACGATCTTCTTCCCGCTCGCGTCGGGTGGCAGGTAGCGGGAGAAGTCGTTGGCGTTCATCGGCCAGCCGTAGCCGCCGGCGGAGAGGATCACCGCCAGCGCGGCGAACATGTCCTGCCAGCTGCCGTTGGACCCCGCCGACAGGTGGACCTTGCCGACCGAGAGGATCGTCAGGACGACGAACAGGATGATGAACGGGGCGACCATCGCGCGCAGGACGCGGAGCATCGCGCGGTGCCCGAACAACGGCAGCACGAGCTGGACGAGGGCGGCGGCGACGATCAGCACGACCTTCAGGCCCGACGAGGAGCCGACGCCGGCCTTGTTGAACAGGGCCAGGGCGGCGAGCACGATGAGCGCCAGCCCCTCGACCTCGTAGCCGACCTGGGTGACCCAGTTGAACAGCGCGATGAACTTGGCGCCGTTGGGTCCGAACGGGGCGCGGTTGATGGTGAACGCGGCGGTGCCCGCCTTGGGTCCCTGGAGCGAGCCCAGGCCGGCGACCAGGTAGGACAGGTTGCCGACGATGACGACGACCGCGGCCTGCCAGAAGCGCAGGCCGAACGACATGATGAGCGCGCCGTAGACGATGTACTCGACGTTGAACAGGGCGCCGGCCCACATCCAGGCCAGATCGGTCGGCCGGCCGCGCCGCTCCTTGAGCGGGATGTAGTCGATTCCCCGGCTCTCGAAGACCGGCTCGTCATCCACCGAACCAACGCCTGTCCCCGGACCCGCGTCAATCGTCGCGCTCACGCTACCTCCTCAGGTCGCTCCAGCAAAGTCGCCGGAAGTCTTGATCACGACCGCACCGCGTTCCATGTCCAGACGGCCAAAGATCGCCTTGCTGACCTCCCGTCTCGGTCGGTCAGTCGACCTCGGCCGAGACGTAGGCGAAGCGGTCGACGTCGACCAGGCCTCCATCGGTCAGCCGCAGCCGCGGGATCACCGACAGCGCGATGAACGACAGCTGCATGAACGGCTCCTCGATCGTGACTCCGAGCGCCTGCGCTGCGGCGCGCCCGAGCGTCCCCAGCGCATCGGCGACCTCGCCGGCGGGGCGGTCGCTCATCAGCCCGGCAAGCGGCAGCGCGACCTCGGCGACGACCCGCCCGTCAAGCACCGCCACCTGACCGCCGCCCAGCTCGGCCAGACGCGCGACCGCCGCCGCCATGTCGGCGCCGTCGGCGCCGACGCACACGACGTTGTGGGCGTCGTGGGCGACGGTCGAGGCCAGCGCGCCGCGGCGCAGCCCGAAGCCGGTGACGTAGCCGCGGCCGATTCGCCCGGTGGCGTGATGTCGCTCGACGACCGCGGCAAACGCCAGGTCCTCACCCGATCCGAACGTCAGCTCGTGGCAGGCGGTCGTCAGGCTGTGGCTCTCCAGTCCGATTGCGCGCACCGCCGTCCCGTCGGGCACCGTGGGCGCCAACTGCTCGGCGGTCGGCAGCGTGCCGATGTGCACGGTGTCGCGCAGCAGCGCCGCCGGCGGCGCGGCCGGCACGGCGCCGGGCAGAATCGCCCCGTCGCGGGCGACGACCCGCCCCGCCTGCCAGACCGTCGTGGGCACCCATCGGCTGAGTTGCGCGAAGGCGAGCACGTCGGCCTGGTGGCCGGGCCCGAGGCCGCCGAGATGGTGCAGACCGTGGTACTGGGCCGGGTGGGTGCTCGCCAGCAGGATCGCGTCGACCTCGGAGATCCCGCAGCTCACGGCCAGGCGGGCGCAGTCGTTGACGTGCCCGAACTCCAGCAGCGTGCTCGGCTCCCGATCGTCGGTGCAGAACGTGGCTCGATCGGGTCCGTGGTCGACGATCGAGGGGGCGAGCGCGACCAGGTTCTGGCTCGCCGAGCCCTGACGCAGGAACACCCACATCCCCTTGCGCCGCTTCTCCAGGGCCTCGGTGAGCTCGGTGCTCTCGTGATCGGACTCCACGCCCGCGGCGAGGTAGGCGTCCAGCGCCCGGCCGGTCACGCCGGGGCTGTGGCCGTCGACGCGCAGCGGCCCGGCGGCGGCGATCCGCGCGAGCATCTCCTCGTCGCCGGCGATCACGCCCGGGAAGTTCATGACCTCGGCGATCCCGAGGGCCCCGTGGCGCTGGATCAGCTCGCGGATGTCGCCCGCGTCGAGGTCGGCCCCGGATCGCTCAAACCCCGAGGCCGGCACGCAGCTGGAGGCGTAGATCACGAACGTGATCGGCAGCGCCGAGGCGGCCTCCATGAGCGCGAGCACGCCGGGGATCCCGAGCACGTTGGCCAGCTCGTGAGGATCGGCGACGACCGTGGTGCTGCCCAGCGGCAGCACGGTGGCGGTGAACTCGTCGATCCACAGCTTGGTCGACTCCAGGTGCATGTGGGCGTCGATGAACCCCGGGGTCAGCGCGGCGCCGTCGACGTCGATCACGTCATGCGCGTCACGCTCACCCCAGCCGGCGATCACGCCGTCGGCGATCGCCAGCGAGGTGCTCAGCCACTCCCGGGTGGCGTCGCAGAACACCCGTCCGCCGCGGATCAGCGTGTCGGCGGGCGCGTCGCCGCGGGCGACCGCGAGCGCGTGGGGGCTGACGGGAGGGCGGGCCATCCGCGCACACGCTGCCACATCGCGGCCGCGCTTGACAGGGCTGCGCGGCGCGGGAATCCTTGACCGGCCGCATGCGCGACACCAGCCCCGCCACCCGGACCGACCCGCTGCGGGAGCTCAACGGAGTCGGCGACGCCGCCGCGCGGGCGACGTTCCTCGAGCTGACCGGATCGGCCCGCTGGGCGCAGGCGATGGAGCGCCGGCGGCCGTTTGCGACGGCCGACGACGTGCTGGCCGCCGCCGACGCCGCGTTTGACGAGCTCGACCCCGCCGATTGGCGTGAGATGTTCGCCGCCCATGCGCCGATCGGCGCACCTGACCCCGGCGATGCCCGCGGCGCCGGCGAGCAGTCGGGGATCGCCACCGACGGCACGGCCCAGGCGGCGCGGCTGGCCGAGCTCAACGAGCGCTACCGGGCGCGCTTTGGCTACGTGTTCCTGATCCGGGCCCGGGGGCGCGACATCGATGACGTGCTCGACGCGCTGGCGCGCCGGATCGACAACGACCCCGCGACCGAGCTCGAGGTCGCGGCCGGCCAGCAGCGGGAGATCACCCAGCTGCGACTCGCGGAGCTGCTCGGCGAGTGAGCGCGATCACCACCCACGTGCTCGACACCGCGGCCGGGCGGCCGGCCGCCGGCGTGCCGGTGGCGCTTGAGATCTGCGATCCGCAGGGCCGCTGGGAGCCGGTCGATGATGCCGTCACCGACGCCGGCGGGCGCACGGGAGAGCTGGCCGGCGTGACGGGAACCCACCGGCTCGTCTTCGACGTCGCCGCCTACCTGGGCGAGGCCGCGTTCTTTCCGGAGGTTGCGGTCTGCTTTCGCGTGGCGGCGCACGCCGACGAGCTCCACATCCCGCTGCTGCTCAGCCCCTACGGATACTCGACCTACCGCGGCTCATGAGCACCCTGCACGAGCGCATCGAGCAGCTGGCCGAGATCGACTCCGAGCATCCCGGCGGCGGGCTGATCCGCGAGGTCTATACCGCGGAGTACGACCGGGCGGTGCAGTTCGTCTCCGAGCTGATGTCCGATGCCGGGCTCACGACGCGTCTGGACGCCGCCGGCAACCTCTATGGCGCCTGGCCGGGGACCGATCCCGCCGCCCCCCGGGTGCTCACCGGATCGCACTTCGACACGACGCTGAACGCGGGGCGCTTTGACGGGGTCGTCGGCGTGCTGGGGGCGATCGAGGCCGTCCGGGAGCTGCGCGCGCGCGGCTATGAGCCGCGCCGCGGCATCGAGGTGGTCGGCGTCGCCGGGGAGGAGCCGCGCTTTGGCTCAGGGTGCATCGGCAGCCGGGCGATGACCGGCGTCCTGACCCGCGCAGAGCTCGATCAGCTGCGTGACCGCGACGGCGTCAGCGTCGCCGAGGCGATGGCCCAGCGCGGCCTGGATCCCGACCGGCTGGCGGAGGCGATCATCGACCCCGGGACCGTCCATGCGTTCGTCGAGCTGCACATCGAGCAGGGGGCGGTGCTGGAGACCAGCGGCAACGAGATCGGCATCGTGCAGCGGATCGCCGCCCCGCACGACCTGCGGGTGACGCTGACCGGCGAGGCGATGCACGCCGGCGCCACGCCGATGCGGCTGCGCCGCGACGCCCTGGCGGGGGCCGCCGAGGCCGTGCTCGAGCTCGAGCGCCTGGCGCTGGCGTCCTCCAGCGCCACGACGGTGGGGACCGTCGGGGTCCTGCGCGTCAGCCCCGGCGCGGTCAACGTGATCCCCGGTGTCGTGGAGATGGACCTCGATGTCCGTGACTCCGACGCCGCCGCGCGCGAGCGCGTCGTCGACGCGATCTGCGCCCGGCTGCACGAGCTGGCCGCCCGCCGCGGGCTGACGCTCGAACTGCAGACGATCACGCGCGACGAGCCGGCGGCCTGCAGCGCCGAGGTGGTGGGCGCCGTCCGTGCCGCCTGCGATGAGCTCGGCGTCCGCGCGATCGACATGATCAGCGGGGCCTACCACGACGCGATGGTGCTCGGCTCCCGGGTGCCGATGGGGATGATCTTCGTGCCCAGCGCCGGCGGCCTCAGCCACCATCCCGACGAGTACACCGCTCCGCAGGAGATCGACCGGGGCGTCGCAGTGCTGGCGGGCACGCTCGCGCGGCTGGCCGCCTGACGGTGCCCGCCTACGACCTCGTCGTCACCGGCGCGCTGGCCACCGACGGCGCGCCGATCGACCTCGCGATCGCCGACGGCACGATCGCGGCGGTCGCGGCCGAGATCGACCCGGCGTCGGCGCCCGAGCGGATCGACGCCGTCGGGCTGCTCGTCCTGCCCGGGGGGGTGGACCCGCATGTGCACTTCAACGAGCCCGGCCCCCGGACCGCGTGGGAGGGGTGGGCGACCGGGACCGCCGCGCTGGCCGCCGGCGGGTTCACGACGGTCGTCGAGATGCCGCTCAACGCCAGCCCGCCGACGGTCTCGGCGGCCGCGTTCGACGCCAAGCTCGCCGCCGCCCGCGGCCGGGCGCGGGTCGACTTCGGGCTGTGGGGCGGGGTGATCCCGGGCAACGCCGGCGAGCTGGCCGAGCTGGCGCAGCGCGGGGTGATCGGCTTCAAGGCGTTCATGTCGCAGTCGGGCGTCGCCGACTTCCCCGCCAGCGACGAGGCGACGCTGCACACGGCGATGCAGACGATCGCCGGCCTGGAGCAGCGCGTGCCGCTGGCCGTGCACGCCGAGTCTGATGCGATGACCGCCGAGCGCGCCCGCGCCGCACTCGCGGCCGGGCGCACGGCCGTGCGGGATTACCTGGACTCGCGCCCGGTCGCCGCCGAGACCGATGCGATCGAGCGGGCGATCGCGCTGGCGCGCGAGACCGGCTGCCCGCTGCACATCGTCCACGTCTCCAGCGGCGCGGGCGTCGCGCTGGTCGCCGCCGCCCGGGCCCGGGGCCTCGATGTCAGCTGTGAGGTGACCGCCCACCACCTGGTGCTCTGCGACGAGGATGCCGAGCGCCTGGGCGCGATCGCCAAGTGCGCGCCGCCGCTGCGCCCCCGCGCCGAGACCGAGGCCCTGCGCGCGGCGCTCGTGGCCGGCGACGCGGGATTCGTCGTCTCCGATCACTCCCCGTGCCCACCTGAGCTCAAGCGCGGGGACGCGTTCGGCGCGTGGGGCGGGATCGCCGGCGGCCAGTCGACGCTTGAGCTGATCGTCTCCCAGAGCCCCGAGCGGATCCCGTTGGGCGAGCTGGCGCGGGTGCTGGCGGGCGCCGCCGCGCAGCGGTTGCGGCTGGCGGGCAAGGGCGCGCTGCAGGAGGGAATGGACGGCGACGTGGTGCTCGTCGACACCGGCGGCGAGCGCCGCCTGGCGGCCGACGAGCTGCGCGACCGCCATCGCCTCAGCCCGTACGTCGGGCGCACGCTGCGCGCCCGGGTGGCGACGACGATCCTGCGCGGTCAGGTCATCTACGCCGACGGTGAGCTGCGCGGCCGCCCGCGCGGGCGTCTCATGCGGCCGGCGCCGCCTCAGAAGCCGTCGCGGTAGACGTCCTTGTAGAGCAGATATTCCGCGCCGTCGGCGCCGGCCTCAAACCCCTGCGGGCAGTATGGGGCCATGTAGATGAAGTCGCCGGCGGCGACCTCGTGGCGGTCGCGCTCCAGCGTGTAGGACCCGCCGCCGCGGGTCATGTACAGGCCGTGCTCCTCGTCGTGGATCTCGATCTGCGGCAGTCCGACGCCGGGCTCGAAGGACATCAGGCTCATGTTGAAGTCGTGGCGGGGGTCCAGCGGGTCGATCAGCTCACGGCGGGTCAGGCCGGGGGTCGCGGTCGCGGTCGCGGTGACCGCATCGGCGTCGCCGTGGACCGACGCCGGCGCACCGACGCCGGGCCACGGCTCATAGGCGCGCGTGAGCCACAGAAACGACCCGCCGCCGGGCGACTGGACGGTGAACTGCGTGGCGGCGTGCAGGTAGACGAACGCACGTGGCCCGAGCGCGAACGTCGCCCCGTCCCAGGACAGCCGGGTGGGGCCGTCAAGACCGAACAGGAAGCTCTCCCGGCGGGTGACGATCGGCGCGTGCACCGGGTCGTCACCGAGCGTGACGAGGTACTGCCCCAGCCGCGCGGGCGCCAGCCGCGGGGTGACGAGCTTGACGACCTGGGCGCCGGGCAGGCTCGGCAGCCGGCTCGCGTAGTGGTTGGCGGGGGTGATCAGCGTGTAGGAGCGGCCGCGGGCGCCGCGCGTGTCGGTCATCGGCCGGCGCTCATCGCGGCGTCGCTCATCGGGTGTCGCCCATCGCCGTGGCGCCCACCGGCGTCGCGACGCCCGCGGCGGCCAGCCCCAGCCACACGCGGTCGCGGGTCAGCGGCAGTTCGCAGAAGCGCACGCCGGTCGCGTCGCGGATCGCATTGGCCAGCGCCGGCGCGACCGGATTGAACGGGCTCTCACTCATCGGCTTGGCGCCGAGCGGCCCGACGAGCTCGTCGCGGGTGTCGGCGAAGTGAACCTCGGTGCGCGGGACGTCGGCCATCACGGGCACGTGGTAGTTGCGCAGCACACGGGTGGTGACCATTCCGGCGTCGTCGATGCGCAGATCTTCGTACATCGCGGCGCCCAGCCCCTGCACGACCCCGCCCTCGACCTGGCCGCGGCACTGCATCGGGTTGATCACCGTGCCGGCATCGACGGCCTGGACGCTGTGCAGGATCCGCAGCTCGCCGGTGCGCGGCGAGACCGCGACCCGGAACCCGTGGACGTTGAAGGAGACCGACCGCGCGGTGCCGTCGCAGTGGCCCTCGGCGCTGAGCAGCCGCCCGTCGCCGTTGCGGGCGTCGCGTAGCGCGGCGAGTCGCTGCGCGGCCTGCAGCACCGCGGCCCCGGCGATCACCACGCCGGTGGAGCCGTAGGCGCCGGTGTCGTGGGGCACGGCGTCGGTGTCTGACTGGCGGATGGCGATCCGGTCGGCGCCGACGCCGAGCGCGCCCGCCGCGAGCTGCACGTGGACGGTCGTCGTGCCGTTGCCGAACTCGGCGGTGCCGACCGAGATCTCAAAGCGCCCGCCGGGCCGCTCGGCGACGGTCGCGTGGGCGACGTGACCGCCGGGCGGGGTCGTGTCGAGCATCGAGGCGGCGATCCCCTCGCCGATCAGCCACTCGCCCTCGGGTGCGGGCTCCCCGTCGACCCGCGAGCGCGCGAGCGCGTCGGTGACCGCGTCCAGGCATTGATCGAGGCCGTAGCTGCCGATCGTGACGTCCTCGGGGCCGTGGTCGATCGATCGCAGCGGCGAGTCGGGGCCGACGACGGCGCCGCGCAGGAACGCCGCCGGCTCGATCGACAGCCGCCGCGCGAGCTCGTCCAGCGCGCAGTCGACGGCGAACATGGTCTGGCTGAGCCCGTAGCCACGCAGCGCGCCCGCCGGGACGGTGTTGGTGTAGACCGCGTGGGCGTCGACGCGCTTGTGCGGGCAGTCATACAGCGCCAGCGACTCGCCGCAGGCGTGATACAGGACGCCGGCGCCGTGGTTGCCGTAAGCGCCGGTGTCAGAGACGATCTCCAGCGCCAGCGCGGTCAGCCGGCCCTCGGCGGTGGCGCCGGCGCGGACGGTCACCCGCATCGGGTGCCGGGTCGTGGTGGCGGTGAACTGCTCCTCGCGCGTCAGCTCCAGCGCGACGGGGCGCCCGAGCGCCAGCGCCGCGAGCGCGACGACGTCCTCCACGAGCATCTCCTGCTTGCCGCCGAAGCCGCCCCCGACCCGGGCGCAGTGGACGCGGATGCGCGAGCGCTCAAGCCCGAGCACGCGGGCGAGCGCGTCGCGGGTGAGAAACGGCGTCTGGCTGCTCGTGCGCACGACCAGCCCGCCGTCGGGCTCGGGCCAGGCGACCGCGGCGTGGGTCTCCAGCGCGACGTGTGAGACGCGGTGGATGAGAAACGTCTCCTGCACCCGCTCGTCGGCCTGCGCCAGCCCCGCTTCGAGGTCGCCGATCTCGGAGTGGATCTCGGCGGCGAGGTTGCGCTGCGGGTCGGCGATCCGCGACGCGGCATCCTTGTCGCCGTGCAGCAGCGGCGCGCCGGGCGCCATCGCGGCCACCGGGTCGGTCACCGCGTCCAGGAGCTCGTAGTCGACCTCGACGGCGGCCGCGGCCAGCTCGGCCTCGCCGACGGAGTCGGCGACGACGGCGGCGATCCGCTGGCCGGCGAAGCGCACGACCCAGTCCAGCAGCCGGGTGTCGTCGGGGTCATCGGCGTAGTGCTCGTGGCGGGCGGTCGAGTACAGCTGCGCCGGCGCGTCCTCGGGCGTGAGCACGAGCCGGACGCCGGGCATCGCGCGGGCGCGCGCGGCGTCGATGCGCCGGATCCGCGCATGCGGGTGGGGCGCCCGCACGAGCTTCATGTGCAGCACCCCCTCCAGGTCGCAGTCCAGCGTGAACGGCTCGGCGCCCGACACGAGCCGCCGGGCCGCGGGCGCGGCGACGCGGCGCCCGACCGGGGACTGGTCGCCGGCGACCGCCTCCACCTCGCCGAGGCCGGCGAACGCGTCGGCGATCGGGCGATAGCCCGTGCAGCGGCAGACGTTGCCCTTCAGCGAGCGGTGCAGATCGTCGCGCTGGGCGTCGGTCAGGGCGGCGCCGGTCATGATCATTCCGGCGGTGCAGAAGCCGCACTGAAACGCCTGGGCGTTCATGAACGCCCGCTGCAGCGGGTGCAGCCCGCCGGGGTGGCCGGCGCCGAGCCCCTCGATCGTCGTCACCTCGCGGTGAAGCGCCCGGACGGCCGGCGTGATGCAGCTGTTGACCGCGACGCCGTCGACGTGGACGGTGCACGCCCCGCAGTCCCCGGCGTCACAGCCCTTCTTGGTCCCCCACCAGCCGAGCTCGCGCAGGAACGTGCGCAGGCACTGCCCCGGGCGCGGCGCGCGGTCGACCGGCTGACCATTGACGCGCATCACGCGCGCTCCTCCAGCTCGCCGCGGACCTCCTCGCACAACAGCGCGATCAGATGCGCCCGCCAGCGCGGGTCGCCGTGGGGATCGTCGTAGGGCGTCAGCTGCGCGGCGGTCAGGGCGTCCCGCAGCGTGGCGGCGCTCGGCGGTGACGCGAAGCGCAGCTGGGCGGGACGGGCGACCGCCGCGGTGACGGTGATCACCACCTCGCCGGCGCCGCTGCGACGCCCGATCACGACCGCCGCCGAGCGACCGAGCGGGCTGAGCGCCTCCTTGCGAAACGCGGTGTCGCAGCGCAGCGCCGCGGCCGGCAGCGTGACCGAGCGCAGCAGCTCGCCAGGGGCCAGCGAGGTCGTGCCCGCCCCGACGACGAGCTCGATCGCCGCCAGCTGCCGGACCCGGCCGCCCGATGCCCAGATCTCACAGGTCCCGTCCAGCGCGGCGGCGAGCGCGATCATCGGGCCCGCGGCGAGGGCGAGGCAGAGGTTGCCCCCGACGGTCGCCGCGGCCCACACCTTGAAGCCTCCGAGCAGCGCCCGGCAGCAGTCGCCCGGCAG
>CAZZYU010000038.1:23896-26615 GCA_964658375.1 uncultured Acetobacteraceae bacterium | reverse complement strand
ATGTCGCCCATCCGGCCTACGCGGCCGGGCAGCGGTCCTACGTCACCGCTTAACCCGGCCGGCGCTACTTCGCCGCCAGCCAGTCGGTCCCGATCCCGGCCTCGACCGCCAGCGGCGGATCGAGCGGATACGCGGCGGCCATCTCACGCACCGCGATCTCCCTGACTGACTCCGCCTCGGCCTCGGGCCCCTCGAACAGCAGCTCGTCGTGGATCTGCAGCACCAGCCGGGACTCCAGGCCCGCCTCGGTCAGCGCCTGGTCGCAGCGGACCATCGCCACCTTCATGATGTCCGCCGCCGTGCCCTGGATGACCATGTTCACCGCGAAGCGCTCACCCTGCTTGCGCATCTCCCAGCGGCGGGCGCGGAGCTCGGGCACCTGCCGGCGGCGGCCGAACAGCGTCGAGACGTAGCCGTGCTCGGTGCCCTGCTCGATCGTCTCCTCGATGAAGCGGGCGACCGCGGGGAACCCCGCCATGTAGCGCTCGATGAACTGCGCCGCCTCCTCCTGGGGGATGTCGAGCCGGTCGGCCATCCCGTAGGCCGAGAGGCCGTAGACGATCCCGTAGTTGATCATCTTGGACTTCGAGCGCATCCCGGGATCGATCTCACCGGGCTGGACGCCGAACACGCGGCAGGCGGTCGCGGTGTGGACATCCTCGCCGCGGCGGAAGATCTCCTTCAGCACGTCCTCGGAGGCGATGTGGGCGAGCAGGCGCAGCTCGACCTGGGAGTAGTCGGCCGAGACGAGCAGATGGCCGGGCTCGGACACGAAGCAGGCGCGGATCTCCCGTCCCAGCTCGGTGCGGATCGGGATGTTCTGCAGGTTCGGGTTGTTGGACGACAGCCGCCCGGTCGTGGCGGCGGTCTGGTTGAAGGTGGTGTGCAGCCGGTCGTTCTCGTCCACGACCAGCGGCAGCGCGTCCAGGTAGGTCTGGGCGAGCTTGGTCAGTTCGCGCCAGCGCTCGATCTTGGGGATGATCTCGTGCTCGGAGCGGATCGCCTGCAGCACGCGGGCGTCGGTCGAGTAGCCGGTCTTGCCCCGGCGCTTGCGCGACAGCCCGAGCTTTGAGAACAGCACCTCCTCCAGCTGCCGCGGCGAGCCGAGCGTGAACTCCTCGCCCGCCAGTTCGTAGATCTCCCGCTCCAGCCCGTCGGCTTCGACCTTGACGCGCTCGGAGATCGCGTGCAGGCGCTCGGTGTCGAGCTTGACCCCGGCCTGCTCCATCTCCCGCAGGATCCGCACGATCGGCAGCTCGACCTGCAGCAGCAGGTCGGTGAGGCCACGGCCGCGGATCTCGTCGCGCTGCCACGCGGCGAGCGCCTGCACGAGCCGGGCGTCGGCCCCGGCGCCGTCGCCGCCCTGGACGTCGGTGGCCAGCC
Organism: uncultured Acetobacteraceae bacterium; assembly: GCA_964658375.1. Classification (GTDB taxonomy): domain Bacteria; phylum Actinomycetota; class Thermoleophilia; order Solirubrobacterales; family Solirubrobacteraceae; genus Palsa-465. The sequence continues at coordinate 25,232 of CAZZYU010000038.1, read as the reverse complement.
CCCGCTCCTCGCAGAGCTCACGGAACGGATAGGCCCGCCGCGCGGGCTCCAGCAGGTAGGCGGCGACCTCGGTGTCATGGGTGAGATTGGTCGGGACCAGGCCGAGCGACTTGGCGTTGTGGGCGAGGGCCGGCCGCTCCCCGATCGCGACGACGAGATCCTCCGGTCGATCCGCGCCGCCGCTGTAGACCGTGTCGGTGGCATCGGCGTAGACCCCGTAGGTCCAGTGCGGATCGGCGCCGAACAGCGCATCCTCGGGGGTCTCGGGCATGCGCACGGCCAGCGCCACCTCGGCGGCGGAGTCGATCGCGCGGGTCAGGTCCGCGGGGGTCGCCTGGCGCACCCGGGCGCTCAGCGCGTGCTCGGCAACCGGTGCCGGGGCGGCGACCTCGGCCGAGCCCAGCGCCTCCTCCAGCCGCCGCAGCGGCTCACGCAGCTCAAACTCGCGGAACACGTCGCGCAGACGCGACCGGTCGGGCGCCTCGGAGACGAACTCGCCGACATCCAGCCCGTCGAGCGGCAGGTCGCGCTTGGCGGTCGCCAGGTGCTTGGAGATCCGGGCGTCGTCGGCGTGCTCGGTGAGGTTCTGCTTGCGCTTGGCCCCGCTGATCTGCTCGACGCTGGCCAGCACGTTCTCCAGGCTGCCGAAGCGCTGCAGCAGATCGGCGGCCGTCTTGTCGCCGATCCCGGGAACCCCGGGGATGTTGTCGGAGGTGTCGCCCTTGAGGCCGATGAAGTCCGGGACCAGCTCGGGCGCGATGCCATAGCGCTCGATCACCCCTTCGCGGTCATAGACACGCGTGTCGGTGATCCCGCGGGAGGTCGTCATGATCCGGACCCGGTCGTCGACGAGCTGATAGGCGTCGCGGTCACCGGTGACGATCATCACCTCGATCGGAGGCTCCTGGGCCTTGGCCCGCTCGGCGATCGACGCGATCACGTCGTCGGCCTCGTAGCCGTCGATCCCGAGGTTGCGGTAGCCGAAGGCGTCGACGAGCGGCTCCAGGTGGGGCCACTGCTCCTTGAGCAGATCCGGCCGGCTGGACCGCTGGGCCTTGTACTCGGAGTAGACCTCCTTGCGCCCACTGTGACCGCGATCCCAGACGACGACCGTCGCCTTCGGCCCGTAGTCGGTGAGGATCTTGACCAGCATCGAGGCAAAGCCGAAGATCGCGTTGGTCGGCACGCCCGTCGACGTCGCGATCGACTCCGGCAGCGCGAAGAACGCCCGGTAGGCGAGGCTGTTGCCGTCGATCAGGAAGAGCTCGTCGGCCATCGTGGCCTACGAGCCTATCCAGCGCAGGGGGTGCAACTCCGCCGAGCGCATGGGTGCAAC
>CAZZYU010000038.1:0-23796 GCA_964658375.1 uncultured Acetobacteraceae bacterium | reverse complement strand
CTGACCGTCGACGACGTGGTAGACGCCGTAGCGGCGCAGCGTGCTGTCGCCGCTGGAGTCGATGGAGTAGGTGCCGAGCACGCTGGTGCGGTTGTGGGTGGACAGCAGCGCGCGCAGCACCTCGGTGCGGGTCAGGTCGCGGCTGCCGTCGGCGCTGGCGCGGCGGATCGAGTCGAGCATCAGGGCCATCGCCTCATAGCCCCAGATCCCATCCAGCCGACCCGGTCCATAGCGCCGCGCGAAGTCCGTCAGGAACCGGCGGCCGGCGGGCGGGTAGTCGGCGGCGTCCAGGGTCGCCGCGGTGATCGTCAGCCGCGGATCCAGCGACGCCGACACGCCGCCGTGGGCGGCGCTGACGAAGTCGGTCTCGGCCAGCGAGGCGGTGACGAACAGCCGGGCGGAGGGCAACGCGGCGCCGACGGTGTCGGTGACCGCGGCCGCATGGTTCTGGGTCAGCGCGCTGATCAGCAGGCAATCGGGGTCGAGCTTGACCAGCTTGCGGCCCAGTGAGACGTAGTTCTTCGCGGTGGAGTCGAACTGGTCAAAGCCCAGCACGTTCAGTCCGGCCGCCTTGGCCGCCACCTGGAAGCTGGTGGCGGCGTCGCGGCCGTCGACCTCGTCGTCGTAGAGCACGTAGATGCGCCGGCAGCCGGCCTGACGCTGCAGGGCGACCTGGACCGCCGACTGCACGATGTCGTTGGGGATCACCCGAGCGAACGTGCGGGTCATCGTCGGGTAGTACTTCTGCGGCTCCCCCGGCGAGGCTTCAGGCCCGGAGTCGGTCAACCCGACGGCCGTGCTCAGGGGGCTGATCTGCGGGATGTCGGCACGGTTGAGCACCGGCAGCGAGACCGCGCTGGCGCCCGAATTGAGATCGCCGACGTAGCCGATCGACCGAGGATCCTTGGCGACCAGACCGGCGTTGGCGGTCGTCTGCCCGGGGTCCCAACCGTGACTGGAGACGGTCGCGTCGTCGAGCGCATGCAGCGTGATCGTGTAGCGCCCGATGCGGCCGTGGACGGCGGCGAGCGCCATCCGCGCCCCGTCGAGGGTCGCCAGCCCGCTCGAGCGCGACGGGCCGATCAACGGCAGCCCGGCGTAGACGATCAGCGGGCCGGCCGAGATCCGGCTGACGCCCTTCGAGGTCGAGCCGTCGCACGCCGCGAGCATCAGCCCGGCGCCGGCGGTCACGCCGGCGAGCAGGGCCGATCGCGCCGCGCCGACGACGCGCCCGGCGCTCAACCCGCCGCGCGGGGGACCAGCTTCCCGCCGGACACGCCGGCGAGGATGAACGGCGCGATGTTGGTGTCCCCGCCGTTGATCGAGTACGCGCCGAGCGCCGACTCGGCCGCGGTCCGCTTGAGGTCGCGGAAGTCGCCGACCACGAGCTGCCGGCTGGAGGCGTGGGCGCCGGCCTGGGTCAGGACCGCCAGCACCGCCTTCATCGCCTCGTACCCGAAGATCGCCTGGGGCGCCGGCGCGTGACCGTATTTCGTGGTGAAGCTGTGCTCAAACTGCGTGCCCTCGGCGTCCAGCGACGCGGGCATGAATCCCGGCGCCGAGACCGTCAGGGCGCTCTGGGCCGCGCTGCTGAGCCCGGCCACGAAGGTGTCGTCATACAGCGCCGACGGCGCGAACAGCTTCGCGCTCGGCGCCGCTGTGGCGGCCGCGTCCAGCGCCGAGGTCGCCGCCGGGCCGGGCAGGCCGCCGTAGAAGACCGCATCGGCGCCCGAGGCGCTCGCGCTGACGCTCAGGCCGGCCGCCGACGCGTCGTGGGAGACCTCCAGCGCGATCGACTTGCCGTACTCCGAGCCGTCGTCGCCGACATCGAGCGTGGTCAGGTGCTCGGCGCGCATCCGGGCGACGAGCACCTTGGCCTCGGCGGCGGTGGTGGGCACGACCCGGCCGAATGTCTCATGGAAGTTGGCGTGCGCGGGATAGAAGTGCCGCGGCGCGCCCGGAACCGCCGACGTGGGCTGCGTGAGGTAGACCGCGGTGTCGGTCGGGCTGACCTGCAGCAGGCCGAGCTCGTTGGTGATCTGCAGCGAGACGCCCGTGCTGCCCGGCGGGATCTCGCCGAGGTAGGCGATCGCCGTCTTGTCGGAGATGGCGTTCCGGGCGTCGGCGGAGATCTCGTCGGCGTGCGTGACCTCGAAGCGCAGGTGAAACGAGCTGGCCTTCGCGCTCGACTGGGTGAACGCCAGCTGCTCGGCGTCCAGTACGTCGGTGGCGACCTGGCCGCCGGAGCTGCCGGGGGGCTCGGAGGCCCAGATCGAGAGCGTCGTGCCGCTGACGGTCACCGCCGAGTTGCTCGGCGCCCCGCCGGTGCCGCAGCCCGCCAGCGTGAGCGCGGCCAGGCAGGCCCCCACGACGGGCACGCGGAGGCGAGGCAGCCCGACGCGGCGCACTGCGAGGGGCGGGCTAGTTCCGCCGGCCGGGCAGGAACGGGAGCAGGTTCCGGACGCCGATCGCGATCAGGATCATCCCGAGCGCGAAGAAGATGGCGTCCAGCCCGCTGACGTTCAGTGACCAGACGACGATCCAGATGCACAGACCGGCGGTGGCGGTGAGGACGAGACCCATGACGGCGCAGATCCTACTTGCTCACGACGTCGACAGCGCCGCCGAGAATGCGTGGACGAGCTCGGCGACGCGACCGGGGGCGTCGGGCCCCTCCCCGGCCGCCCGCACGAGGCGGCTGCCGACGATCACCCCGTCGGCACCGGCGGCGGCCGCGGCGGCCGCCTGCTCCGGGGTGGAGATGCCAAAGCCGAACGCCACCGGCGCCGACGTCGCTGCCCGCGCCCCGGCGAGCAACGCGCGGACGCCGAGGTTGTTGGCCGCCCGCTCCCCGGTCGTGCCGGTCACCCCGACGACGTACAGGAACCCGCGCGCGGTCCCGCCGACGGCGGCCATCCGCTCCGGGGGGGTCGTGGGGGCGACGAGCGGCACGAAGCCGAGCTCGCGCCCCGAGCACGCCGCCCACAGCTCCCCGGCCTCCTCGAAGGGCACGTCCGGGACGATCAGGCCGCTGATCCCGGCGTCGAGCAGCAGGTCGCCGAAGCGCTCGATCCCGCGCGCGGCGATCGGGTTGACGTAGCACATGACGATCACCGGCACGCGCTCGGCGAGCTCGCGACCGAGCTCCAGCACCGCCGGCAGCGTCGCTCCGGCCGCGAGCGCCGCGGTCGCCGCGGCGTGGATCACCGGACCGTCGGCCAGCGGGTCTGAGAATGGGACGCCGAGCTCGATCATGTCGGCGCCGCCCTCGATGTAGGCCGCGCCGATCCGGCGCGAGCCCTCGAGGTCGGGGTAGCCGCCCATCATGTAGGGCATGAGCGCCGCCGTGTGACCGTCGGCCCGGGCGCGGGCAAACGCCTCGGCGATCCGCTCCAGGCCGGTCTCGCCCACCCGCTCGCGGCCCGTCTCGCCCATCAGCGCCCGGCGGGCGAGGTGCGCATCATCTGCAGTGCCTCGGCGAGGTCCTTGTCGCCCCGGCCCGAGAGGCACACCAGGTCAAGCGAGGACTCAGCTCCGCCCTCCCCCAGGGCCCAGGCGATCGCGTGGGCGCTCTCCAGCGCCGGGATGATCCCCTCCAGGCGGGCCATCCGGCCGAACGCCGCGAGGGCCTCGGCGTCGGTGACCGCGACGTAGCGGGCGCGGCCGGAGTCACGCAGCCACGCGTGCTCGGGGCCGGCGCCCGGGTAGTCCAGGCCGGCGGAGATCGAATGCGCCTCCAGGATCTGTCCGTCCTCGTCCTGCATGATCGCCGAGTAGGAGCCGTGCAGCACGCCCGGGGACCCGGCCGCGGTGAGCGGCGCGCCGTGGCGGCCGGAGTCGATCCCGTCCCCCGCCGCCTCGACCCCGATCAGCGCCACCTCGGGGTCCTCGTAGAACCCGGCGAACATCCCGATCGAGTTCGAGCCGCCCCCGACGCAGGCGATCACCCGCTCGGGCAGCCTGCCCTCGGCGTCGAGCATCTGGGCGCGTGACTCGTCACCGATCACGCGCTGCAGATCGCGCACGAGCGCGGGATACGGAGCGGGACCGACGCAGGATCCGATGATGTAGTGCGTGTCCGCGACGTTGGCCACCCAGTCGCGGATCGCCGCCGAGACGGCCTCCTTGAGCGTGCGGGCGCCCATCTCCACGGGCTCCACGGTCGCGCCCAGCAGACCCATCCGCTCGACGTTGGGCTGCTGGCGACGCATGTCCTCGGTCCCCATGTAGACGATGCACTCGAGGTCGAGCAGCGCGCACGCGGTCGCGGTCGCGACCCCGTGCTGGCCGGCGCCGGTCTCGGCGATGATCCGCCGCTTGCCCATCCGCCGGGCCAGCAGCGCCTGGCCGAGCGCGTTGTTGATCTTGTGCGCGCCGGTGTGATTGAGGTCCTCGCGCTTGAGATAGATCGGATGCCCCGCGGCCTGCGACAGGCGCCGCGCCCGGTACAGCGGCGACGGCCGTCCGACGTAGTCGCGCAGGAGCTCGGCCAGCTCGTCGCGAAAGCCGGGGTCGGCGCGGGCGGCGACCCACGCCTCCTCCAGCTCGGCGAGGGCCGGCATCAGCGTCTCCGGGACGTACTGGCCGCCGTAGGGCCCGAACCGGTGCTCGATCCCGGCGCTCATCCGACGGCCTCGCCGACGGGCTGCGCCGTCGCGGCCACCGCGTCGGCGAACGCGGCCATCCTGGCGTGGTCCTTGACGCCGGGGGCGGACTCGATCCCGCTGGCCACATCGACGGCAAACGGCGCGACGGCGGTGATCGCCTCCCCGACGTTCTCGGGGGTGAGGCCGCCGGAGAGGATCACCGGCACCGAGCTGCCACGTGCCCCGAACGGGGTATGGCCCCGGGCCAGATCCCACGAGAACGTCTCCCCCGTCCCGCCTCGCTCACCGGCGACGAAACTGTCGAGCAGATGGAAGTCGGTGGCGAACGGGGTCAGCGCCTGGATGTCGGCGCGGGTGCGGACCCGGGCGGCCTTGATCACCCGGCAGCCGGTGCGCCGAGCGGCGGTCGCGCAGAACGTCGGGCCTTCGTCACCGTGGAACTGCAGCATCGTCAGCCCGATCTCGTCGGCGTCCCGGACCACCTGCTCGAGTGTCGCGTTGACGAACACGCCGGCGATCTGCACGTGGCGCCGGTGGGCGGCGGCGATCTCGGCGGCCACTCCCTGCCGGCAGTGCCGTCGCGAGCCGCGCCACAGGTTCAGCCCCAGCGCCCACGCTCCGGCCGCGACCGCGGCGTCGGCGTCGGCGGAGCTGGTGATTCCGCAGAACTTGATCTTGGGAGCAGTGGTGGCCACGCACTGAGAGGGTAGGAGGCTCAGCCTCTGAGTCAGCGCCCCGTCAGCGCCCGGCAGGCCGCCTCGATGTCCGACGAGCGCATCAGCGCCTCGCCGACGAGCACCGCGTCGACGCCCGCGGCGGCGACTGTCGCGAGGTCCTCGGGCGTGCGCAGTCCGGACTCCGAGACGATGATCGTCTCCGCCGGCACGTCGGGCGCCAGCTCGAGGGTGCGCTCGGTGTCGACCCGCAGGGTCGTCAGGTCGCGGTTGTTGATGCCGATGATCTGCGGGCGCAGCTGGGCGGCGACGGCCAGCTCGGCCGCGTCATGGACCTCGACCAGCACGTCGAGCCCGTAGCCGTCGGCCTGGGCATGAAGCTCGGCGAGCTCCTCGGGCGCCAGCGCGGCGACGATCAGCAGGACGGCGTCGGCTCCGCCGGCCACCGCCTCGGCGACCTGGTAGCGGCTGACGATGAAGTCCTTGCGCAGGATCGGCAGCGCCGCGGCCCGGCGGGCGCGCCCCAGGTCCTCCAGCGTGCCGCCGAAGCCGACGGCCTCGGTGAGCACCGACACCGCCGCGGCGCCGCCGCGCTCATACGCGCCGACCACGTCCTCCAGCTCCAGATCGTCGCGGATCAACCCCGCCGACGGCGAGCGGCGCTTGTGCTCGGCGATGACCGACAGACCGGGCGCCCGCAGCGCTCTGGCGAACCCGCGTGGAGCGTCGGCGGCCATCCGGGCCGCGGCGTCCTGCTCGACGTCGGCCGCAGGCCGCCCGGCGATCCGCTGCGCGACCTCTCCCCGCGTCCGGGCGACGATCCGTGCCAGCTCGTTCACGACCCGGCCTCCCCCAGGCGGTGGGTGGCGGCGACGAACCGCTCCAGGGTGGTGGCGGCGGCACCGGAGTCGACCGCCCGCGCGGCGGCGGCGACGCCCTCGGCGAGCGTCTCGGCGCGGCCGCCGGCGTAGATCGCCGCGCCGGCGTTGAGCAGCGCCAGGTCCCGTGCCGGGCCGGTGTCGCCGGCCAGGATGGCTCGGGTCGTCGCGGCGTTGGCGGTCGGATCGCCGCCGGGGATGGCCTCGGCGGGGGCGCGCCGCAGGCCGACCTGCTCCGGCGTGATGACATAGCTGCGCGCGGACCCGTCCCCGCCCGACCCGACCTCGAAGACGTCGGTGGGGGCCGAGATGGAGAGCTCGTCAAGGCCGTCCTGGGAGCAGACCAGCAGCGCGTGCCGGGTGCCGAGCTGCCCCAGGGCACGCGCCATCGTCTCCAGGTAGCGCACGTCGGAGACGCCGATCAGCTGGCGCTGGGCGCCCGCCGGATTGGTGAGCGGCCCGAGGAAGTTGAAGATCGTGCGTACCGCCAGCTGCCGGCGGACCGGCACGACAAAGCGGGTGGCCTGATGGTGGGCAGGCGCGAACATGAAGCCGAACCCGACCTCCTCGATGCAGCGGGCGACCGCCGCCGGGTCCAGGTCGATCCGCGCCCCCAGCGCCTCCAGCAGGTCCGCCGAGCCCGACAGTCCGGTCGCCGAGCGGTTGCCGTGCTTGGCCACCGGGCAGCCCGCGCCCGCAGCGATCAGAGCGGCGGTCGTCGAGACGTTGAAGGTGCGCCGGCCACCCCCGGTGCCCGCGGTGTCCAGCAGATCGCCGCGTGAGACCGTCACCGGCGTCGCCAGCGCCCGCATCGTGCGCGCCAGGCCGGTGAGCTCGTCGACGGTCTCGCCCTTGGTTCGCAGCGCGATCAGGAAGCCGGCGATCTGGATCTCCGTCGCCTCGCCGGCCATGATCACCGCCATCACGCCCGCCGTCCGCTCCGCGCTCAGGTCCTCGCCGCTGGCCACCGCGTCGATCGCGCGGGTGATCAGCTCCACAGCCGTCTCCACTCAGGTCCCGGTTGCGCGCAGGAAGTTGGCCAGCAGCTCGCGGCCGGACTGGGTGAGCACCGACTCGGGATGAAACTGGACCCCCTCGGCCGGCAGCTCCCGGTGGCGCACGGCCATCACGATGCCGTCGGCCGACGCGCTGCGCTCCAGCACCGCCGGGAGGTCGGGGTCGGCGATCAGCGAGTGATAGCGGCCGACCTCCAGCGAGGCGGGCAGGCCGGCGAAGATCGTGCGCCCGTCGTGGGCGATCACGGCCGTCTTGCCGTGGACCGGCGCGTGGGTGATCACCCGGCCGCCGAACGCCTGGACGAGCGCCTGGTGGCCGAGGCACACCCCGAGCGTGGGGATCCCCGCCTCCGGGAAGCGGCGCACCGCCTCCAGCGAGATCCCCGCCTCGTTGGGGGTGCACGGGCCGGGCGAGACGATCACCCGGTCATAGCCGCGGATCAGCAGCTCGTCGACGCTCGCGCGGTCGTTGCGCACGACCTCCAGCTCGCCCCCGAGCTCGCCCACGTACTGGACGAGGTTGTAGGTGAAGCTGTCGTAGTTGTCGAGAACCAGGACCCTCATGACCAGTCCGGCTGGGCGACGGCGAGCTCGATCGCCTGCAGGACCGCCCGGGACTTGGCGACCGACTCGGCGAACTCATAGTCGGGCCGCGCGTCGGCGACGGTGCCGCCGCCGGCCTGGATGTGGGCGACGCCGTCCTTGACCACGACGGTGCGGATGTGAATGCAGGTATCGAGCTCGCCGGTGTAGCTCACGTAGCCGATCGCGCCCCCGTAGCCGCCGCGCTTGACCGGCTCCAGCTCGTCGATGATCTGCATTGCCCGGACCTTCGGCGCGCCCGACAGGGTGCCGGCCGGCAGCACCGAGCGCAGCGCGTCCAGCGCGCCCACGCCGGGGCGCAGGCGGCCCACCACCTCGGAGACGATGTGCATCACGTGGCTGTAGTTCTCCACGGCCATGAAGCTCTGCACCTCGACCGAGCCGTACTCGCAGACGCGACCGAGGTCGTTTCGCCCCAGGTCCACCAGCATCACGTGCTCGGCGCGCTCCTTCTCGTCGGCGAGCAGCTCGGCGGCGAGGCGCAGGTCCTCCTCGGCGCTCCCCCCGCGCGGACGCGTGCCGGCAATCGGTCGCGTCGCCACGCTGCGCCCGGCGACGGTGATCAGCGGCTCGGGACTGGCCCCGGCGATCTCGAAGTCGCCGAAGTCCAGGAAGTACATGTAGGGGCTCGGGTTGACCGCGCGCAGCCCCCGGTAGATCGAGAACGCGCTGACCGGGACCGGCGCCGACCAGCGCTGGGAGGGCACGACCTGGAAGGCGTCGCCCGCGTAGATGTACTCGATGATCCGCGACACCATCGCCTCAAAGCGCTCCCGGCTCATGTTCGAGTGAAACTCCGGGGCCTGGCGGGAACGGTCGGGCGGGTGGTCGGGGCGCGGGATCGGTCCGTCCAGGCGCCAGCGGATGTCGGCGATCTCGTTGGCGGCTCGCGCGTAGGCATCCTGGAGCGGCTCGTCGCCCGAAACGGTGACGTTGGCGATCACGGTGATCGTGTGCTTGAGATGGTCAAAGACGACGAGCCCGTCGGTCAGCATCAGGGCCAGATCGGGGATGCCCAGCACGTCGGGGTTGGGTTCGCCGAGCGGCTCGACGGTGCGCACCAGGTCGTAGGCGAAGAAGCCGAACGCCCCGCCGGCGAACGGCAGCTCCAGCCCCGGCACCGTCTCGGGCGCCCGCCACCGGTCAAGCTCGGCCTGGGCCAGCGCGTAGGGATCGCCGGGATCGCCCAGCGACCAGCGCAGCACCGCCCGGGGGCGGATCCCGATGAACGAGTAGCGCCCGACGCGCCCCTGGTCGGCGGACTCCAGCAGGAACGCCGGATCGTCGGACGCCGGGCCGCGAAGCTTGAGGAACGCCGACACCGGCGTCTGGGTGTCGTCGATCCACGTCTGGTGCAGCGGGACCAGGTTGTACTCACGCGCGAGCTCGCGGACCTCCTCCAGCGACGGAAGCGGCCCGGTGGTCTGGTCAGCGGCGACGGCCATCGAGCACCCGCTCGGCGTCGGCGAGCGACAGCCCGCGCCCGCGCAGCAGGACCGCGAGGTGGTAGATGACGTCGGCGGCCTCCTGCGCCACCCGCTCGTCTGACTCCTCCCGGGCGGCCCGGGCGACCTCCTCGGCCTCCTCCTGGACCTTGTCGCCGGCCAACCGGGGGTCGTCGAGCAGCGTCACGGTGTAGGACCCCGCGGGTCGCTCGTCGGCGCGCTGGGCGATCGTGCGCTCGAGCGCGGGCAGCGTCTCATGGCGCGCCGCCGGTCCGAGCTCGCCCCGGTGAAAGCAGGTGCGCTCGCCGGTGTGACAGGCCGGCCCGGCGGGATCGACGAGCGCCAGCAGCGCATCGCCGTCGCAGTCGTAGCGGATCGCCCGCACCGCCTGGGTGTTGCCCGAGCCGGCCCCCTTGTGCCACAGCTCCTGGCGCGAGCGGCTGAAGAAGTGGATCTCCCCCGTCTCCCGGGTCAGGCGCAGCGCCTCGGCGTTCATGTAGGCGAGCGTCAGGACCTCGCCGCTGCCGGCATCCTGGACGATGCAGGGCACGAGGCCGCGCTCGTCGTATGCGACCTGCGAGTCGTCCACCGCGCTGATTCTAAGCGGGCGTCGGAGGCGCGGCGTCCGCCTGCGCCCACCGGCGGATGGCGCCGCGCTCAGGCGTTGGCGACGAGCGCGAGGATCGCGGCCGGGCTCCAGTTCACCAGCAGCGCGCGCGTGCCCTCCGCGTCCAGGGCCTTGGAGAACAGGTAGCCCTGACCGAACTCGCAGCCCAGCGAACGCAGGTGGCGCAGCTGGGCCGCGGACTCGATCCCCTCGGCGATCACCGGCAGGCCGAGGCTGTGAGCCAACGCGACCGTCGAGCGCACGATCACGTCGGTGGCCGAATCGGACTCATCGATCGTGGCCACGAAGCTGCGGTCGATCTTCAGCGCGTCGACCGGGAAGCGGTGCAGCGCGGTCAGCGACGAGTAGCCGGTGCCGAAGTCGTCGAGATGCAGGCCGACGCCGGCGTCGGTGACCTGGGAGAACACGTGCTGCGTGCGCTCGACCTCCTGCATCAGCGTCGACTCGGTGATCTCCAGCTTCAGGGCGTGGGGCGGCAGCGCCGCGGAGTTGATCGCGGCGCGGACCTGCTCGGCCCACGCCGGATCGTCGAGCTGGCGACCCGACAGATTCACCGACATGCAGACGTCATCCGCGATCAGGCCCTCGACGCGCCATCGGGCGAGCGTCTCCAGCGCGCCGCGCAGCACCTGCTCGCCCAGCGCCCCGATGACGCCGGTCTCCTCGGCGATCAGGATGAATTCGCTGGGCGCCACCGGCGGCCAGTCGGCCGGCCAGCGGGCCAGCGCCTCCAGCCCGGAGATGGTGCCGGTGCTGAGGTCGATGATCGGCTGGTAATGGATCCCCAGCATCGAGCATTCGACCACCTGGCGCAGCTCGGTCTCGCGGGTGAGGCGATCGACGACCCGCCGGTGCATCGAGTCGTCAAACACGGCACAGCGCGAGCGGCCGCGGCGCTTGGCGTCATACATCGCGATGTCGGCGTTGCGCATCAGGTCGGCGGGGCCCAGACCGGGCTTGGAGACCGCGATCCCGATCGAGGCCGAGACGAACAGCTCGTTGCCATCGATCTCGAAGGCGTCGTCGAGCGTGCGCATGATCCGCTCGGCGACCACGGTCGCATCGGCGGGAACGACGATGTCCTCCAACAGCACCGTGAACTCGTCGCCGCCCAGCCGCGCGACCGTGTCCCCGGGGCGCAGCGCCGCGGCCACCCGGCCGGCGAGCGCGATCAGGAGGCTGTCGCCGACGGCGTGGCTGAGGCTGTCGTTGACGAGCTTGAAGCGGTCGATGTCGAAGAACAGGACCGCGCAGCCCGCGCCGGGGTCGCGCAGCGACCGCTGCAGGATCTGGTTGACGCGATCGGTGAACAGGGTGCGGTTGGGCAGCCCGGTGAGGGTGTCGTGCAGCGCATCGTGCTGCAGGCGCAGCTGCGCGATCCGCCGATCGGTGATGTCTGACAGCGAGCCGGCCATCCGGGTCGGCGTGCCGTCGACGCCGCGGATCGCCAGCCCCCGGGTCATCACCCACCGCCAGGTGCCGTCGGCATGGCGCATGCGATGCTCGGACTGCAGATGGGGGGTTCGGCCCTCCAGGTGGGCCTCGATGGCGCCCCGCAGGCGCAGGATGTCGCCGGAGTGCACGAGGTCAAACCACGCGGAGGGATCGTCGTCGGTCACCGTCTCGGCCCGGCCGAGGACCGCGTGCCAGCGCGGGGAGTAGTAGATCCGGCCGGTGGTCAGGTCCCAGTCCCAGATTCCGTCGTTGGCCGCGCGGACGGCCAGCGCGTAGCGCTCCTCCGACAGGGTGAGATCACGGATCGCCCGCTGGTGGCTGATCGCGTAGCGAATCGAGCGCTCCAGGCCCGACGGATCGAGCTCCTGCTTGACCAGGTAGTCGGTGACGCCCAGCGCCGCCGCCTCCAGATCGATCTCATACGTCGCCTGACCGGTGAGCATCAGCACAGGCGCATGGGGATCGTCGACGAACCCCTCGCGCACCAGGTCCAGACCCGTGCGGCTGCCCAGCCGGTAGTCGATCAGGTAGACGTCGTGGCTGCGCTCGCGGATCGCCGTCAGCGCCTCGGCGTAGCTGGAGAACCAGTCGACGCTGAACTGGGCGCGGTCCTGGCGGGCGAGCATGTCGCGCGTGATCAGGTAGTCGTCCTCGTCGTCCTCCACGAGCAGGACGCGGACCTCCGAGGCGGTGGCGACATCACTGCTGTTCATGGACCTCACCGTTGGGCAGCTCGACGATCTCAAACCAGTACTGCGTCCAGCTCTTCATCACGTCGACCAGGCCTCCGAACGTGACCGGCTTGGTGATGAACGAGCTGACCCCCAGGTCGTAGGTGCTGAACACATCGGCCTCGTCCTTGGAGGTGGTGAGCACGACGACCGGGATCCGGCGCAGCGACTCGTCGGCCTTGATCTCCTGCAGCGCCTCACGTCCGTCCTTCTTGGGCATGTTGAGATCGAGCAGGATGATCCCCGGACGCGGAGCGTCCTGGTCGGCCCACCGTCCCGCCTGGCGCAGGTAGTCCATCAGGTCCTGGCCGTCGTAGACGAACTTCATCTCGTTGGCCAGCCGCGAGTCCTGAAGCGCGTCACGCGCGAGCTCCCGATCCTCCTCATCATCGTCGGCAAGCAGGATCGTGAACGGGCGGTGCCGCACCTCAGACTGCGACATACGGCTCCTCTCGACGGGTGGACCCGTCGACGCCAGGGCGCTCGGGGGCGACTTCCGACACGGCTTCGGTCCGCTGGGTCTGCATCGTCACCGTGAAGGTCGCACCCTCGTTCGGGACGCTCTCACCCACGACGGTGCCGCCGTGGCGCTCAGCGATCTTGCGGCAGAGCGCCAGGCCGATTCCCGTGCCCGGATAGGTGCCGCGGCCGTGCAGCCGCTCGAACACGCGGAAGATCCGCAGGCTGTACTGCGGGTCAAAGCCGATCCCGTTGTCAGACACGGTGATCGTCGCCCAGCCCGGCTCCTCGATGGCCTGGACCCGCACCACCGGGTCCACCCCCTCGCGGCGGAACTTCAGCGCGTTGGAGATCAGGTTCTGCATCAGCTGACGCATCTGCGGGGCGTCGGCGTTCAGTGTGGGCAGCGGTCCGACCTCGACCCGAGCGCCGGTGCGGGTGATCTGCTCGGAGAGGTCGTCCAGGACGTCCTCGGTCACCTTGCCGAGGTCGACCGCCGAGAATGGCTGGCCCTGGGTGGAGACACGTGAGAAGCGCAGCAGATCCTCGATCAGGGTCTGCATCCGCGCTGCCGACGTGTTGGCGCGGCGCAGGTAGTCCGCACCCCGCTCGGAGAGGTTCTCGGCCTCGGTCTCGGAGATGCGCTCGGTGAACGTCCGCACCTTGCGCAGCGGCTCCTGGAGATCGTGGGACGCGATCGAGGCGAACTGGTCCAGATCGGCGTTGGAGCGCACGAGCTCCCTCGCCTGGCGCTCGAGCTCGTCGTTTGAGCGTTCCAGCGCGCTGTTGGTCACCGCCAGCTCGTCGACCGCCTCCTCCAGCCGCATGTGGGCGGTGTTCAGCTCGGCGTTTGACTCCGTGAGCGCCAGGTTGGCGAGGCGGATGCGCTCCGACGCCTGGATCGAGCGGCCGATGAGCAACAGCGCAGCGATCGCGACCAGGCCGAAGGCGATGAAGATCACCCAGGGCACGTAGTGGCGAACGCCTGACACCGAGGCGAAGAACTCGCCGGCGGGCACCGACAGGATCATCCTCCAGCTCGTGCCGCTCAGCGCGATCTGATCGAAGTACTTCGCCCCATGGCTGCTGTGGACGACTCCGGAGGGGTGCGAGAGCGCCTCCAGCTGAGCCTTGGTGTGGAACCGATAGCCCGCCGGGCGCTGGGGGTTCGTCGAGGCGATCACATAACCGTCGCCGTCGACCACCGACGAATGGTGGCCCTGAGCGCCGGGGATCTTGGCCAGCTCGGCGGCGACGAATCCGGAGATCGAGCTCGGCTTGAACCCGGTGACCAGGATCCGCCGTCCGGCGGCCGTGTGCAGCCAGGTCGCGAAGTCGATGACGCCGGTCGATCCATACGGAGCGGAGTTGCCCAGATACCAGGGCCGTCCGGCGCGAACCTCCGCCACGGCGCCGGGCGCGGTGATTGTCGCCGCCGCCTGGCGGGTGAACCCGGAGCTGTGGGCCAGGACGCGGCCGTTGGGAGTCAGCAGCGCGAGAAAGTAGTTCTCGCCGCGGTTGCGATCCAGGACGCGGGCGGAGACCGTCGGCTGCCCGTAGGTCGCCAGCAGCGCGGGGGCGGGTTGGCTGATCGCCTGAAACACCGTGTCCAGGAGGCCGGCGACCAGCTGCGCGCGCTGATGGGCGGTCGTCTCCAGGCTCTTGCGCGACTTCGCTTGGTTGTCAGACAACTCGACCGCGAACACGGCGAGCAATGCCAGCACGATCACCGCGCCGGCCACGAGGGCGGCAAGCCCCTGTTTACGCTTCATTGATCGACTCCGTCCGCGTTCGGTCTCATCGACGTTCTCGGCAGCCGAGCTGCGCCGAGCGCGGCGGCTTGAAACTTTGCGCTGAATGTTCGGCGGATGTCGTAGTCAAACCTCTATCCGAACCTCTATTCGATCCCCAGGCGGTCCAGGACGCGCTCATCGGTCCGCCAGTGGCGGCGGACCCGGACCGAGAGCTCGAGGTGGACGCGACAGCCGAGCTCACGCTCGATCGTGCGGCGAGCGGCGACCCCGATCGACTTGATCATCCGGCCCTGCGCGCCGATCAGGATCCCCTTCTGGGACTCGGTCTCTGAGAGGACCACCGCCTCGATGCGCACGAGCCCGGGTTGGGGGTGGGTGATGTCTGAGACCTCGACCTCGACGGCATGGGGCACCTCCTCGCGGGTCCGCGCGAGAACCTGCTCGCGCACGAGCTCGGCGAGCACCACTGACGGCGCCTGGTCGGAGCGCTGGTGGCCGGCGAAGTACATCGGCCCGACCGGCAGGATCGAGACCAGGTGGTCGATCAGCGCCGGCATCCCGGCCCCGGTGCGGGCGCTCACCGGGAAGATCTCATCGGCGACGCCGAGCGCCTCGGCCGCCTGGAGGGTGGCGGTCACCTGGGAGCGCTCGGCACGGTCGACCTTGTTGACGGCGATCGTGACCGGGATCTTCCCGCTTGCGCTCGCCCCGCGCAGCAGCTCGGCGATGAACCGATCGCCGGGTCCGATGCTCTGCTGGGCGTTGACCACGAGCAGGCAGCCGTCGGCGTCAGACAGCTCGTGCTCGACGCGGTGCTGCATGCGCTCGGTGAGCGCATCGCGGGGGCGCTGGACGCCCGGGAGGTCGACGAGCACCAGCTGCCAGTCGGGCCCGTTGGCCACCCCGCGAATCGCGCGCCGGGTCGTCTGGGGCTTGTCGGAGACGATCGCCACCTTGGCACCAACGATGGCGTTGGCCAGGGTCGACTTGCCGACGTTGGGTCGCCCGGCGAGCGCGACGAAGCCCGAGCGGGTGGCCCCGGCGGCCCCTAGCTGACCCACCGCATCAGCTCCGCCTGGAGGGCCAGCATCTCGCCGTCGTCGGTCTCGTGGTCCATCCCGGTGAGATGCAGCGCACCGTGGATGACCGCCTGACGCACGTCGACGGTGCGCGGCGGGCAGATGACGATGTCGCCCAGCTCGCGCGGGCCGGCACTCGGCGCGTCCTCGTCGACCCCGAACGACAGCACGTCGGTCGGCGAGTCGCGCTCGCGAAACCGGCGGTTGAGCTCCTGGATGCGCTCCTCGTCGACGAACTCGATCGCCAGGTGACCCTCGTCGATTCCGGCCGAGGACAGCGCGAGCACGCACAGCTCCCGCAGCTCCACCGCCGTCGGATGGGCGGGGTCTGACTCGGTCGACACCTCGATCCCGATCACCTCGACGTCAAGCACCGACGGCCGCCCCCTACGCCCGCATCCGCGGGCGCAGCTCGGGCGCCTGACGTTGGGCGTGCTCGTCGTAGGCGGCGACGATCCGCCGCACCAGCTTGTGGCGCACGACATCCTCGCCGCCGAAGTTCACGAAGTCGACGCCCTCGACGCCGGCCAGGATGTCGGCGACGACGACCAACCCCGATCCCTGCTCGCGCGGCAGGTCGATCTGCGTCACGTCACCGGTGACGACCATCTTGGAGTTGAAGCCCAGCCGGGTGAGGAACATCTTCATCTGCTCCGGGCTGGTGTTCTGGGCCTCGTCGAGGATGATGAAACTGTCGTTCAGGGTCCGACCCCGCATGAAGGCCAGCGGCGCGACCTCGATCACCCCACGCTCCAGGTGCTGGGAGACGCGCTCGGGGTCGAGCATGTCGTGCAGGGCGTCGAACAGCGGCCGCAGGTAGGGGTCGACCTTGGCCATCAGATCTCCCGGCAAAAAGCCCAGCCGCTCACCGGCCTCGACCGCCGGCCGGGTGAGGATGATCCGGTTGACCTCGCGCCGGGAGAGCGCCGCGGCGGCCAGCGCGACCGCCAGGAACGTCTTGCCGGTGCCCGCGGGCCCGATCCCGAAGGTGATCGTGTTCTCGCGGATCGAGTCGACGTAGCGCTTCTGGTTGACGGTCTTGGGCGCGACCTTGGTCGCGCGATGGCGCCACACCACGTCCTCCAGGATCTGTGACGGGGACGCGTGCTCGTCCAGCGCGTTGGCCACCGCCTCGATCGTTCCGGGCGCGATCTCGTGGCCCTGGGCGATCAGGTCTGACAGCTCGCGCACGACCGCCACCCCGGCCTGCACCGCCGCGTCGTCGCCGTCGAGGGTCAGCTGGTTGCCGCGCAGGAAGACGTCGCAGTCCAGATGGCCCTCGAGCGTGCGCAGGACCGCGTCCTCGGAGCCGGCCAGCTCGGCCGCGACCGCGTTGTCGAGCTCGACGACGCGACGCATCACCGCGCAACCTCGATCGCCGCGGTCACGCCGACAGCGCCTGTTTGACCCTCGCGGAGGTCCGCTTGCCGTCGGCGCGCCCCTGTGAGGCGGCCATCACCGCTTTCATCACCTGGCCCATGTCCTTGGCGCTGCTGGCCCCGGTATCGGCGATCGCCGCCGTCACCAGCGCGTCAAGCTCATCGTCGGAGAGCTCGGACGGCAGGTAGCCGGCGATCAGTGCGGCCTCGGACTCCTCCTGATCGGCGAGCTCCGGGCGGCCGTTGTCGCGGAACTGGGCCGCGGCCTCGATCCGCCGCTTACGCTCTCGTCGCAGCACCGACAGCTCGTCGCCGGAACCGTCCTTGGCCGCCTTCTGCAGCTCGGAGAGGACGAGCCGCAGAGCACCGACTCGCTCCTTCTCGCCGGCTTTCATCGCCCCGGTCATATCCGTTCGCAGCTGCTCGATAACCGTTGTCATAACCCTTGAGGAGGATACCCCTCGGGGCGGGCGACCCGGGCAGACCAGGACCTCGCCGACGTCTGTCCACGAACGTGTGACCGTGAACGGGGCCACGCGCCGGCGGATTGCCGACGCGTGGGCCCCGTCCCCGGTTCAGCTGCGATGTCCGCTCGCGTGCGGCGTCCCGTCGTACTCCGATGGGATGTCGTCAGACCGCGGTGTCCTCGGGTCGGTCCGCGCGGAGAGGAGAGAGAACTCCCGCGGACGTCCGGCACGAGGCTTGGGCCGCGGCGCCACGGCATCGAGGAGCAGGCCACCGATGGTTACGCCGATCGCGAGTGGGTTTGGCAACTGGTCACCTCCTCTGGCTCTTGGATTCCTCAGATCACAAGCGACACCAGAGAGGATGCGCCAGATCCGGCGGCCGTCCATCGGCCGCGTGGACAGGATTCGACGGCGCGGGCTTATACAGCCGTCAGGCGGCGTCCAGCGACAGCGCCGCCCAGTCGCCGCTGACGCGCCGCGCCCGCTCGGTCATCCCCCGCCGCCGGTAGGCCGCCGACACGCGGTCGGCCTCGGTGACGAGCAGTCCGCTGAGGATCAGCCGGGCGGGCAGCCGCCGCTGGGTCCCCGCCCACGCCAGCAGCGGGCCGGCGAGCACGTTGGCGAGGACGAGGTCGGCGTCGGGGACCTGCTCGGTCCGCAGGTCAAAGCGCCTGACGTCGAGCGCGACGTCGTTGCGCCGCGCGTTCTCGGCGGTCGCGGTCACGGCGGCGAGATCGACATCGAGCGCGAGCACCGGAGCGAAGCCGAGGCGCGCGGCGACGATCGCCAGCACCCCGGACCCGCACCCCAGGTCGACGCATGAGCGGCGGGCGGGCGGCGTGTCTGACTCCAGCAGCAGCTCGAGGCATAGCGCGGTCGTGGCGTGAGCGCCGGTTCCGAACGCCTGCCCGGGGTCGATCACGACGTCGATCCGGGTCTGCGCCGGCGGCTCCCACGGCGGACGCACGCAGAGCCGGTCGCCGATCACCAGCGGCCGGTGAAAGTCACGCCAGCGCTGCGCCCAGTCGTCGGCGACCTCGGTGGTGCTGACGGCGACGATCGTCTGCCCCGCGCTGCCGGCCGCCGCCTCCAGGTCGGGCAGCGCCGGCAGCTCGCCCGGAGCCCCGTAGACGGCGTACTCGATCGTGTCGGCGTCGATCTCGACCTCCTCCACGCCGCCGGGCGCCAGCTCGAGCAGCTCGGCGAGCACGAGCTCGGCGCTGTCGCGGTCGACACGGACGGCGAGGCGGAGGATGAACGCGCTCCTCGGCTCTCACACAGCGCGGATCGAGCCCGACAGGTCCGTCGGCTCAGCCGCCGAAGGCGCGCTTGAGCTTGGAGAGCACGCCCTCGTCGGTGTCGAGGTTGTGCTCGGTCAGGCTGTCGGCCAGGCGCTGGAGCAGTTCGCGCTGCTCGCTCTTGAGGTGGCGCGGGATCACGACGTTGACGACGACCTGCAGATCGCCGTGCGTCCCCGCCCCGAACGGGGTCCGGCGGCCGCGCAGCGCCGGCATGCCCTGGCCGCGGATCGTCAGCGTCTCATTGGGCTGGATCCCGGCGGGGATCTCGAGCTCGGTGCTGCCCTCGATCGTCGGCACCTGCACGGTGGTCCCCAGCGCCGCCAGCGGCGCCGCGACATCGACGACCGTCACGAGATTGTCCTCATGGCGGACGAACCGCGGATCCTCCTTGACCCGGATCTGCACGTAGAGGTCGCCCGCCGCCCCCCCATGCTCGCCGGCGTGACCGCGGCCGGTCACCCGGATCCGCTGGCCATCGTCGATCCCGGCGGGGACGTCGACGGTCACCGAGACCTTCTCCACCCGGCGTCCGCGGCCCGAGCAGACCTTGCACGGATCGGTGGCGATCCGGCCGTCGCCGTTGCACCGATCGCAGCCGACGGCTCGCACGACCTGTCCAAACGGCGTGCGCGCCACCGTCCGCAGCTGCCCGGTCCCCTCGCACCGGGGACAGGTCTCGATCGGGGTCCCGGGCTCGGCGCCGTTGCCGCGGCAGTGCTCGCAGACGACCACGGCGTCATAGCCGGCGGTGATCTCGGTGCCGGTCGCCGCCTGGGCGAGCGTGATCTGGGCGCCCACCGCGACGTCGCCGCCCTGGGCCGGGCCGCCCGCGGCGCCACCGCCGAACATCGACGCAAAGCCGCCGCCGCCCGCCGCCCCGCCGCTGCCGCCGAAGAACGCGTCGAAGATGTCGGCGACCGAGCCGAAACCCTCGAAGTTGGAGGAGTAGCCGCTGGAGCGCAGGCCGTCGTGGCCGTAGCGGTCATAGGTGGCGCGGCGCTCGGCGTCAGAGAGCACCTCGTAGGCCTCCGCGGCCTCCTTGAACTGCTCCTCGGCGTCGGGCCCGCTGTTGACGTCGGGATGCAGCTCCCGCGCCAGCCGGCGAAACGCCTTCTTGATCTCGGTCTCGCTGGCTCCCCGGGTGACCCCGAGGATCTCGTAGTAGTCGCGTGGCACGTTGGTCGGACCCGGGCCGCTCATCGCTCGTCGTAGACGTCGGCGACGAAGGTCGACAGCTGCGCCGCCGCCTCCCGGACGGCTCGCATCGCGCCGCCGTAGTTCATCCGCAGCGGGCCGATCACCGAGACGGTGCCCAGCGCACGCTGGGGCAACCCGTATGCCGCGGCCACCACCGCGACCGAGTGCAGCGCCGGGAGCTCGTTCTCGGCCCCGATCCGGACCGCCACCGTGTGGGTGGCGCTCAGCGCCGAGCGCAGCGCCTCCAGCAGCGTGACCCGCCGCTCGAGCGTCTCCATCAGCAGATGCAGCTCGGAGACGTGGGTGAGGCGGTCGGTGGTCAGCAGCTTGGCCGCCCCCTCGACGTAGACCGTCTGATCGGCGGAGGCCTCCAGCTCGGTGAACGCCGGCGACAGCGCGTTGAGAAACTCCAGCTCGGTCGCGCTCAGGGTCGGGTCGGCGAGGCGCTGGTGCAGCATCCGGGCGCCGAGGCCGAGGCCGACGAGCCGCTCGTTGAGATAGCTGGCCGCCCAGTCGGTCAGGCCTCTGTCCACGGGCGCGGGGAACGTGAACAGCCGCTTGGACACCCCGCCGGTGGAGGTGATCACGACCACCATCAGCACCTGGGGCTGCAGCGAGAGGACCTCGATGTGCCGGATCGTCGAAGTGTCGATCGGCGGCGCGGTCACGATCGCCAGCAGGTTGGTCACCTGCGACAGCGTCTCGGTGGTCACCCGCATCGCCTCGTCGATCTCCCGGCGCACGAGCGACAGCGACAGCTGGGGCTGGACGGGGGTCGTGTCGATGTCGGGCAGGAGCCGGTCGACGAAGTAGCGGTACCCCGCCTGGGTCGGCACGCGCCCGGCGGACGTGTGCGGATGGGCGAGCAGACCCAGTTCCTCGAGGTTGGCCAGCTCGTGGCGGATCGTCGATGGTCCCCACTCAAACGCGGCGCTCAGCGACTTGGAGCCCACGGGCGCGCCCACGTCGAGATAGTCCTCGACGAGGCGGCGCAGCACCAGCTCCTGACGATCGGTGAGCATGATCGGCGGATTTTAGTTGGGTCCACCGACGAGCCAGATCGGCGGCCCCGATCAGCGCCGGCGGATCTCGGCGCGGCCGTTGCGCACCAGCCGCGCGCCCTCCTGGGTGGCCTCCGCGGCGAGCACGGCGCGGTCTGGCTGCACCTCGGTGACCGTCGCCCGGACGGTGAGCTCGCGCTCGGGCACGCCCATCGCGCGAAACTGGACCGAGAGGGTGGCGAGCGCCTCCGGGCCGCCGAACGCCTCGGTGTGCGCCCGCGCCACCTGCGCCATCGTCCACAACCCGTGCAGGATGATCCCCGGCAGACCGACCGAGCGGGCGAACTGCTCGTCGATGTGGATCGGGTTGAAGTCCCCCGAGGCGCCCGCGTAGCGCACGGTGACGTCGCGGGCGGGGGTGACGGTGAGCTCGACTGTGTCGCCGACGTCCATCAGCTCTCCGACTCGGCGGGTCGTACGAGACTGGTCCAGGTTCCCGTGACCACGAGCTCGTCACGCGGATTGCGGCTCTCGGCATCGAAGACGAAGAACTCCAGGCCGGCGCGCTCGTAGACCGACGTCACGGTGACCGTCGTCGTCAGCTCATCGCCGGCGATGACCAGCGGACCCCACGAAAACGCCTGGCGCCCGTGCAGCAGCCGGGAGAAGTCGATCCCCACCTCGGGATCGGTCAGCGCGGGGGCGACCGCGCGGCCCTGATAGACGACCGCGAACATCGGCGGCGCGACGACGTCGCCGTGGCCGGCGGCGCGGGCCGCGTCCACGTCGAGGTGCAGCGGATTGGTCTCGCCGGTCGCCAGCGCGTACTCGACGATCTTCTCGCGCCCGACTGCGTAGCGGCTCGGCGGATAGGTCTTGCCGACAACGTCGGGATTGGCGGGCATCCGGTTAGAAGATCGAGGCCACGGCGCCGCTGTCGGCCGACCACGCCGCCCCGACGACGTTGCCGATCCGCTCCGAGCACAGCAGGGCGACGATGTCGGCGATGTCCTCGCGGGTGCCCATGCGACCCAGCGGCAGACCGGAGGTGACCGATTCCAGCGCCTGCTGACGGCTGACGTTCCGCGCGCGGGCGAGCTGGTCGGCCAGACCGCCGGCGCCGTGCCACAGCTCGCCGTCGATCGGGCCCGGGTTGATCGCGTTGACGAGCACGCCCTGGGCGGCGTAGCGCTCGGCGAACCCGCGCGACAGCGACAGCTCGCCGGCCTTGGAGACGCCGTAGGCGAGGTTGTTTGATCCGGGACGCCGCCCGGAGGTGGAGACGACGTTGACGACCCTTCCCCATCCACGCTCGAGCATCGCGGGGATCGCGGCGCGCATGAGACGCATCGGCGCCATCACGTGGACCTCGAACTGAGCCCGGTACTCGTCGTCGGTGAGGTCCTCCAGGGCGACCACGTCGTTGCCGCCGGCATTGTTGACGAGCGCGTCGAGGCGGCCGAAGCGCTCGCGGCAGGCGTCGACGATGCGCGGGCCCGCGTCGGCGCTCGCGACGTCGGCCGCCAGCCACGCCGCGTCCTGCCCCAGCTGCGCGGCGACCTCGCGCAGCGCGTCCTCGCGGCGGCCGATCAACAGCACGCGGGCGCCCTCGGCGGTGAGCCGGCGGGCGATCGCCACGCCGATCCCGCGCGAGGCGCCGGTGACGATGCAGGCCCGACCGCTCAGTCCGAGGTCCATGGCCGCGATTGTTCCAGTTGCGCGGGCACCGGCGTCGGCGTACCCTCGCAGGCGTGCCCCGCCACGCCCACCTCCGCGCCAGCGACGCCGACCGTGAGCGCGTCGTGGAGCGGTTGCGGGAGGCCGCCTCCGAGGGCCGGATCGGGGCCGATGAGCTCGATGACCGAGTCAGCCGCGCGCTGCGAGCGCTGACCTACGCCGACCTCGACGCGACCGTCGTCGATCTGCCGGGACCGCGCTCCGGCCCCGGCCGCGCGCCGCGACCAAGAGCTCGCCCGACGGCCACCGACTGGGCATGGAGCACTGTCCGCGCCAACCCGTGTGTGCTGCTGTTCATGATCCCGGTGGCGATCGCCGCCGGCGCGATGCTGCTCGCGATCTCGATCACCTGGCTCACCCTGATGGCGGTCGCGATGATCCTCACCGGAGGTCATCACCGCGGCCACCTCGGCCATCGGCGCGGTGGGTGGACGCTGATGGGCGGCCCCGGCGGCCCGCGCCGCGACTGGATCTAGGGCTTCTCGCGACTGATTTTCAGTCGCTTCGTCAGTCGCCTGCGCGTGGCGGCCGGACGATCCGCCAGACCGCTGCCTCCATCTCATACGGCGCGCCGGTCACCGTCAGGCGGTGCAGGTAGCGCCGGTGGGCCAGGCGCGTCGCATCGGCATCGGGCCCGAGCCATGTGGCCCAGAAGCCCTCGTCGACGACGTCGGGCGCCGGATCGGCGAGGTCGTGCATGTGGACGGTCACGGCGTCGTGGTCCAGCAGCGATGCGGCCGCCGCGAACGCCGCCCCCGGGACCTGGCCGCGGCGGTCGCCGACCGGAGCGACGCACGTGAGCGCGTTGGCGTTCAGACCCCGCAGACGCTCGCGCTCGGCGTCGGTGAGCGCGGTGAGGTCGGCGGTCAGGTACTCGCCGTAGAGGCCGGGGCGGTCGCGCAGCGCCGCGGCGCGGGCGCTGGGGACGATGTCGGTCCCGAGCACGGGGACCATCCCCGCGGCGACGAGCGCCTCGCCCGAGATGCCGTTGCCGGCCGCGATGTCCAGGACCCGCGCCGCCGCCCGCTCCCGGTGCAGCGAGTCCAGCGCCTCCCCGAGCATTCCGGCGAGCACCGCCGGCGATCGGCAGCCGAGATCCTCGGAGACGATCTGCTCATAGACGCCCGGCAGCGCGTACAGACGCTCGTAGTCGTGCAGGCGAACCTCCTCCCGGCGCCCGTCCTCGTGGTAGACGACGATCCGCTCCTGGCCGACCTCGGGATCGCCCTGGGCGGTCGCCAGACGAGCGCGCAGCGTCACTCGCCGAGCTCGAGGACGGCCAGGAACGCCTCCTGGGGCACCTCGATGCGCCCGACCTGCTTCATCCGCTGCTTGCCCTTCTTCTGGGCCTCCAACAGCTTGCGCTTGCGGCTGATGTCGCCGCC
>CAZZYU010000037.1:6502-27058 GCA_964658375.1 uncultured Acetobacteraceae bacterium | reverse complement strand
ACAGGGCTGAGGCGGCGGTGAAGATGACGATCGCCGCCATCAGCACGCGTTTGCCCCCGAACCGATCGCCGAGCCATCCCGACGCCGGCATGAACACGGCCAGGCTGACCAGGAACGCGATCGAGATGCCGTCGACCGCCGTGGGCGCGACCCGGAAGTCCCGGCCGATCGACGGCAACGCGACGTTGACGATCGACGTGTCCATGATGCTCATGAACATCGCCGCGACGAAGACGACGCTGACGGCCACCTTGGGGCTGACGCGCACACCGGCGATCGATCGACGCCGGGTCATGAGTCAGCGAGGAGCTGGTACAGGTTCCGACGGGCCGCGGCGAGGATCGTCGTCGCCTGCTCGATCAGTGCCGGGTCGCCGATTTCGCCCACCTGCCGGGCGGCGACATGCAGTTGACCGACCGCCGCGCGCAGCTCGCCGCGCGCGGAGCTCACGGGCTCGTCCTCGGCATCCGACGGTTGCGCGGCGAGCTCGGCGGCGATGTGCTGGGCCTTGGCGCGTCCCGCCTTGGTGAGCTCATAGATCTTCTTCTCGCCGTCCTCACGCGCGCTCAGCAGGCCCCGTTCCTCAAGTCCCTGCAACGTCGGATACACCGACCCTGCGCTCGGACGCCAGCGGCCGTCGGTTCGCTCCTCCAGACGGCGGATGACCTCGTAACCGTGCGCCGGGCCATCGAGAAAGGCGGTGAGCACCATCGGCCGAACGTCGCCCCGGCGCATGCGCGCACCGCGACCCGGAAACGCATCGACGTCCCCGGGCGCCTCGCTGAACGCATTGTGATGTCGCGACACAGCCACAACTTATCGCGACATATCGCAATCTGTCAAGATTGTGCCGTCGGCGGTCGGGTGTCATGAGGTAGCGTGCCGCCATGGGCTACAGCGTGCTCCGGGCCGAGGACGCGTTCTGGCGGCCGTCCAACCAGATGGGCGTGCTCAATACCGATCTCGCCAAGCAGCTCTCCGCGAGCACGCTCGGCGCACGTCTGTGGCGGCTGACTCCCGGCCAAGCCTCGACCCGTCACCGCCACATCACCCAGGACGAGCTCTACGTCGTCCTGGAGGGCACCGGTCGCATCCGCGTCGACGACGAGCTGCTGACCCTGACGGTGCTCTCCAGCCTGCTGATCGCCGCCGAGAGTGTTCGTCAGGTGTTCAACGACACCGATGCCGACGCGCTCTGGATGATCGTCGGCGCACCGCCCGAGGCCGCCAACACCCTGCAGATGACCCCCGAGCAGCTCGCCGCGATCTACCCCGACGGACCCAGAGCGCTCCCGCCCGAGCTCACCGACGCCTGACGCAACGCGATCAGGCGTCTGGCGCCCCGGCGACCGGCGGGTGGCGTTCGCCGAGTCTCACGACGACGATGCCCGCCAGGATGAGCGCCCCGCCGATGCCTTGGAGCACGCCGGGGATCTGCCCGAGCAGCAGCCATGCGAACGCGACCCCGGAGACGACCTCCAGCAGGCCGACGAACGAGGCGACGCGCGACCCGAGGCGCCGCATCGCGGCGATCCCGGTGCAGTAGGGCACGGCGGCGGTGAGCACGCCGAGGCCGACGAGCGGCAGCCACCAGGCGACGGCAGCGCCGGCGTAGGACGGGGAGACGGTCGCCGATCGCATCGGGAGGATCCCGACCGCGCCGAGAACCGCGATGCACAGCGCAGCGACGACGAGACCGATCCCGGCGAGGCCGAGCGGCGGCACGCCGGCGGTCGCCTCGGTCCCGAGGAGGAAGTAGGTGGCCGCCCCGGTCATCGCGACCAGCGCCCACAGCACGCCGACCAGCGAGAGATCGATGCCCGACACGAGGCCGAGGATGAGCACCAGCCCGACCGCGACGACCGCTGCCCCGGCGAGCGTGATCCG
Organism: uncultured Acetobacteraceae bacterium; assembly: GCA_964658375.1. Taxonomy (GTDB): domain Bacteria; phylum Actinomycetota; class Thermoleophilia; order Solirubrobacterales; family Solirubrobacteraceae; genus Palsa-465. Next base: position 25,171 of record CAZZYU010000037.1, on the reverse strand, counting down.
CGTCGGCCGCTCGCCACGGCGCAGCCACAGCCACGCGACGACCGTCGCAGGCGCGGTGTACTCGATCAGCAGCGCCGGGCCGACGGCCATGTGGACGACCGCCGAGAAGTAGGCGAACTGGGCAAGCGCGATCGGCACCGCCCCGTACAGGACGACGAGACCCGCGTGGCGCCGAATCGCGTCCCAGCGGCCCCGGAGGTCGGCCACGGCGAGCGGGGCGACGACGATCGCGGCGACCGCGATGCGAGCGAGGACGACCGCCCCAGGGCTCCAGCCGGTGTCAAACAGCCCGCGCGCGAGCGACCCTGACAACCCGAACGTGGCGGCCGAGACGACTGCCAGCCCGAAGCCCGCGGCTCCCGCCCGGCCCCTGTCATTGCTCACGACGCCCATGGCACGTGACGGTAGTGCGCGTCACCTGAGCTGTCGTGCCCCAGTCCAGGTCGTCGTGGCGAACGAAGCTCGGCTCAGATCTGTCGCAGCGCCTCGCGATTGATCTCCGCCACCGACGTGAGTCCGCTCAGCCCCATCGTCAGGTCGAACTCGGCGATGATGTTGGCCACCACGTCACGCGCGCCCTCAGAGCCGGCGAGCGTCAGGCCGTAGAGGTAGGGCCGGGCGATCAGCACCGCGTCGGCGCCCAGGGCAACCGCCTTGAAGACATCGGATCCGCTGCGGACGCCGCTGTCGAGCAGCAGTGTGAGCTTGCCGTCGAGCACCGGGGCGATCTCGGCGAGGGCGTCAAGTGCCCCGATCGCCCCGTCGACCTGGCGCCCGCCGTGGTTTGAGACGACGATCCCGTCGACGCCGGACTGCATCGCGCGGCGGGCGTCGTCGGGATGCAGGATGCCCTTGAGCAGGATCGGCAGGTCGGTGCGGTCGCGCAGCGCCTCGATGTCGCTCCAGGTCAGCGACGGCCGGGAGTAGATGTCCAGGAAGGTCTGGACGGCCGCCCGCGGCTCGGGCGAGCGCAGGTTCTCCAGCAGGCCCCCGGGAAACGACCGCGCGATCGAGATCAACGTCCGGATCGCGCCGAGCGAGAGCGACACGTCGCCGTCCCCGACCTCGCCGGCCACGCCGCGCGGAGCCGCCAGTCGCTCCCGCACGATCTGCAGGAACCGCAGATCGGAGGTGTACTGGGCGATGCCCCGCCCACGCGCGAACGGCAGCGAGCCGAGGTTGAGGTCCATCGGGCGCCAGCCGAGCATTGTCGTGTCCAGGGTGACGACGATCGCCTCGGCCCCGGCCGCCCGGGCGCGCGCCAGGAAGCTGTCGACGAGCCCCTCGTCCGTGCTCCAGTAGAGCTGAAACCAGCGTGGCGCGTCGCCCATGACCGCGGCGCACCGCTCCATCGGGGCACACGCCTGGCTGGTGAACACATAGGGCACCCCGAGCTCGGCCGCGGCGCGGGCGATCGCCACGTCGGCCTCGGGGTGCAGCAGGTCGGCGGCGCCGACGGGGCCGAACAGAACCGGGGCGGGGATCGCACGTCCGAACAGCTGCACCCCGATGTCGCGCCGGGAGACATCGCGCAGCATCCTCGGGACGATCTTCCACCGCTCAAACGCCGCCCGGTTGGCGTCCATCGTCGCCCCCGCACCGGCGCCGCCGGCGGCATACGCCCAGCCGATCGTGCGCGCCTTGCGGCTGGCCAGGCGCTCCAGGGTGGCGAAGTCGGTCGGAACCCGCGGACGGCGGCCGCCGATGCCGTCGCGGTAGATCCTGTCCTGCCGGGCCCGCCCGGCGCCGCGCCCATGCGGCGCCGACGCCGACCGACCGCCGTTGACGCTCGTCTCGGCCATCGCGTGGCAGTCTCTCACGTGGGTCTGCGCCACCGCGCGTGGAGTGACCCGCGCGAGCAGGGACAACTTTTTGGTCAAAAGAACGAGGGAATGGTAGGTTTTCGCCCGAAACGGTCGCGGAGATCGACCGTGGGGACTACGACACGCGAGGGACCGATGACGGATCGACTCAGACGGTGGGCACTCTCGTTTGTGCTTATCGCCGCAGGGATGCTGATGTTCGCCGTGGCCGGCGCGCAGGCCAGCCAGGCCGGGGGGCCGGTGACGGGACCGGTTCAGCGCGCCGGACGCTGGCTGGTCGACTCCCAGGGCCGCGCAGTCGTCTTTCACGGCTTCAACGTCGTGCGCAAGAGCGCGCCCTACTATCCCGCGAACTTCGGGATTCCCGACGCGCAGCTGCTGGCCGGTGAGGGCTTTGACGTGGTCCGCCTGGGGATCAACTGGAGCGCCGCCGAACCCACACCGGGCGTCTACAACGACGGCTACATCGACAATGTCCTGTCGACCGCGGACCTGCTCAACAGCTACGGCATCCGCACGATCCTCGACATGCATCAGGACGCCTGGGGCGCGGCCACCAAGGGCGACGGCGCCCCGGCCTGGGCGACGTTGGCGACGTCGGCCGACGGCAGCTTTGCCGCGTTCTGGAACAACGCGCCCGCGCCGGACGGCGTGGGGATCCAGACGCACTTCGATCGTCTCTGGCAGCACATCGCGACGCTGCTGACCGGCCATCCAGGGGTGATCGGCATCGACCCGTTCAACGAGCCCCAGCCAGGCAGCGGATACCCGGGGTGTCCTGACTTCACCTCCTGTCCGGCGTTTGAGACCGGCGCGCTGCACGCGTTCTACGTCGGCGTCATCGCCGCCATCCGCGCCGGCGGCGCCAACCAGGTGGTGTTTCCCGAGGGTGTTCCCAGCACGTTCGGGGTGACGACGCTCCCCGCGTTCTCCGACCCTCAGACCGCGATCAGCTACCACTACTACTGCCCGTTCACCGAGTTCTCCACCCAGGACGTGTCCCAGCGTCCCAGCCTGCTGACGACTCTGTGCCTGGCCAACGAGCTCGGAGTGCTCGGCGCGCGGTCCAGTGACGCCCAGAGCCTGAACGTCCCCGCGTTCCTGGGCGAATTCGGCGGCTCGAACATCGACCCCGACAACGCCCAGCAGGCCGACATCGCCGACGGCGCGTTCACGTCGTGGACCGAGTGGTCCTACTACCAGTCCGGGGAGGCTGACGACACCCCGGGGCAGGGTCTGCTGCTGAACTCCGGCCAGACGGGGTCAGAGACCAACGCCCATCAGGACAAGCTGACCGCGCTCGCGGTGCCCTACGCCCAGGCGATCGCCGGTACGCCACAGACCAGCTCGCTGAACCGGACGACCGGCGTGTATCACCTCACCTACGCCACCGCGCCGGTCCCCGGCGCCGTGCTCACGCCTGGAGCGGTGACCCAGGTGCTGATCCCCGCGCGGCTCTACCCCAGCGGCTACAGCGCCGTCGTCACCGGCGCGACGGTCGTCTCGGCGCCCGGAGCGCCATGGCTGCTGCTCCAGACCAAGGCGGGCGCCACGCAGGTGAGCCTGACCGTCCGCGGGGCCACCAGCACGCCGACGCAGACGCCCTTGCAGACCGGGGTCTTTCCAATCGGTTCCTGACCGCTCACAGCGCGACCGTTGCGGCCGGGTTAACGGCGCCGCTGCCCGACCGCCGCCCTGCCAGACTCCCGGCGGGCGCCATGACCTCCTACTCAGGACAGACGGTGCTGGTCACCGGGGCCTCCCGCGGGCTCGGACTGGCGGCGGCGCGACGGTTCGCGCAGCTGGGCGCCAACGTCGGACTGGTCTCCAGCAACCGTGACCGCCTCGTCCAGGCCGCGAGCTCGATGCCGGGACGCACGCATATCGTCGCCGCCGACCTCACCGCGCCGGACGAGTGCCGGCGCGCGGTCGCCGAGGTCGAGGCGGCGCTCGGACCGGTCGAGGTGCTCGTCAGCTGTGCGGGAGTGCTGCAGCGCGATTTCGTCCAGGACGTCACACCCGAGGACTTCGAGCGCCATTACCGCCTGCACGTCGGAGCGGCGCTGTGGCTCAGCCAGGGCGTGCTCCCCGGGATGCGGGCGCTGGGTCGCGGCGCGATCGTGTTCGTCTGCTCAGAGCTCGGGCTGATCGGCATTCCGACCTATGCCTCCTACTGCACGAGCAAGGCCGCGCTGGTCGGGCTCTCCGAGGTCCTCCGGCATGAGCTGGTGGGCACCGGCGTGCGCGTCTGCGCGGTCTGCCCCGGCGACGTGGGCACCGATCAGCTCGCCGCGGAGCTGGCCTGGGGCCCCACCGGCGGCGCTTCGTATCAGGCGGCGATGGGGCCGGACCAGGTGGCGCGCGCGATCGTCCGCGCGGCCGGCGGGTCAGCGCCGCTGGTGGTCGTCGACCGCCCGCACCTGCGGCTGGCCTTCACGCTGATGGGCGGCCCGCGGCGGATGCGGTTCGGTCCGGTCCACCTCGCGTTCCGGACGCTCCTGCGCGAGCGTCAGCCGAGGACTCACCGGTAGCAGGCGTGCGCCGGTCCGAAGTTCTCAGACAGCGGGTGCTGACCCATCAGCAGCCCGAAGTCCTGCGTCCAGGTGCCGTCGACATTGGACGCGCCGTGGATCCACCGGTTGTCGACGCCGGTGCCGACCTCGCGGTAGACCGGATCCAGGATGTTGGCGCAGTGCCCGGGGCTGGCCATCCAGGCGCTGACGACCGCCTCCGGAGTCTCATAGCCGGTGGCGATGTTCTCGCCGACGTTGGACCAGTCAAAGCCGACGGCGCTGATGCGGTTCATGAAGGCAGAGCCGTGGGAGAACTCTCCCTCGCCGATCATCGTGTTGGTCCAGCCCTGCGCGGAGCGGTCAAGCCGGGGACTGGCGATGAGTTTCGGCAGGTGGCGCTCGGCCCGCTGAACGTTGATCAGGCACACCACCGCGCGCTGCATCTGCTCGCGCTGGGCGTGGGCGATCGGCGTGTCGGCGTTGGGGCAGGACCCCACATTGGCCGACGCTCCGGGGGCGCCGACCATCAGCGAGGTCGCGGTTGCGGCGGCAAGCAGCGATCCGGCGAGCAGCCGGCGGGCCCGAGACCGAAGCGGGCGGTGAGTGTGGGGAGCGGTGTCGTCCATGGCCCTCCATGCTTCGGTCGCTGTCGTGCGCGATCGCTGAACCTGCGTCGTCGGCTACGACGGATGTCCAGTGCTCGGGGGGACGATGTCCAGACCCGGGCCGCGGAAAACCCGCGGAGGGCCTACGCGTTCCAGCCGGGCACGTCGGTCAGCTCCAGGCCGACCGCGGCCGCCGCCTGCGCGAAGCTGAGCTCGCCGAGGTAGGCGTCGGCCAGGTCCTGCCGCTCGCTGGCGTCGAGCTGGGGCGCGCCGGCGCTGACCGCGGCGGCGACCGCCGCGTGACCGGCGTCGCTGACCGCCCCGTCGCAGAGCACCAGGGCGCCCCACGCCTTGCCGCCGTCGGCCAGCCGCCGGGCCGCCTCCAGGTCGCGGATGAGCGTCGAGCGCTCCGGGAACCATGGCGTCGCCGGCGTCGGCGGCTCGCCGGCGCGCCGTCCCTGAACGACGATCACCAGCCGATCGGTGCTGAGCACGCACTCGGCCGTCGTCGCCTCCTCAAAGCGCCACCAGGAACGTCCGAGCCCGGTGCTGCGGCGCAGCAGGTCATGCGCGCGGTCCTGAGCCCGCGCCCGCGCGCCGGGCGGGTCGTCGTCGATCAGCGCACGGCGCAGGCGGACGGTCTCCGCGCTTGAGGCGTCATCCGGCGGCCAGGTCAATCGCTGCGGGTGGTCGATCAACCAGCCGAGCAGCTGGCGGCTGGGCGCGATCAGGTGGTCAAAGGCGCCGCGGCGCCCGGTCGCGGTGCGGACCGCGAGCGGCGTCTGGAGCCAACCCGGCGTGAGCGCCAGCTCGCCAAGCCGGGCCTGGCCGCGGGGAGCGGCCCGCAGCAGCGGACCCAGCCACGATCCGCCGGCGCCGTCGCGCGACAGCAGCGCATCGACGAACAGCTGGACGCGCACGCGCGGATCGAGGGGCACCGACCTGACGTTAGCCCGGTGCGGCGTCCTCGCGTCGGACCGGCGGGCCGCCGCGGGCCCCTGTGTTAGCGTGCCGCGATCGGCCCGCGGCACGCCATCGCACGCCTCACGCTGGGCGCCGCCGCGGTCCTCGGGCTGAGTGCCGGCGCGCTCGCTCCCGCGTCCTCGGCGCGCTCGCCCCGGGCCGTCGTGCAGGCAGCCGCGATCCTGCCCCACGGCGATCGGCGACTCCAGGCGCTGCCGGCGACGGCGGCGCTGCGCGGGGCCGTCGTCCTGCGTCCTCGCGACGACGCGGCGCTCGTGCGCTTCATCGCCCGCGTCACCGACCCGTCCTCGCCCCAGTTCGGCCATGACCTGAGGCCCGGTGCGTTCGGCCGGCGGTTCGGTCCTGCGCCCGCCAGCCGGGCGGAGGTGATCGCCGCGCTGCGCGCGCAGGGCCTGCGCGTCGGGCACGTGTCCTCCGACGGCCTGCTCGTCCCGTTCCGGGGATCGGTCGCCGACGCCGAGCGGACGTTTGCCACCACGATCCACCAAGTGCGCCTCCCCGGGGGCACGCTGGGACGCGTGACCACGTCAGCGGTCTCGCTGCCCCGTCAGGTCGCCGCGTCGGTCGCCACGGTGATCGGGCTCGACGAGACCACGGTCCCGCAGCGGATCGGAGCATCCGCGCTGCCCCGCGCGGCCCGCGGCCCCGCCGCGGCGCCCGCCGCGACCGCCCACCCGTCGGCAACCGTCCCGGCCCCCGGCGCCGCGCACGCGTGCCCTGACGCCCAGGCCGCGGCGCAGCGCGACGGCGGGCTCACCGACGATCAGATCGCCGACGCCTACGGCGCCTCGGGGCTCTACGGCGCCGGCGACACCGGCGCGGGCCAGCGGATCGGCCTCTACGAGCTCGAGCCGTTCCTGCGCTCGGACATCACGGCGTTTGACACCTGCTACTTCGGCGCCTCCGGGGCGGCGCGGATGGGCGCACGGCTGCACGTGTTCGGCGTCGACGGGGGTCAGCCCCACGGACCCGGCAGCGGCGAGGCCAGCCTCGACGTCGAGGATCTGTCGGCGCTCGCGCCGGGGGCCGACATCGATGTCTACGTCGGGCCATCGCCCAACGCCAACCCCAATACCTACGACGCGCTGGACGAATACGCCGCGATCGTCGATGCCGACCGCGACCGGGTCGTCAGCACGAGCTGGGGGCTGTGCGAGCAATCGGTGCAGCACGGCCAGCCCGGCCTCCAGGAGGCCGAGAACCTGCTCTTCCAGCAGGCCGCCGCCCAGGGGCAGACGATCTTCTCCGCCGCCGGCGACAACGGCTCGGATGACTGCAACACCGGCGAGACCCCGGTCCCGGTGCCCGGTCAGAACCCGGTGTCGGTCGACGACCCGGCCAGCCAGCCCTACGTGCTCGGCGTCGGCGGGACCTCGATCGACGACGCCGCGTCTGACCCGCCGCTGGAGCACGTCTGGAACGACGGCGCGGCCGAGGGCGCGGGCGGCGGGGGGATCTCGATGTCGTGGGAGATGCCGGCCTGGCAGCAGGCGGCGCGGGTGCCGGGCATCGCGCGGCCCGGCGACGCCACGTACCAGACCGCCGATGCGGTCGAGCGCGAGGCCGGCTACGCGCCGGGGTTCTGCGGGGTCGCGGTGCCCGGCGCGGGCCTGGGCACGCCCTGCCGCCTGGTTCCCGACGTCTCGGCCGAGGCCGACGAGTTCACCGGCGGCATCACCGTCTACAGCCGCGCCTACGTGACCCGGAAGGATCCGACCGGCTGGACGACGACCGGCGGGACCTCGTCGGCGTCGCCGATCTGGGCCGCCTCGCTGGCGCTCGTCAACGCCTCTCCGGCGTGCACCGCACAGTCGGCGACCCGCGGCGGGGTCGGGTTCGCCGCCCCGCTGCTGTATGGCGTGGCTTCGGACCCCGCGCAGTACGCCGCCTCCTTCAACGACGTGCAGACCGGTGACAACGACGTCTACGGGCTGGCCGACGGGGGCGTGTTCGCTGCCGGTCGGGGCTATGACCTCGCCTCGGGCCTGGGCTCCCCGCGACTGTCGGGCCCCGGCGCGACGGCCGGGCTGGCGACGTATCTGTGTCAGACCGCCGTCGGCGCGACCCGCCCCGTCGTCACCGGTGTCTCGCCCCACATCGGCGCTACCGCCGGCGGCGCACGCTTGACGATCACCGGCCGCGGCTTCAGCGACCACGGCGTCTCGCAGGTGAGCGCGGTGCAGGTCGGCAGCTGGCGGATCGGCGCCTCGCACGTGCGGGTCTCCGGGCCGCACACGATCACCCTCAGCCTGCCGCCGGCGCGTCGCACCGTGCCACCCGCGGCCACCGCCGCCCAGGACGGGTCCGGCACAGCGGCGATCGTCGTCACGCTGCGCGGCGGTGTCTCCAGCGCCCCCGGCCCGCGGGCGACCTTCACCTACCTGGACCGCCGCGCCGCGAGCTTCACCCCGACGGTGGGCGCCGTGTCGCCGACCGGAGGACCGCAACGCGACGGCTCCGCGGTGACGATCCTCGGCTCGGGCTTTGCGCACGCGACCGCGGTGACGTTCGGCGGCGTGCCGGCCACCCACGTCCACATCGACGACGCCGACCGCATCACCGTGGTCCCGCCGCCCCGCACCGCCCGCACCGCCTGCGCGCCGCTGCCCCACCGCGGGGTCTACGCCCACGAGACGGCCGACAACGACATCTGTCAGGTCAGCGTCTCGGTCCACGACGCGCACGGGGCCAGCGCCCCGACCCGGATCCGGACCCCACTGGAGGGAGCGCAGGTCCAGAATGCCCTCGGCGACGTGGTCGCCCCGCCCAGCTGCCGTTGCGAGGCCGCGCCCGCCGCCGACGAGTTTGACTACCTGCCCGCCCCGCGGATCACCTCGGTCTCCACCGACCGCGGACCGGTGTCGCTGGCCAGCGAGCACGGCGGCACGGTGATCACCGTCCGCGGCGTCGGGTTGAACCCGCTGGATCTCGACTGGGCCGACTTCGGCAACCCGCACCTGTACTCCTCGGTCGCGGTCGACTACGTGTTCGTGAGCGGCACCGAGATGCAGATCCGGGCGCCGGCGCGGTCGCTGACCGCCGGGGTGCGCTCGGTGCCGTTCAGCGTGCGCACGCTGGCCGGCCAATCGCGGCCGCAGACGGTGCGCTATGCCGGTGAGCCGGCGATCACCCGCGTGGTGAACACCGAGGACTCCCGCAACCTCGATGGGCTCTACGGCGGGCCGGACACGGGCCGCACGCCACTGGTGGTCAGCGGCCGTGGCATGCGCGGCCAGGTGATCGGGCTGCAGTTCACCGGCATCCCCGCCAGGGCGCAATCGATCGGCACCCAGTACACGTTTCACACCTCGGGCGACACCCGGCTCACCGCCCAGACGGTGGCCGAGAACCCGGCGCTCATCGCCGTCTCGCCGTGCACGGTGACCGGTTGCACCCCGGCCGGGATGCACAACCTGTTCGTGCTCTACCCGCCCGGCACCCCCACCGTCGACGCGCTGGCGCCCGCCTCGGGGCCCGCCGCCGGCGGCACGGCGACGTCGATCAGCGGGGAGAACCTGGGGTGCGCGCTCGCGGTCGACTTCGGCGCCACCCCGGCGACGGCGCTGTCGCCGCGCAAGGCGGCGCTTGAGTGCGGCTCCACCGAGAGCCTGACCGCGACCTCCCCGCCCGGAGTGTCGGGCAGCTCGGTCCCGGTGACGGTGCAGACGGCCGAGAGCTTCTTCACCGGCTCGGCGCCCGTCTCGGTGGCGCGCTTCGCCTACCGCTGACCGACGACGGACCGCAAGCGATTGTCGATCGGCGAGCCGGATAGAACCGTTCCGACGGCCCCATGTGGCCCGAGACCCTGACCCGCCCAGCAAAGGACACGCTCATGGCCACCCTGGTATCTCACTCCGGCACCTTCGACCTCGGCGGTGACCTGACGATCAACCGCCTCGGGTACGGGGCGATGCAGCTCACCGGCGAGGGCGTGTGGGGAGCCCCGGACGATCCCGACGAGGCCGTCGCGGTGCTCCAGCGCGCCGTGGCGGAGGGCGTGAACTTCATCGACACCGCCGACTCCTACGGGCCGTTCGTCGCCGAGGAGCTGATCCACCGGGCCCTGCACCCGTATCCCGACGACCTCGTGATCGCCACCAAGGCCGGGTTGACCCGGGCCGGTCCGGGCGACTGGCGTCCGGTCGGGCGTCCCGAGTACCTGCGCCAGCAGTGCGAGCTCTCCCTGCGTCATCTGGGAGTGGAGCGCATCGACCTCTTCCAGCTGCACCGCATCGACCCCAAGGTGCCCGTCGCCGAGTCGGTCGGCGAGCTGGCGCTGCTGCGCGACGAGGGCAAGATCCGCCACATCGGGCTCTCGGAGGTCACCGTCTCCGAGCTGCAGGAAGCCCAGAAGAGCGCGGAGATCGTCTCGGTGCAGAACCTCTACAACCTGACCGACCGCAAGGCCGAGGATCTGCTGGATCACTGCGAGGCGCAGGGAATCGGCTTCATCCCGTGGTTTCCGCTGGCCACCGGCAAGCTCGCGGCCGACGGCGGTCCGCTTGACGAGCTCGCCTCCGAGACCGGCGCCACGCCGTCCCAGCTGGCGCTCGCCTGGCTGCTGCGCCGCTCCCCGGTGATGCTGCCGATTCCGGGCACCTCGAGCGTGGCCCACCTGGAGGACAACCTCGCCGCGGCCTCGATCGAGCTCACCGACGAGCAGTTCGAGACGCTCGCCGACGCGGCCGGCTGACCAGGAAGGCGTAGGCTCCCCGGCGATGGGGCCGACGCTCGCCACCGGAAAGATCTGCTACCTGGAGATCCCCAGCGTCGACGTCGCCCGGTCCTCGGCGTTCTACCGCGACGCCTTCGGCTGGACGCTGCGGGAAGACGACGACGGCACGGTCGCGTTCGACGACACCGTCGGGGAGGTCAGCGGAAGCTGGGTGACCGGACGCCCGCCGTCCCGCGAGCCCGGGATCCTGGTGCACGTGATGGTGGCCGAGATCACGGCCGCGCTGGAGGCCGTGCGCTCGGCCGGCGGCGTCGTGGTGGTCGACGTCGACCCCGACGCCTCCGAACGCGTCGCTCACGTGTGCGATCCGACCGGCAACGTGATCGGCGTCTACGAGCAGCCCGGGCTGGCCGCGGGCGAGCGTGAGGTCTCCCCCGTGCCCGAGCACCTGGGCACCGTCACGCCGCGGCTCGTGCTCAGCGGAGCGACCGCGGCGCTCGAGTTCTACGCCGACGCGTTCGGAGCCCGTGAGCTGGGCGAGCGGTTCTGCGCCCCCGACGGGACGCTGATCCACACCGAGCTGCAGATCGGCGATTCAGTCGTGGCGGTGACCGAGGGGGACGGCTTCACGGCGCTGCTGGTCACCTACTGGCCCGACGTGGACGTCGCGTGGGAGCGCGCGCTCGCCGCCGGCGCGCAGATCGTCTTCCCGCTCGAGGACCAGGTCTACGGCGAGCGGGGCGGCCGGCTTTGCGACCCGTTCGGGCAGCAATGGATGCTCGCCAGCCGCACCGAGACGCTCACCGCCGCGCAGATCGCGGCGCGGATCGCCGCCGGGCGCTGACCCTCACCCGCCGGGGCGAGCCGTCGTCGGCCCCGAGCGGCGCGCCCGGAGCGAACGACAGCTCGCCGGCCGGACTACTTGGCCGGCTCGGGCGAGGGCACGATCCGGATGTAGGGGCGGGGTGACTCCCAGCCGTCGGGGTACAGCTCCTTGGCCTGGTCGTTGGAGACCGAGCTGGCGATGATCACCTTGTCGCCGCGCTGCCACTGAGCCGGGGTGGCGACCTTGTGACCGGCGGTGAGCTGCAGCGAGTCGATGACGCGCAGCACCTCGTCGAAGTTGCGTCCGGTCGTCATCGGATAGACGAGGATCAGCTTGATCTTCTTGTCGGGTCCGATCACGAACACGTTGCGCACCGTCTGGTTGTCGGCGGCCGTGCGATCACCGGGGTCACCCCCGACGTCGGCGGGCAGCATCTCGTAGAGCTTGGCGACGGTGAAGTCGCTGTCGGAGATGATCGGGTAGTTGGGCGCCGTGCCCTGGGTCTCCTCGATGTCGGATGACCAGTTCACGTTGTCGTCGACCTTGTCGACCGAGAGGCCGATGATCTTGACGTTGCGCTGGTCGAACTCGGGCTTGATCGACGCCATGTAGCCCAGCTCGGTCGTGCACACCGGCGTGAAGCTCTTGGGGTGGGAGAACAGCACCGCCCACGAGTCGCCGATCCAGTCGTGGAAGTGGATCGGACCCTCGGTGGTGTCGGCCTCGAAGTCAGGGGCGGTGGCCCCGATCTGCAGCGTCATGAGCTCTCCTGGGATTGTCGACTATGCCTATTGCCATTGTGCCCCACCGACCGCGCCGGCGACGTCTGGCGGCTCAGCGTCCCGGCCGCGACAGGGTGCCGCCGCGGCTGCGGCGATGGAGGTAGAGGATCGCCATCGAGACGACCACCGAGATGATCAGCCCCGGCGCCGCGTGACCCCACAGCGCCCACACGATCAGGCCCGCGATGAAGTTGCCCGCCAGTCCCAGCCCGATCGTCGCCGGAATCGACATCGGGTCCGGGCCGGGAAGCAGCAGGCGCGCCAGCGCGCCGGTGATCAGACCGAGCACCGCGAGCAATATGAGGTAGACGAGCAGACCCATCGCTGCGACGTATCTACCCCCGCGACGGCCGCGCCATGCAGCCTGCTAGGCTGATGCTTGCCAGCAAGCAACTATCTCCCTCGAGGATGCCCTCCCCCGCCCCCACTCCCAGCCTGACCCCGGTTCTCGATCCCGAGTCCGCGACCCGGCTGCGCGCGATCATCGGCCGCCTGGCCCGAGAGCTGCGCCCCACCCCGGCCGGCCTGCAAGCCGGGTTGACGCCGACCCGGATCTCGCTGCTGCTGACGATCGAGCGGCGCGGACCGATCCGACTCAGTGAGGTCAGCGAGGCCGAGGGCCTCAATCCGACGATGCTGTCGCGCTCGGTGACCCAACTGGTCGACGCCGGGCTGGTCACGCGAACCTCCGACGACGGGGACCGCCGCGCCGCCTGGGTGAGCGCCACCGCCTCCGGCCACGAGCTCGCCGAGCAGATGCGCGCCCAACGGACCGCCGCGCTCAACGAGGGCCTGGAGGGCCTGCCCGAGCGCCAGCGCCAGATCCTCGAACAGGCGATCCCCGCGCTGGAGAGCCTCGCCGAGGAACTGAAAGGTCGGCGGGCATGACGCGCGTCGCCCGCGCCGGGCGCATGACGTTCGCTGCCCTCGCCGTCCCCAACTACCGGCGCTACTTCTACGGCCAGTCGGTGTCGCTGGCAGGCACCTGGATGCAGATGACCGCCCAATCGTGGCTCGTGTTCAGCCTCAGCCACTCCGCGACGATCCTCGGCGTCATCGTCGCCCTGCAGACGCTGCCGGTGCTGCTGCTCGGACCCTACGGCGGGGTGATCGCCGACCGCGTCGACAAGCGGCGGCTGATGGTCATCCTCCAGAGCGTGATGGGGTTGCAGGCGCTGGCCCTTGGCCTGCTCACCATCACCGGCTCGGTTCGGGTCTGGGAGATCGGGATCCTCGCCGCTGCGCTCGGCGTCAACAACGCGTTTGAGAACCCCGCCCGGCAGTCGTTCATGATGGAGATGGTCGGGCCCGAGCACCTGCGCAACGCGGTCAGCCTGAACTCGGTGCTCGTCAACGTCGCCCGTTCGATCGGTCCCGCGATCGGCGGGATTCTGATCACCGCCGTCGGCAGCGGCGTCTGCTTCCTGGTCAACGCCGCCAGCTTCGTGGCGGTCATCGTCTCGCTGACGACGATGGACCGCGCGACGCTCCATCCCACCGAGCCGACGCCGCGCGCCCGCGGCCAGCTGCGGGAGGGCCTGGCCTACGTCCGCTCGACTCCGGCGCTGATGGTGCCCCTGGTGATGATGGCGATCGCCGGCTGCCTGACCTATGAGTTCCAGGTGACGCTGCCGGTGATGGCCTCGCGCGGCCTGCATTCGGGGGCCGCCGGCTTTGGCTTCATGACCGCGGCGATGGGCATCGGTGCGGTGTTCGGCGGGCTGTTCGTCGCCGCTCGCGGCAAGACCGGGCTGCGTCCGCTGGTGCTCGCCGCCGGCGGCTTCACGATCACGATGGCGCTGGCCACGCTGGCCCCCAGCCTCGCGCTCGAGCTGATCGCGCTCGGGCTGGTCGGCGTCGCCAACATCTCCTTCATGTCGGTGGGCAACTCGACCCTGCAGCTGACCGCCGCCCCGGAGATGCGCGGCCGCGTGATGTCGCTGTGGTTCGTCGCCTTCCAGGGCTCGACGCCGATCGGCAGCCCGATCATCGGAATCGTGATGGGCGCCGCGGGCGCCCGCGCCGGGCTCGGCGTCGGTGCGGTGACGATCGCGCTGGTCGCCTGCGGCGGACTGATCGCCCTGCGCCGGCTGTCCGCGCGCCGGCCGGCGGCCTCGCCCGCCGTCGTCTAACGGGCGCAGCGGCGCGGACGTCGGGCGCCCGCCCCCCTGCGCTCGTGCACTACCCTCCGCGCCTCATGAGCACGACGCCTCCGCCGTTTGACCTGCAGAGCCACTCGGTGCACTCCGACGGGGCGCTGGCTCCGGCCGAGGTGGTCGCGGCCGCCAGCGCGGCCGGCGTGCAGCTGCTCGCGCTCACCGATCACGACTCGACCTCAGGCGTCGCCGAGGCCCAGACGGCCGCCCATGCGACCGGCATCGGCCTGGTCAGCGCGGTCGAGATCACCACGATGCACGAGGGTCAGCAGGACCTGCACGTGCTCGGCTACCGCGTCGACGCCGAGCATCCCGGCCTGGTCGCGGCACTGGCGCACTCGCGCGGGGACCGGGAGCGGCGAGCCGCGGGGATGGCCGACCGTCTGCGTGAGCTCGGGTTCTCGCTCGACGAGGAGCTGCTGGCGGCGCGCGCGGCCCAGGGCAAGGCGATCGGCCGTCCGCACCTGGCCGAGGCGGTCGTGCGCCACCCCGCCAACCGCGAGCGGCTGCAGGCGGCCGGCCAGCTTGAGCCCACCGCGTTCCTGGTCGCCTACCTGATCGACGGGACGCCGGCGTTCGTGCCCCGCTCGGCGCCGTCGGTGCCCGAGGCGATCGAGCTCATCCACGAGGCCGGAGGCCTGGCGGTCTGGGCCCATCCCTACTGGGACATCGAGGAGCCCGCGGGCGTCCGGGCCGCGATCGACAGCTTCCGTGGCTCGGGCCTGGACGGCGTGGAGGCGTTCTATGTCACCCACACCGGTGAGCAGACCCGCGCGATCGTCGACCAATGCGCCGAGCACGGGCTGCTCACCACCGGCTCCTCGGACTACCACGGCCCCGAGCACCACACCTTCTCCCGGTTCCGGGCGTTTGACACCTACGGGCTGGCGCCCCGGCTGGGGGAGATCGCCGGGTAGCGGTCGGGCTTGAGCTAGCCCGCGGCCTGCCTGGGGGTCCGCGCGACCACGACCGTGCGCGTGGGCAGCTGGACGACGATCGCCCGCTGACCGGCGGTGATCGACGACATCGTGCTCTTCTGGCCGTTGTCCCGGACCGTGACGTCAGACGGGACGGTCAGGGTCACCGTCTTGTAGGTGGCCTTCGGGGTGCCCTCGGTGAGCTGGATCTGATCGCCGCTGACCGAGTCCACGACGCCGCGGTCATAGGTCACGGTGACAAAGCCGGCCTTGGTGTGCACGACGGCCGTACCGTGGACCGCGCGGCGCTCCAGCGCGCGCAGGCCATGCCCACGCGCCTGCCCCGCCTTGGCCGACGTGGCGCCCGAGCTGGAGTGGGCGGTCGACGCGCCCGCGGTGGCGACCGCGCCCGCGCCGACGCCGGCGGCCGCGCAGCACGCGCCGACCGTGAGCACACGCCAGTGCCTGAGGATGGGTGATGACATGGGTGAGACCTCGCTTGCGGAAGAGGGGCAGGCCAGCACCATGTACAACCCGCAGCGCGTGCGATCGATGCGCTCAGGCGACGACGTTGCGCTCGGCCAGGTGGGCGCCGACCTTGCGCTTGACGCGCTGCAGAGCGTTGTCGACCGTCTTGCAGTCACAGCTCAACCGCCGGCCGACCTCCTCGTAGGAGTGGCCGTCGAGGTACAGCGCCAGCACGCGCGACTCAAGCTCTGACAGGGCCGTCGAGATGCAGGCGACGAGCGCTCGCAGCTCCTCTGAGGAGATCACCTGGTTGACCGGATCGTGCACCGTGGAGCCCGGGAGCACCTCGTCGAGCGTTGGCTCGCTGTCGCCGGTGCCCCCGGCGGGCGAGCTGGAGAACGAGACGTACTGGTTCAGCGGCGTGTGCTTGTTGCGCGTCGCGGTCTTGACCGCGGTGATGATCTGGCGGGTGATGCAGAGCTCGGCGAAGTTGCGAAAGCTCGACTCCCGGTCGGTGCGGTAGTCGCGGATCGCCTTGTAGAGCCCGACCAGGCCCTCCTGGATCAGATCGTCCGCGTCGCCGCCGGCGAGGAAGTAGGAGGAGGCCTTCAGACGCACGAACCGGTAGTACCGGCGCACGAGCTGGTCGTATGCCTCCGAATGGCCCTGCTTGGCCAACGCGATGAGGTACCCATCCTCAACCTTGAGCTGAGACTGAGAATAAGCAGAGAGTCGAGCCACAGACGTACCTTTCCCGCTGCCGCGCTGTGCGGCCGTACGGATCGAGTCGTTGTGCGCTACCTCCCCTGGCGCCGCACCAATATGAGCCTTTTCAGCCGGCGGACGCTGTACGGTCCGCAGGCCGACCCCAAGCCCTCAAGCTCGGGTTCATCCTTACTGCGGACGCGAGCTTGACATAGCACCGCACCCGCTGTCAAGCGGGCGGGTCTCGTGATGCATGGGAATCTGCAGGGTTCGTGCGGTTTCACGCACCCCGACGCGGCGGAGGCTCGCTTCGCGCGTGCGTCAGGCGACGGGGCGCAGCTGCGCTCCGTCGGGCCCGTCGCGGACCTCCCAGCCGAGCGCTCGCAGCTCGTCGCGCAGACGATCGGCCTCGGCGAAATCGCGCTGCGCACGGGCGGCGTCGCGTTCCCGGGCCAGCGCGAGCGCCGCGGCCGGAGCCTGCGTCGCGGGAGCGTGCAGCAGCGTCGCCAGGCCGAGCACGTCGAGCATCACGCGCAGGTCGTCGCTGCCCACCGCACCCGCCGCCTCGCGGTTGGCGCGGCGGACCCAGTCGGCGACCGCGGCGAGCGCGTGCGGAGTGGAGAAGTCCTGGGCCAGGGCGTCGAAGAACCGGTCGCGCAGCGCCGCCGACCATTCCGGGCTCGGGCCGGCGGTCAACCGGCGCCCGGCCTCCCGGATCCGCTGCGCGAACGCCGCCGCCTCGGTCAGGCGCTCGTCGTCGTACTCGATCGGCTGGCGCCAATGGGCCTGGGAGAAATACATCAGCAGCGTCTCGGCACCGTGGCGCTCGATCGCCTCGGCCAGCCCGAAGACATTGCCGATCGACTTCGACATCTTCTCCGCGTCGAGGCGCACCATGCCGACGTGCACCCACAGCCGGGCCAGCCGAGCACCGGTCGCGCCGCGCGTCTGCGCGGCCTCGTTCTCGTGATGGGGAAAGATCAGGTCCGAGCCACCGCCGTGGATCTCGAAGTCGGTTCCGAGCAGGTCCTGGGCCATCGCCGAGCATTCGATGTGCCAGCCGGGCCGGCCCGGCCCCCACGGCGACTCCCAGGACGTGTCCTCCCCCGGCTTGTGGGCCTTCCACAGCGCGAAGTCCAGCGCGTCGCGCTTGAGCGCGGTGCCGTCCAGCCCCTCGCCCTGGTCCATCTGGTCGACGTCGCGATGCGACAGCTCCCCGTACTGCGGGTAGGAGCGCACCGCGAAGTACACGTCACCGCCCGATGCGTAGGCATGACCGGCCTCGATGAGCTGGGTGATCAGCGCGATGATCCCATCCACGGTCTCGCTGGCCAGCGGCTCGCGGTCGGGACGACCGAGGCCCAGCGCGCCGGTGTCGGCGACGTAATGAGCGGTCATCTGCTCGGCCAGGGCGGCGCTGTCGCAGCCGGCGGCGGCGGCGGCCGCGTAGATCTTGTCGTTGATGTCGGTGATGTTGGCCACGAAGGTCACCGCATAGCCCAGACCCGCAAGGAACCGCTTGAGCTGGGAGAAGACGACGAACGGGCGCGCGTTGCCGACGTGGACGCGGCTGTAGACGGTCGGGCCGCAGGCGTAGATGCGCACGCGGGGTGGATCGGCGGGCTCCAGCTCGCGGATCTGGCCCGTGAGCGTGTCGTGCAGGGTGACGGTGCGCATGCGAAAGCCAACCCTAGTGGCCGATCAGCTCAGATCACTCCGTGAGCGGCTACAGCGGTCCGACGGTCGCCACCGCCAGTGCCGCGACGCCCTCCTCGCGGCCGATGAACCCCATCCCCTCCCCGCGCGTCGCCTTGACGTTGACGTGCGCCGGCGCCAGGTCCAGCGCCGCGGCGAGTCGCCGGCGGATCTGCTCACGCACCCCCGACAGCTTCGGCCGCTCCATCACGACCGTCGAGTCGACGTGGGTCACCCGCAGCCCGGCCTGCGCCAGCAGTTCCACGGTCGCGCCGAGCAGCGCGATCGAGTCGGCGCCCTCGTAGCGGGGATCGGTGTCGGGGAAGTGCTGGCCGATGTCGCCCAGGCCCGCGGCCCCGAGCATCGCGTCGATCACGGCGTGGGTGAGGACGTCGGCGTCGGAGTGGCCGTCCAGCCCGCGGTCGTGCTCGAGCGCGACGCCCCCGATGATCAACGGGCGCCCGGCCACGAGCCGGTGGGTGTCATAGCCGAT
Organism: uncultured Acetobacteraceae bacterium; assembly: GCA_964658375.1. Classification (GTDB taxonomy): domain Bacteria; phylum Actinomycetota; class Thermoleophilia; order Solirubrobacterales; family Solirubrobacteraceae; genus Palsa-465. The sequence continues at coordinate 6,529 of CAZZYU010000037.1, read as the reverse complement.
CCCGGTGCTCACGCCGGCCGCCTGCCC
>CAZZYU010000037.1:0-6402 GCA_964658375.1 uncultured Acetobacteraceae bacterium | reverse complement strand
TCGGCGACCCGGAGGTCGTGCGGCGTGGTGATCTTCAGGTTGCCGGGATCGGAACGCAGGATGTGCACCGTCCCCCCGCCGCGCTCGATCAGCCACGCGTCGTCGGTCGCGCGGGCCAGCAGCTCCTCGGAGGCCTCATGCAACACTCGTTCCAGCGCCGCGCGGCGAAACACCTGAGGCGTCTGCACCGCCCACAGCCCAGCCCGGGGAATTGTCCGCGCGACCGTGTGCCCGTCGTCGGCGACCTCCTTGATCGTGTCGGCGACCGGTGCGGCCGCGATCACGGCGTCGGCCTCCGGGGCGCCGGCCAGCGCGTCCAGCGCCCGGGCGAAGAGCTCCGCGGTGGCCAGCGGCCGGGCGGCGTCGTGGACGATCACCGCGTCGGCACCCGGCGCCGCGCCCAGCGCCGCCCGCACCGATTCGGACCGCAGCGCGCCGCCGGCGACCGCCGTCACGCCCTCGGGTGCCGCCGCCAGCTCCTCGGCCGGCAGGGCGACGACGATCCGGGAGATGTCCGGGACCGCGCGCAGGGCTTCCACGCTCCAGTCGAGCATCGGACGCCCGGCGACCGAGACGAGCGCCTTGGGCCGGCCGGACCCAAGGCGCTCGCCGCGCCCGGCGGCCACGATCAGCGCGACCGCCATCGCCGGGACCGTCCTGGCGCTCTAATCGGCCGCGACCGCGACCTTGCGAACGCTGCCGCCGTGCTGCTCGATGAGCAGCGTGTAGAGATGGTCCTCCACCTGCTGCTCGTCCATCTCCAGCGCGTACATCAGCTCGGAGGCGAGGATCTTCTTGGCCCGCGTGAACATCTGCTTCTCGCCGGTCGACAGGCCCTTCTCGGCCTCGCGGATGGCGAGGTTGCGCACGACCTCGGCCAGCTCGTAGATGTCGCCGGTCTTGATCTTGTCGCGGTTGTGCTTGAAGCGCCGGTTCCAGTTCTTGGGCATCTCCGAACACTCGTCCTGCAGCAGCGCGGTGACCTTCTTGATGGTGTCCTCGTCGATGATCGGACGCAGGCCCGCCACCGCCGCGTTGGCGGTCGGGACCATGACCGTCATGTCGTTGTGCAGGATCTTGATCGTCAGGTACTCACGGCTCTCGCCGAGCACGTCCTTCATTTCCTTGCGGAGGACCTTGCCCGCACCGTGATGCGGATACACGACGCTCTGACCGATCTCGAACTCGACATGGACCGGCGCCTCGACCTCCAGATCGTCCAGCTGCTCGTCCGTTAGCTCTGTGATGGTGTCCTCCTCTGTCGGGGCGGCGCGACGCGCTCGCGGATTTCCCTACGTCTGCAGGTAGCGATCAACAAGATTGATCTCCTGCTGGCGGCGAAGGCCCTCCCGGATGTCCTTCGCCCGGATCTCGCCGACCCCGTCGACGGTCTCCAGCTCGCCGTCGGATGCGGCGAGGAGCTCCTCAAATCCCCCGAACACCGTCACGATGCGCTGGACCACCAGCCTGGGCAGGCGCGGAATGCGCCCCAGGATGCGGAAGCCCCGCGGCGACGCGGGATAGTCGAGGGTGTTGAGCTTGCGGTCGTAGCCGAGCAGCTCGGCGAGGCGTCCGAAGTCCAACAGGTCCTGATGGGGAAGTCTGAGCAGCTGATCGAAGACGGCGGCGAAGCTCTCGTCGTCATCGGTGACCAGGTAGTCGTGCACGAGCGCGGCCTTGTCGGCGGCGACCCCGACCATCGTCTCGTCGAGCTGCATCTCGATGAGCCGTCCCTCGGTCCCCAGCTCCACGATGTACCGCTCGATCTCGACCGCCATGCGCGTCACGAGCTCGACGCGCTGGAGCACCGTCAGCACGTCGTTGAGCGTCGCCCCGCCCTCGAACTCCAGCGCGGTCAGGCGGGTGGAGACCTGGTCCAGGCGGCTGCGGTACTTGTCGAGGGTCGCCAGCGCCTGGTTGGCCTTGGCGAGCACGACCGGAATGTCCTCCAGGATGTACTTGCCGCCGTCGACGTAGAGCGACACGACCTCACGGCGCTCGGAGACGGCGACGACGAGCGAGTCGGTCTGCTTGGAGACGCGCTCGGCGGTGCGATGACGGGTCCCCGTCTCCAGGGTGAGGATCGTCGGATCCGGCGTCAGCTGAACGTTGACGTGGGCGATCTTCGTCGCGTTGGAGCTGAGGATGATCGCGCCGTCCATCTTGGCCAGCTCGTAGAGGAACGCCGGCGAGTAATCGATGTCGAGCTTGATCCCACCGGAGAACAGGAAGCCCAACTCGTCGGCGTCGCCGATCACGATCAGGCCGCCGGTGCGAGCGTCGACGATGTTGTCGATCCCCTCCCGCAGCGAGGTCCCCGGCGCCACCATCTCCAGCGCCCGCATGATCCGCGACTCCTGGCGAGATTCGAGCTCTTCTTTGAGCTCTTCACCAGAACGCGGCGGCATCATGGGTGATTTTAGCCTCATGCGGGCCGGCGCACCCCCCCGGGCCGGCGTCTGGCGACCCGGCGACGCGATCGAACGCGCGCCGACGATCGCTAGGCTCGCGCGATGCTGGTCCGATATCGCTCGGTCCTCGCCGTTCCGGGCAGCCCGCGGCTCTACGTCACCGCCGTGCTCGCGCGTCTGCCCCAGGGCATGTCGTCGCTCACGATCCTGCTGCTCGTCCGCGCCGCGACGCACTCCTACGCGCTGTCGGGCCTGGCCGTCGGCGGGGAGGCGCTGGCGTCGGCGGTGGCCGGGCCGCCGCAGGGACGGCTCGTCGACCGGCTGGGCCGAGCCCGCGTCCTGCTGCCCTGCGCCGTGGCCCAGGCAAGCCTGTTCATCGCACTCGTGCTCGCCGTACACGCGGACCTGGCGGGGTTGGTGCTCGTCGCGGTGGCCTGCGGGATCGGCGCCGTCCAGCCGGCGATCGCGCCCGTGGTGCGGGCGCTGCTGCGGACCGTCGTCAGCGATGAACTGCTGCGCGAGAGCGCCTACTCGCTGGAGTCCGTCGTCCAGGAGCTGATCTGGATCTGCGGTCCGCTGCTCGTGGCGATCGTCGTGGCGACGACCTCGGCCTCGGGAGCGGCCCTGCTGTGCGCGGGGGTCGGCCTCGTGGGCACGACCTGGTTTGTCAGCTCGCCGATCGCGCGTGACCAGACCCGCCCCGACCGCCCCGCCCACCGTGGGTCGCTCTGGGCCGTGCCGGCGCTGCGCGTGCTGCCGGTGCCGGTGGCGCTGATGGGCATCTCGCTGGGGGCGCTGGAGGTCGGGCTGCCCTCGCTGGCGCTGCACGCCGGCTCGCGCGCGTCCGCCGGCGCCCTATTGGCGCTGTGGAGCGTCGGCAGCATGATCGGGGGCCTGTTCTACGGCGCGCGCCGGTGGCGGGTCTCGCTCGCACAGCGCTACCGGCGGCTGCTCGCCGCGGCGGTCGTCTGCTCGGTCCCGTTGATCCTGGCGCGCACGATCCCCGAGGGCATCGTCGGCGCGCTGCTCGCCGGGCTGACGATCGCGCCGGCGTTCGCGTGCCAGTACGCGCTGGTGGGCCGAGCCGTGCCCGCGGGGGTGGAGACCGAGGCGTTCACGTGGGTCGGCGCCGCGCTCGTGGTGGGGATCGCCGCCGGGTCGGCGATCGGCGGTGCCCTGATCGGCGGACTCGGGGTCAGCGCGCCGTTTGAGCTGAGCTGCGCGTCGCTGGCCGTGGCCGCCGCCACCTCCCGGCGCACCCGCCGGGCCGTGGCCGTCGCCGCCTGACGGCCGAGGGACGGGCGGAGGGCGTCAGGCCGCGGCCGGCATCGTGCGCTTGCTGCCCAGCGCCGCCGCGACCGCCGCGGCGAGCGACGGGAGCTGTCCGGGCTCGAGCACCCGGTCCAGGCCGAACCGCCGGGCCTCCTGCAGCCGGCGGTCGGCGTGGGCCACGGTGCGCAGCTCCCCGGTCAGGCCCAGCTCCCCGAAGCACGCCACCGGCTTTGAGGCGCCACCGAGCAGCGCGGTGCGCCGCGCCGCCGAGGCGACCGCGAGCGCCACCGCCAGGTCGGACCCCGGCTCATCGACCCGCACGCCGCCGACGACGTTGACGAACACGTCGTAGGTGCCCAATCCGATTCCGGCGTGGCGCCCGAGCACCGCGAGCACGAGCGCCACCCGGTTGCGGTCCAGGCCCGAGACGACCCGGCGGGGTGGCACGAGCTCGGACGCACTGACCAGCGCCTGGACCTCGACCAGGAGCGGCCGCGACCCCTCCATCGCGCACAGCACGACGCTGCCCGGCGCCCGGGTGGCCTCCGCCAGGAAGCGCGCGGAGGCGTCGAGCACCTCGACCAGGCCATGGTCGCGCATCTCGAACACGCCCGCCTCGTCGGTGGAGCCGAACCGGTTCTTGATCGCGCGGACGGTCCGGTAGGTCCGTTCGCGTTCTCCCTCGAACTGGAGCACGCAGTCGACGAGATGCTCGAGCACCCGCGGCCCGGCCAGCGAGCCCTCCTTGGTCACGTGCCCGACGAGCAGCACGGCGATCCGCAGCCGCTTGGCGACCTGCATGATCGCCGCGGCGACCTCCCGGACCTGGGCCACCGACCCGGCCGCCGAGGTGAGATCGACCGAGTGCAGCGTCTGCACCGAATCGATCACGCAGACCTCTGGGCGCTCCTGCTCCAGGGTGGCCAGCACCGTGTGCAGGTCGGTCTCGGCGATGACCGGCACCGCGAGCGCCTCGCCGCCGCCCAGCCGCTGGGCCCGCAACCGGATCTGGGCCGCGGACTCCTCGGCGGAGACGTACAGGGTGCGCCGGCCCGCCGCGCACAGGTTGGCCAGCGCCATCGTCGTCAGGGTCGACTTGCCGATCCCGGGGGCGCCGCCGATGAGCACGAGCGAGCCGGGGACCAGGCCGCCGCCGAGGACGGTGTCCAGCTCGCCGATCCCGGTGCTGAGCCGCTCATGCTCGACCGCCTCGATATCACGCAGCGCCACCGGCGCGACCGCGATCCCCGTCGTCGCACCGCGCGCGCCGACGCCGCCGGCGCCCCGGCCGGCCGCGGCCGCCGGCGCGCGGACCTGCTCGACGAGTGAGTTCCACTCACCGCAGCCCGGGCAGCGACCCGCCCAGCGACCGGTCTCCTGACCGCAGGCCGAGCACACGAACACGGAGCTGGATCTGGGCATCGGCAGACCAGCCTACGGCTCGCCGCCGACGGCATCCCGATCCCGCGAGCAGACGTCACACAGCTGTCGCGCGGCGTGACCAAGCTCTGACACAATCGTCTGAGTGGCGATTGCGGGAGGACCGTGAGCAGCGAGGAACGGGCGCTCGGCAGCGACGTGCTCGTCGGCGGCCGGGCGGGTGCCGGCGCCACGCGACCGTACTGCCGCAGCGCCAACCTGACCCTGCTGCTCGGGGTACTCGGGGTCGGTCTCGGCTTCCTGCTGATGTTCGCGGTGCTCACCCCGGCGGCGATCGTCGCGGGCGTCCGCGCGCTGCGCGAGATCCGCGCCGAGCCCGCCCTGGCCGGCCGCGCCCGGGCGTGGACGGGCATCGCGCTGGCGCTCGTCGCGCCCGTGCTGTGGGTCGGGCTCTTCGTCGGCCTGCTCGCCGACGGGGTCATCTCCTAGCGACGGCCTTCACGCACCCCACGGCACCCACGACAAGCAGCGGCGCCCCGGCCGGGAGCCGCGGCCCGCACTCCACAACGAGCAACGGCCCCCGGGACAAACCCGGGAGCCGCGCACACACACTGATGACCGACTGGGGCTTACTCTGAGTCGGGGGGACCGTCGGACGTCTGCGCCGGACCCTCGGCGTCGGCGGGCTCGTCGCCCTCCTCGGCGCCGCCCTCGGCTCCGACTCCGACCGGAGTCGGCTTGGGCGCGGGCTCGATGATGGAGAGCTTGACGTCCTCGTCGTCGGTGTCGGGAACCCCGGGCTCGACGAGCACCGTCGACCCCGACGGCACCTGGGCCCGCAGCACGAAGTCGGCCAGCGGATCCTCGATGTAGCGCTGAATCGCGCGACGCAGCGGGCGGGCGCCCATCGACGGGTCCCAGCCCTTGTCGACGAGCAGATCCTTGGCCTCCTCGGACAGCTCGAGCTGGAGCTCGCGCTCGGCCATCGACTCGCGGATCCGCATGAGCAGCAGCTCGACGATCTCCTTGATCTCGTCCTTGGCCAGCTTGTGGAACACGATCACGTCGTCGATGCGGTTGAGGAACTCAGGCCGGAAGACCTTCTTGAGCTCGCCCATGATCCGGCCCTTCATGTCGTCATAGGTGATCCCGGTCTCGTCGTCGGAGACCGCGAAGCCCAGCGGCGTGTTGCGCGCGATCTCCGAGGCCCCGATGTTCGAGGTCATGATCACGATGCAGTGACGGAAGTCGACCGTGCGTCCCTGGGCGTCGGTGAGCCGGCCGTCCTCCAGGATCTGCAGCAGGATGTTGAACACATCCGGGTGCGCCTTCTCGATCT
>CAZZYU010000036.1:20794-27326 GCA_964658375.1 uncultured Acetobacteraceae bacterium | reverse complement strand
GCGCGTCCAGCTCGATCGCTTTTCGATCGCCAGGTGGGGGGTTCCGCAGCGTCGCCGAACCGGCTCTGACCGACCACCGCTGCTTCTGTCTGACCCAAACCTAGGTCATGACCAACTGCGCGAGGGCCGCATCGGTCGTTGAGTCTGGCTCGGCGGTCGCCAGCAGCAGAGTCAGGTCGGGGTCTGCTCTCAGGGAGGCGGCCTCGAAGATCAGGTCGAGCGGTCCGACGTCGGGGTGGCGGAAGTGGTGGCGTCCGCTGGCGGGGAGGCGCACGTCATGCCGCGCCCAGAATGTGCGGAAGTCGTCGCTGACCGTCAACAGCTCGTCGATCAGCTCCCGCGGGCGTGCGGCACGAGGGTCGCGTCCGGCCTCGATGCGCAGGATTCGGGCGGTGTCGTGGGCGACCACTTCCCAGTCGTCGAAGAAGCGGCGTGAGCGGTCGTCGAGAAAGACATAGCGGACGTGGTTGGGGGGTCCGGTGCGGCCGTCGAAGATCTCGGCGTAGACGGCCCGGCCGAGGGTGTTGGCGGCGAGGTAGTCCCAGGAGCGGTTGCGGACCAGTGCCATTCCGCCGGTGAACGCGTCGAGTGTCCGTTGGACGCTGGCGCGAATGTGGTCGCCTGAGGCGGACATACGCAGTGCGCCGGCCGGCCGTGCGAGATCGAAGAGGTGCGCGCGCTCGGCCTGGTCGAGTTGCAGCGCGCGGGCGATGGCGTCCAGGACGGTGTCGGATGCCCTGTCCAGACCCCCGCGTTCCAGCTCGGTGTAGTAATCGAGGCTGACGCCGGCCAGGCGTGCGACCTCCTCGCGACGCAGTCCGGGAACGCGGCGGACATCTCCCTCAGACGGATACAGGCCTGCCTGATCGGGCGTGATCTTCGCGCGTCGCGAGATCAGGTAATCCCGAATGTCGCCGCGGCGATCCACGCTCGTGAGGCTAGCTCCGAAGGGGGGTTCACAGCCCCCCTCTGGGCGCGACCGGCGACCTAGCGTCGACCTCACACTCCGACCTTGCCCAAAGGGGGCCTGATGAGAGCGACGATGATGTACGGCGCGGGCGACGTCCGCGTTGAGAACGTGCCCGACGCGGGTCTGATCGATCGGACCGATGCCGTCGTCCGCGTGACGCACGCCTGTATCTGCGGCTCCGATCTCTGGCCCTACGCGGCGATGGAGCCCAACGGGCACGGCCAGTCGATGGGTCATGAGGCGATCGGGATTGTCGACGCGGTCGGTGCCGACGTTCAGATGATCGCGCCGGGTCAGCTGGTCGTCATGCCGTTCGCGCATTCGGACGGAACGTGCGAGTTCTGTCACGACGGGTTGCACACCGCGTGCGTCCACGGAGGGTTCTTCGGCAACAACGGGCTCAACGGCGCTCAGGCCGAGGCGCTGCGGGTCCCGTACGCCGACGGCACGCTCTTCGCACTCGACGCGGCGCAGGATGCCGCGGTCATGCCCTCGCTGCTGACGCTGTCCGATGTGCTGGGCACCGGGCATCACGCCGCGGTCCACGCGCAGGTCGCGCCGGGCAGGATCGCCGCGGTGATCGGCGACGGCGCTGTGGGGCTGTGCGGCGTGATCGCCGCCAAGCGCCTGGGCGCCGAGCAGATCATCATCCTCGGCCGCCACCCCGACCGTACCGACCTCGCCCGGGAGTTCGGCGCGACCGATGTCGTGCCCGAACGCGGTGAGGAAGCGGTCGAGCGCGTCAAGGAGCTCACCGGCGGGCTGGGCGCGCATTCGGTGCTTGAGTGCGTCGGTCTGAGCGCGTCGATGCTGACCGCGATCGGGGTCGCCCGCCGCGGCGGCGCAATCGGCCGGGTCGGCGTTCCCCAGGACGAACGGCTGCCTGGGTCACAGCCGGCGTTCTATGCGAACCTGACCATCGGCGGCGGACCCGCGCCGGCGCGCGCGTACATCGGCGAACTGCTGCCCGACATCCTGGAGGGCCGCATCGAGCCGGGTCGCGTGCTGGATCAGACCGTCGAGCTCGACGGCGTACCTGACGGATACCGGGCGATGGCCGACCGCACGGCGATCAAGGTGATGGTCCGCCCGTGACCGCCTGGACCGCCGATCAGCTCGACCCGGCCGCGCGCGGCCCGAACGCTACGCGGCCTGACATCCCCTTGTCCACATCAGCAAAGGAGCACTCCATGAAGATCACCCGCAACTCACTCGAGACCACCAAGGGCCCCGGCGACTGGTTCACCGGTGACGTGTACATCGACGCCGTCGCCGCACCCGAGCCCCCGGCCCGCACCGCCTCCGCCAGCGTGCACTTCACCCCAGGGGCGCGCACGCATTGGCACACCCATCCCTTCGGCCAGACGATCTTCGTCACCGAGGGCGTCGGTCGCTGCCAGCGCGAGGGCGGACCGGTGCAGGAGATCCGTCCCGGTGACCGCGTGTTCTTCGAGCCCGGCGAGAACCACTGGCACGGCGCCGCCCCGGATCGGTTCATGACCCACGTCGCGATCCAGGAAGCCGACGAGAACGGTCCCGTCACCTGGGGCGCCCCGGTCAGTGAGGCGGATTATCTGACCGCCCCCACCGACTGATCTCAAGGCGTCTGACCAGCCGCTCGGGGCGGCCGCCGGCCGGTCGTTCAGGCCACCGCCGCCGGCAGAGACAGGAGTGCGTCGTCGATCACCGTCGGGCCGTGGGAGACGAGCACGTGCGCGACCGGCAGCGTGGTGAGATCGGCGAGTATGGCCCGAAGCCGCGCTGATCCACCCGCCGGCTGGGTCCAGGAGTCCGGACAGACCCGGAGCTCTCCGTCGCCGGCTCGGATCATCGCATCGCCGAAGACGAGCGCGGCCTGCCGCGGGAGCCACACCGCCAGCTCATCGGCGCGCTCCATGCCGAACACCTGAAGCTCTCCGAGAATGTCGTCGCGGTCGCCGACGGCATGGTCTGGATACGGTGCGCGTCCGTCCTGGTCGACTCCCGCCCAGACCTCGACGTGATAGCGATCGGCTACCTCAGCGGTGCTGCGCTGGTGCCAGTGACAGGTCCGCACGACGCCGGCACACCCTCCGTGCGCGTCGAGCAGACGATCCAGGGCGTCCCAGTCGTGGACGAGCGGATCGATCAGGACAAGCCCGCGGGCGACCGCGACCGCCCACCAGGCGACATTGGGCTCCCAGCCGTCCTCGCCGCCCTCGTCCTCGGTCCATTCGGGGTGGGTCGCCTCGAACTGCCACAGACCCTCGATGATCTCGCCGGTCTCGCGGTCTGCCATCGACACAGTGTCGCAGTCACCTGGCCCATGTGCCGGATCGGCGACGCTCAACGGGCCACCGCGGTCGCCCTCCAAAACCCGCCAAAGGTTGCCGAGACCCTGCCAAAGTGCTTTGCTACCGCACTCGGGAGTGCTCTGCGAACATCGCGGGCCCGCGGTCACGCGATCGGACAGGTCGAAGGGGACTGAGATGAGGGGTATGAGGTGGCCGACACGGCGCCCGGCGGCGATCGCTGTCCTGGTGAGCGCTGCGGCCCTGCTGATCGCGATGGGGGCAGCGGCACCGCCCGCCTCGGCTGCGCTGTTCGGATGCTCGTGGGGGAGCCACTACGGGCTCGGGAGCCCGTCGAACTTCGGCGACCCCGACGCGAACGCCGGCTACTGGGCGAAGTCGTACCTGACCGTGCCGGGAGGCGGCCTCATCATCCGGGGCACGTTCCCGACGGCGCGGTACATGAACTTCACCGTCTACCGCAACACCACGGCCATCCCCAGCGCACATATCTATGACGCGGAGATCCAGCCGTCCACCGGCGTCAATCCGTTCCAGCCCGGCGTGAAGGGCACCGGCACCTATGAGCTCCGTGTGCTCAATCAGGCCGCCCCCGCCAAACCGGCGCCCAACACCCTGTACACCGGTGCCGGGCCCTTCACTGAGCTGGAACTCGTCTTCCGGGTCTATGACCCGACTGACCCCTCCGACCCCGCGGGGTCGCCGGCGCTGCCGCAGATCACCCCGACCGTGTCGGGTATTCCCCTGCGCCCGCTGGGGGCGTGCACGGGCAGCGGGTTGCTCGTCGCTCAGCCGCGACCGACCGTCTTCGCGAGCGCTGCGGAGCCGGCGTGGACCAAATCGACGGTCACCTCGCTGTATCCCGACCCCGATTCGGCCTACCTCGGGGTGCTGCTTGACGCGAGCGGCGGTCCGCTGGTCGTGATGCGCGCGCGCCTCCCCGTGTTCCCGAACACGAATGCGGGCGTGCCGCCCTGGGAGTCGGGTCAGCAGGTGCGCTACTGGTCGTTGTGCTCGAACACGCTCAGCCTCACCCTGGTGGGCTGCGTCGGCGACTTCCAGGCGGTACAGGACGGCGGGGTGGGCACCTTCGTCGTCTCGACGCCGGCCAACCGGCCCGCGAACGCGACCGCGGCACACGGCATCAACTGGATCCCGTTCGGCACCGGGGCGACCGACCTGTTCTTCTATCGCCAGGTGCTCGCCTCCCCGTCGTTTGCGCAGTCGATCGCCAACGCGCCTGCCAGCGGCTCGCTCGCCAGCACGATGGGCTCCTACCTGCCCCAGATCGCCTACTGCACGGAGGCCGAGTGGGCGGCGGCGGGGGCCAGCGGGTGCCTCGGCTCCGCGCCGTCGGCCGCCGCGAGATGAGCGACTGAGGACTCGGCTCCGCTGCCTGGAGGATGTGTGCCATGGATCTCGCAGTGGTGCTGCGCCCGACCGTGCCTCCGGAACGACTCATAGACCAGGCACGAGCCGCCGAGGCGGCTGGAGCGACCGAGCTGTGGCTGTGGGAGGACTGCTTCTACACGGGTGGGATCGCGGCCACGGCGACAGTGCTCGCGGCCACGACCCACATTGTCGTGGGAATCGGCATTCTCCCGGCGCCCGTTCGCAACGCTGCCTTCACCGCGATGGAACTCGCGACGCTCGCACGCCTGTATCCCGGCCGACTTCATGCGGGGCTAGGGCACGGTGTCGCGGACTGGATGCGGCAAGTCGGTGCCAAGCCGGCATCGCAGCTCACGCTGCTGGAGGAGGTCACGGTCGCGGTTCGGGCGCTCTTGCACGGGCGTACGGTTACGACTGAGGGCCGCTACGTCCGCCTACGTGACGTTGCCCTGGACCATCCGCCCGCGCAGCCTCCACTCATCTCGCTCGGCGTACGCGGCCCGAAGTCCCTGCGTTTGTCGGGGCGCGTCGCCGATGGGACGGTGCTCGACGCGTCTGTCAACCCTGACGGTGTCGCTGCTGCGCGCGCCGCGATCGAGGAGGGCCGCGCCGATACCGGTCCCGGCGCGGGCCACCGCATCACGGTCTTCGCCGAGCCCGATGCTGATCGTGATGCCTTCGCCGCCGCCGGCGTCGACTGCCTCGCCATTCAGTCTCCTGACGAACTGCAGCCGCTCGATTTATCCACGCTGGCTCGCTGAGCCAGTCCCGGCAGACCCGCGCCGGGTCATAGTGACTGCCGCGTCGCCGTTCAGAGAGATCCACATGACATAGAGCCCGCGGAGCGGGACAACATGCCCTCCGCATCTCAGATGACGAGACGCGCAGGACGTTTTGCCCGCATCTTCCGCACTTCCCTCTACCCGAAGCGGCCGGTGACGTAGTCGCGCGTGCGGGAGTCCGCCGGGCTGGAGAAGATCGTGTCGGTGTCGGCGTACTCGACGAGCGTGCCCACCCGGTCGACGGCGTCGAGGGAGAAGAACGCGGTGCGGTCGGCGACGCGCGCGGCCTGCTGCATGTTGTGGGTGACGATGACGATCGTGTACCGGTTCTTGAGCCGGTGCAGGAGCTCCTCGATCGATGCGGTGGCGATCGGGTCAAGCGCCGAGGCGGGCTCGTCGAGCAGCAGCACGTCGGGCTCGACGGCGATCGAGCGGGCGATGCACAGTCGCTGCTGCTGGCCGCCCGAGAGCGACAGTGCGCTGGCCTTCAGCCGGTCCTTGACCTCGTCCCAGATCGCGGCGTTGCGCAGCGCGCGTTCCACGCGCTCGTCCATGTCGCCCTTCATCCCGAGGTTGCGCGGCGCCCAGGCGACGTTGTCGTAGATCGACTTGGGGAACGGGTTGGGCTTCTGGAACACCATCCCGATGCGGCGGCGGACCTCCACGCGGTTGGTCGCCTTGGCGTAGATGTCGTGGCCGTGGTAGAGGACCTGGCCGCCCACGCGGAACCCGGGGATCGAGTCGTTCATCCGGTTGAGGCTGCGGATGAACGTCGACTTGCCACACCCCGAGGGACCGATCACCGCGGTCACGAGGTTGCGGTAGATCTTCATCGTCGTGTAGTCCAGGGCGCGCTTGGCTCCGTAGTGAACCGACATGTCGGCGATGTCGAACACGACCTGACGGGTCAGCTCGTGGTCGATGCCCGGGACGCGCGGCGGCGCCGCCACCGGCGAGGCCGACGGCGGGTTCTGGAGGCGAACCCGGGGACGGACCGTCGGCTGCGGATAGTCGGGGGTCACAGGCCCATTCTCCTCCGGTTGCGGGCGAGCAGCAATCGCGCGCCGATGTTGGCCAGCAGGATCAGCGCCAGCAGG
>CAZZYU010000036.1:0-20784 GCA_964658375.1 uncultured Acetobacteraceae bacterium | reverse complement strand
CCGGCGGACGCAAGCCGGCTGCGCATCATCTTCGCCAGCCTTGTACAGCGCCAGCAGGACCAGCGCGGCCCCCCACGCCCGCTGAAAGCCGGTCGGGTTGGCGGCCTCTGACAGGGTGAAGATCAGCACCGGGATGTTGGGCACGGCGTGACCGAACAGCTGAATTGACGTCTGGTTGGTGAAGGTGCCGTCGACGATCAGCAGCGGTGCGGTCTCGCCCGCCGCGCGGGCCACGGCGAGGATCGTGCCGGTGACGATCCCGCTCAGGGCACTCGGCAGGATCACCGTGAGCACCGACCGCCAGCGGTCGACGCCGAGCGCGTCGGAGGCGTCGCGCAACCCCTGCGGGACGGTGAGCAGCACCTCCTGGGCGGAGCGGGCGATCAGCGGCAGCATGATGATCGCCAGCGCCAGCGAGCCGGCAAAGCCCGAGTCGGCATGCTCGGGCTCGACGATCAGGCCGAGGATGAACAGACCGACGACGACGGTCGGAAGCCCCTGCATCATGTCCAGACAGAGGCGCAATGCGCGGCCCGAGCCCGAGCGGGGGCTGGCGAACTCGACGAGATAGAGCGCGCACAGCACGCCCAGCGGGGTCGCGATCAGCGCCCCAAGGGCGACGATCAGCAGGCTGCCGACGATCGCCGAGGCGATTCCGCCGCCGCCCCCGCCGAACTGGGGCGGATCGTGGGTCAGGAAGCCGAGGCTCAGCGCGCCGGCGCCGCGGGAGATCACCGTGTAGGTGACGATGAGCAGGACCGCGACCGCCGCCACCGCCGAGATCGTGGCCAGGCCCTGCGCCGTGCGGCTGACGATCTGGCGCCGGCGCAGGTTGCCGGTGGCCACCAGCGGCGCCGTGGGATCAAACGGCGGGGCTCCGAAGGAGGTCGAGTCAGACAAAGCTGCGATGAACGTCGTAGCGGCTGGCGATCGCGCGGGCGATCAGGTTCGTGACCAGCCCGAACACGAGCAGGATGAAGGCGAGGTAGAACAGCGCGGCGCGGTGCAGCGGATTGACGATGTACTGGATCTCCAGGGCGATCCGGGCGGCGAAGGTGTTGCCGGTCGCAAACACCGAGCTGTGATCGATGCTGCCGTCGCCGATCACCGAAGCGACCGCGATCGCCTCGCCGAGCGCCCGTCCGAGTCCGAGCATGATCGCCGCGCTGACGCCGGAGATCGTCGTCGGCAGCACAACCCCGCGAATCACCTCCCACTGGGTGGCCCCGAGCGCCTCGGCGCCGTCCTTGAGCTCCTGGGAGACGCTGAGGAACAGGTCGCGGCTCAGCGACGCGATGATCGGCACGACCATCACGGTGAGGATCAGGCCGGCGGTGAACACGCTCAGACCGGTCGTCTGGGGCGGGCCGAAGATCGGGATGAAGCCCAGCGCGTTGTGCAGCGCGGGCTCGATCGTGCGCTGCATGAACGGGGCGAACACGATGATCCCCCAGAACCCGAGGATCACGCTCGGGATCGCGGCCAGCATCTCGACCAGCGGCCCGACGATCGTGCGCACGATCTTCGGCGCGAGCATGCTCAGGAAGATCCCGATCGCGATCGCCACCGGGGCGGAGATGATCAGCGCGATCGCCGAGGTGACCGCGGTCCCGATCAGCATCGGCAGCGCGCCGAAGTGATCGAGGTTGGGCGCCCACTCCGAGCGCGTGAGGAAGTGCAGCCCGAGCTTGGACATGGCCGGCGAGGCGCCGTTGACCACCTGGTAGATGACGTCGACCAGCGTCAGCCCGGTGACGAGCGCGCCGAGGATGCACAGACCGCGCATGACTCGGTCGCCCGCCGACCCCTCGATCCGGGCGCCGGCGCGCCGCGCGGCGCGCAGTGAGGTTGACGCCCTGACGGACATGGCCCGGCAGCCTAGAGAAAGCTGATTGCCCGATCAGACGGTGACGGCGAGGTCGTCACAAGATCGACAAAAGCCGGTTACAACCTGGCAACAAGCTGAGCACCTCGCCCGCCCATGCTAACGCTGCCCCGGCGGTCGGCCGGCAGCGGGGCGTTCTCTTGTCTATCTGATCGAAAGGGCTTTCAACTTGAAAGGCTTCGCCTTCACACGCAGGAACCTGATCTCGCTCGCGGCGGTCACCGCCGCCTCGGCGGGCGGGTTCGGGACGCTCGCGTCGCGCGCTATGGCCGCCGGGCAAACCCTGAACGGCGCGGGTTCGACCCTGGTGGCGCCGCTCGAGGCCGAGTGGGCTCAGGGGTTTGACAACAAGTACCACGACACCGTCAACTACAACGCGGTCGGCTCGGGCACCGGAATCACCGATATCACCAACCGCATCGTCGACTTCGGCGCCTCCGACGCTCCACTGACCCCGTCGCAGGCCGCGGCGTGCAAGGACTGCGTCCAGATCCCGTGGGCGCTGTCGGCCACCGGCGTCGGCTACAACGTCCCCGGGGCGGGCTCAAAGCTCAAGCTGACCGGCCCCACGCTGGCCGGCATCTACCTGGGCCAGATCACCAACTGGGACAGCTCGGCGATCCAGAAGAGCAACCCCGGCGTCAAGCTGCCCAACCTGAAGATCACCCCGATCTTCCGCTCCGACGGCTCCGGTGACACCTACGCGTTCACCAACTACCTGTCGGCGGTCTCCAAGACCTGGTCAAGCAGTGTCGGCTATGCGACCTCGGTCCAGTTCAAGGCCGGCGTCGGCGCCAAGGGCAACTCGGGCGTCGCCTCGCAGCTGGAGGCCACCCAGGGCGGCATCGCCTACGTTGCCGTGTCCTACCTGATCGCCAACAAGCTCAACGCCGCGGCGATCCAGAACGCGGCCGGCAAGTACGAGTACCCCAATCTCGCCAACATCGAGAATGCGGCCTCACAGGTCACGAAGGTGCCGGCTCACAACGACATCCACATCGTCGATCCGTCCAAGAAGGCCAAGATCGCCTACCCGATCTCGACCTTCACCTACGCGATCGTTCCCCAGAGCGGCAACAAGCAGGCCAGCTTCCTGAAGGCGTTCATCAGCTACGCGATCACCACCGGCCAGAAGGCCGGTCCGTCGCTGGACTTCGCGCCGCTGCCGAAGGTCGTGCTGGCCGCCGACAAGAAGACCATCAACAGCCTCAGCTAGTTCGGTCACAGACGACCCGCCGTGTCCCGGCCCGGTCTGACGCCTTGCGCGTCGGGCCGGGCCGGCTCATCTTCTAGAAGCCGTCTCGCGTGATCTCCAGCGCGCGCCGGGCGAGCTCCACCACGCCCTCGCCGAACGTCTTGAGGTAGGGATCGTCGGTGGCGCCGGTGATCGCGCGCTTGTAGTTGCCCTCCATGAACACCGAGGACTTCCACACCGCGAGCGCGACGTACCAATCCAGGCCCTCCACCGACCGACCCGACCGCTGCGCGTAGCGGTCGACCAGCTCCCGGCGAGTCGGGAATCCGGGACGCTCGGTCACGGTCTGCAGGTTGAAGCGGTTGGGCGGGTCGCCGGCCTGGCGCCAGTGCGAGGTCATGTAGCCGACGTCGGCGAGCGGATCGCCGACGGTGGCCATCTCCCAGTCGAAGATCGCGACCAGCCGGGCCGGAGCGCCGCCGCCGAACATCACGTTGCCCATGCGGTAGTCGCCGTGCACGATCGTCGCCGGTTGCTCGGAGTCGGCCTCGGGCAGATGGTCGGTCAGCCACCGAGCGACCTCGGCCACCTCAGGAACCTCGCGCGTCTTGCTGTACTCCCAGAGCCCCAGGAAGCGCCGGACCTGGCGTTCGAGGTACCCGGTCGGGCGCCCGAAGCCCTCGAGCTCCAGAGCCGTCCAATCGACGGCGTGCAGCTCGACCAGGGCGTCGATCAGCTCGTCGGAGATCCGGCGGCGCTCGTCGACGTCATCCAGAGGTCCCGGCAGCGCGTCGGTGATCACCTCGCCATGCACCAGCTCCATCACGTAGAAGGGCGCGCCGATCACCTCGGAGTCGTCGCAGACCGCGAGGATCCGAGGGACCCGGACGCCGGTGGGAGCCAGCGCGCGCAGCAGCCGCGCCTCGCGCAGGACGTCATGCGCCGACGGGGGCAGCGGCCCGCGCGGCGGTCGGCGCAGGACGACGCCGGTCGACAGCGCGTAGGTCACATTGGAGTGCCCGTCGCCGATCGGCGTGGCCGACAGGTCCGCGGGCGCGTCAAGACCCCGGTCGGACAGGTACTCGCGCAGCGGGTCCAGCACGAGCAGCGGTGCGCGATCGTTGCGCGTGCCCTCGGCGTGGGTGTGAACGATGTCGTCGGGGGCGACGGTGGCGCTCATGATCCGCGCAGGCTATCGCCCCCGCGCGGCGCGTTCAGGACGGTTCAGGCCGCGACGGGCTCGCGCCCGGAGACCTCACGGTCAAAGCGCCAGCCGACGAGCTGCTCGCGGTCGCCGGCCAGGCCGGTCACCGTCGCGTCGGTCCGCCGCTCGATCAGCGCCAGCAGCGCGGCCATCCGGTCGCGCAGCGCCTCGCCGGTCGGGCTGGGGTCCAGTGCCCAGTCGGGCGTCACGCCGTCGAGCAGCACGGTCACCCGGGTCGGGTGCAGCCGCGCGATCTCGCCGATCAGCTCCGAGTCGGAATCGTTGGGTCCGAAGACTGCCAGTAGGTCGCTCATGGCGTTGAGTGTCGACTCGGCGCCTAAGGCGATCCTGAAGGGGCGTGAATGATCAGGTTGGGTTCCCGCGATGAGTAGCCTTTCTCAACAGACACGATGCCTGAGCTGCCCGAAGTCGAGATCACCGCCCGTCTGATCGGTTCGGCGGTGTCCGGCGCGCGGGTGCAGTCGGTGCTGACTCCGGGCATCAACGCGTTGCGCTCGTTTGACCCACCGCCGACCGCGATCATCGGCGCGGCGATCACCCGGGTCCGGCGGCGCGGCAAGCTGTTCGTGATCGAGTTCGACAGCGGGCTCTCGATGCTCATCCACCTCATGTCGGCCGGGCGCCTGCAGCTGTTCGACACGCGGGCCTCGCTGCGCGATCGCACCTCGCGGGTGCTGCTGGGACTCGATGACGGCCGCGAACTGCGGCTGCGGGAGTTCGGCACCAAGCAGGCCGCCTGGGTCAAGCTCTACCGCGACGCCGAGCTCGACGCCGACGAGCAGCTGTCCACGCTGGGACCCGAGGCGTGGCCCGACCCACCCGCGGTGCGTGAGCTGCTCGATGCGCCACGGCCGCTGCACGGCCTGCTGCGCGACCAGCGGGTGATCGCCGGCATCGGCCGTTCCTGGGTCGACGAGATCCTGCACGGCGCCCGGCTGTCGCCGTTCAAGCGCGGTTCAGAGCTGACCGACGAGGAGGCCGGGCGCCTGCGCGACGCGATCGTCAGCCAGCTCGGGCGCGCCCTGGCCCACTACGAGGAGCACCTCCAGCTGCCGATCCCCGACAAGCTGCCGATGCCGCTGACCGTCCACCGCCGCAACGGCGAGCCCTGTCCACGCTGCGCCGACGAGCTGGAAGCGGTGTTCTACGAGGACTACGTGATGTGCTACTGCCCGACCTGCCAGACCGACGGCAAGCTGCTCAAGGACCGCCGGCTCTCGCGTCTGCTCAAGTAGCGCCGCAACGAGATCTCAGCCGCACTGACGCCAGGTGGCGCGCCGCCGCGAGATCTCAGTCGGCGCTCACGCCGCGGCGGTCAGCGCGACCGCGGAGTCCTCGCCCTGGGCGAGGGTGTCCTGCAGAACCTCGAGCACCATGTCGGCCGCCGGGCATTCGGCGCCGCGGCGAATCCGGGCGGCGAGGTGGATCGGCGGGGCCTCGGGCAGGTCGGTCAGCTCGATCAGGCCCTCGGGTGGCGGACCGGCCAGCGCGAGCATCACGACACCGATCCCGGCCCGGGCGGCGTTGACCACGCCCGCCAGATAGCCCGCCTCGCCGACGACCTCGGCCGGCACGCCGTTCTCGGCGAGCGTGCGCAGGGTGGCACTGCGGATCGCGCACGGCGCCTGGATCGCCACCAGCGGCCAGGGCTCGCCCTTGCGGGGCGGCGCGAAGTCCGGCGCGGCGCACCAGCGCAGCCGAAGCGTCCCGACGGGCTCGCTCTCCTCGTCGCTGGACTCCGCGACGAACACGGCCACGTCGATCTTGCCGACGTTGAGCGCGCGGTTGAGCTTCTGCGTGCGGTCGAAGCGGAAGTGAGCCTGCAGGTCGGGAAAGTTGGTCTCCAGCGCGGCCATGATCGGCGGCAGGATGCGGTCGGCGGCATGCTCGGTCGTGCCGATCACCAGCTGCGAGCGCTCAAGCACCAGGAGCCGGCGCAGCGCCTGATCATGGGCTTCGAGAATCTGGCGTGCCTCCGCCAGGAGCACCTCACCGGCGGCGGTGAAGCGCGTGCTGCGCCCGTTTGGCTCGACCAGCGGCTGACCGATCACGGCTTCGAGACGGCGCACATGCTGGCTCACCGCGGACTGGGTCAGGTCCAGCACCGACGCGGCACGGTGAAAGCCACCGGTGTCGGCGATCGCGACGAGGCTTCGCAGGGGGGCGATGTCCAGAACTTTGCGCATGTGGTCCTACCACACCATATCGGTCGGAGACGTTGCGAATGGGTTTGGGTGAGCCATTCGCCGCGCGCGCGGGAGACGCGGGGCCCGGGGGCCAGGGGGGGACAGGCGTCGGGCCCACAGCGGACGTGCCGTCTGCGGACAGGCCGCCACCGAGCAGCGGCGCTTATCGGAACCGATGGCAAATGATCGTTTGACCATTCCGCGCGATTCGCTAAACCTCACAGAGATGATCGGGTTTATCGTTTATATCTCCAGAGGGACTGAACCGAACGCATGACCACCCACGCCAAATCAGACCATGCGCCCCTGAGCTTCGACGGCCCGGAGGGTCCCGCCCCGCGGGCGACGATCATCGTCGTGCCCGGTCGCGGCGAGCGGCCCGCGGTCTACACGCGGTTCGGCAGCCGCCTGGCGGCCGACGCCTATCCGGTGCACGTGGTCAGCGACCCCGTCGAGGATGAGGCGCTGGTGCGACAGCAGATCGACGCTGTGCTCAGCGCGCCCGGCCGGCCCCAGCTCGCCGTGCTCGTCGGCTCGGACACCGGCGCCCTGTTCGCCGCTGGACTCGTCGCCGGCGGCGACGCCCCCGACGTCGGCGGTCTGGTCCTGGCGGGTCTGCCGAGCGCCGACGCGCCCGTCGCGGCCGCGGGCGACTGGGAGGGCGAGCTCGACGCCCGCAGCACCTGCCCGACTCACCGTGGCCGGATCAGCGACGAGCTCGTGCGTCCCGGGGCGCTGTATGAGCCGGTGCCGTCCGGCTGGTACGAGCGCGCCGGGCTTGACCGCGTCGGTGTGCCGATCCTCGGCCTGCACGGACAGGAGGATCCGATCGCGCCGCTCGAGGAGGCGCGCGACGCCTATGCGAGCGCGCCGGAGGCCGAGCTGGTCAGCATCGCCGGGTGTCCTCACGACGTGTTGAACGACAAGACCCACCGCACCGTGGCCGCGACGACCGTGCTGTGGCTCGAGCGTCTGCGCGAGGGCAACGGCCTGGCGACGGTTGCGACCCTCGAGCTGGCCGGGGTCGACGTTGCCTAAGACACAGAGGAGTGCCAGGTATGCCGGTTGAGTTCATCAGTGCCACCCACATCACGCCGGCGCCCAGCGCCCACGGGCACAATTTGGCGGGGTTCGATCCCGACTACACGAAGAAGTTCGCGCGGATGCTCGATGACGGCGGTTTTGACTGGACGCTGATCGCCTACTTCTCGGGCGCACCTGACTCACTCCAGATCGCGCAGTTCGTCGCCGAGAACACCGAGCGGCTCAAGCCGGTCATCGCGCACCGGCCCGGCTTCGTCTTCCCGACTCAATACGCGAAGGGCATCGCGGGCCTGGATCGCATCTCCGACAGCCGGGTGATGATCCACATCATCTCCGGCGGGTCTGACGAGGAGCAGCGCCGCGAGGGTGACTACACGACCAAGGAGCAGCGCTACCGCCGGTCTGAGGAATTCGTCAACATCCTGCGCCGGGTCTGGACCGAGGATGGCCCGATCAGCCACGAGGGCGAGTTCTACCGCTTCGAGGATTTCCAGAGCGACGTGAAGCCGTTGCGAGGGCCGATTCCCATCTCGATCGGCGGATCATCACAGCAGGCCTACGAGGTCGGTGGCCGCACCGGCGACATCTTCGGGCTGTGGGGCGAACCGCTGGCCGAGACCGCCGAGCAGATCGCCTCCGTCAACGCGGTGGCTGACGCAGTGGGCCGCCCCCGGCCGCGGATCTGGAACTCGTTCCGTCCGATCGTGGCGCCGACCGATGAGCTGGCGTGGGAGAAGGCACATCAGGTCCTGGAGAACGCACGGGCGGCGCGCAGCCAGGTCGGAACGACCCACCCGGGAGCGAAGTTCCTCAATCAGACCCCGACCAACGTCGGCTCCGTTCGCCTGCGCGCGCTGGCCCAGCGCGGCGAGCTGCACGATCGCTGCCTGTGGACGCCGCTGGCCAAGGAGTTTGAGGGCATGGGCTCGACCACGGCGCTGGTCGGCTCCTATGAGACCGTCGCCGCGGCGCTGGTCGATTACACCGAGATCGGTTGTGACCTGTTGTCGATCCGCGGCTGGGATGTCTGGAACGACGCCCACGACTACGCGCGCCATGTGCTGCCGCTCGTGCGCCAGGAGCTCGCCCACCGCGAGGCGACCGGCACCGCGCCCGTGCTCAACCCAGATTCCCGGCCGGCCACCGAGCCGGAGCTGTCGCTCGCCTGACGGCGCCACCACCCTTTCCGTCAACCGCACAGGAGCCACCTTTTATGCCAGTCGAGTTCATCAGCGCAACCCACATCTCCAACGACCACCGCAAGGTGGGCACGGGTATGACCGGCTTTGACCCCGACTACACGCGGCGCTTCGTCCACGCCCTGGACGACGCCGGCTTTGACTGGACCCTGGTCGCCTACGGCTCGCCGATGCCGGACTCGCTGCAGGTCGGCCAGTTCGTCGCCAACCACAGCGAGCGCGTGAAGCCGATGATCGCCCACCGTCCCGGCTTTCAGTTCCCGACCCAGGTCGCGAAGGCGTTCGCGGGGCTGGAACGCATCTCCGGCGGCCGGGTCGGCATCCACATCATCTCCGGCGGCGCCGATGTCGAGCAGCGCCGTGAGGGCGACTACCTGAACAAGACCGAGCGCTACGAGCGTTCAGATGAGTTCATCCAGATCCTGCGCAAGGTCTGGTATGAGGATGGCCCGATCAGCTTCGAGGGCAAGCACTACCGCTTCGAGGACTTCGCGACCGACATCAAGCCGGTGCACGGCCCGATCCCGGTGTCGGTCGGCGGATCCTCCGCGGAGGCCTACGACGTCGGCGGCCGTCTCGGCGACATCTTCGGGCTGTGGGGCGAGCCCCTGGCCGAGACCGCCGAGCAGATCGCGCAGGTCAACGCGGTCGCCGATGCGGCCGGCCGGCCGCGTCCGCGGATCTGGAACTCGTTTCGCCCGATCGTCGCTCCGACCGACGAGCTGGCCTGGGAGAAGGCCCACGCGATTCTCGCCCAGACCCAGGCCGCGATGGCCAACGCCGCCGACCAGGCGCTGAAGCGCTGGAACGGCGAGGATCCCCAGAACGTGGGCTCCCAGCGGCTGCGGGCGGTGGCCGAGCGCGGCGACCTGCACGACCGCGCGCTGTGGATGCCACTGGCCCGGGAGCTCAAGGGCGCAGGGTCGACGACAGCGCTGGTCGGCTCCTACGAGACCGTCGCCGCGGCCCTGGTCGACTACGCCGAGATCGGTTGTGACCTGCTCTCGATCCGCGGCTGGGACGTGTACAACGACATGGTCGACTACGGCCGCTACGTGCTGCCGCTCGCGCGCCAGGAGCTGGCACACCGCGAGGCGACCGGAAACGCGCCGGTGCTCAACCCCGATTCAAAGCCCGAGGTGGCAGTGGCATGACAGCCCTTGACCAACCAGGCGTGACGCTGCCGGCTCCGGACCTGAGCGACGACGCGCTGGCGCGCGTGACCGACGCGCTGGCGCGTAACGCCGAGCGCTACGACCGCTCCGCGGAGTTCCCGTGGGACTCGATCCAGATCGTTCATGACGCCGGTCTGCTGACCTACGGGGTCTCGCCGGAGTGCGGCGGCGCCCTGCAGCCGACGATCACCGATACCGCTCGGATCATGCAGGCGATCGGTCGCGGCGACGCGTCCGTGGCGCTGCTGTCGGCGATGACGATCGCCCAGCACCTCATCCACGGCGCCACCGACGTCTTCCCGAAGGACCTGTACCGCCAGATCGTCGCCGACTCGGCGGAGAAGCCGGTCCTGATGAACGCGATCCGGGCCGAGCCGGAGCTCGGCGCCCCCGCCCGCGGCGGCCTGCCCAAGACCAAGGTCCGCCGGTCTGAGAACGGCTGGGTGGTCAGCGGGCATAAGGCGTACGGAACCGGGTCTGAGGGGCTCGCCTACCACCTGGTCTGGGCGGCCACCGAGGACGAGGAGCCACTGCAGGGACACGTGATCGTCCCCGGCGACGATCCCGGCATCGAGATCATCAAGACCTGGGACCACCTGGGGATGCGCGCCACCAGCACGCACGACGTCGTCTATCACGACATCGAAGTCCCGCTGGAGAACTTCACCGGAGAGCCGATGGTCCCCGGCAGCCTGACCGGCGGTGGCAGCCGCCGGCTGGGCAACCTGATGGCCGTGGGTCTGGCGGTCACGTCGATGTACGTGGGGGTGGCCCGGGCCGCCCAGGAGTTCTTCAACCGGTTCGCGCACGAGCGCGTCCCCGCCGGCCTGGGCAAACCGATCGCGCAGACCGAGCGGATCCAGTCGATCGCCGGCGAGATCGACGCTCAGCTGTTCGGAGCGGAAGAGGTGCTCTACAGCGTCGCGCGGCGCGCCGACTCAGGTGATGAGCTCGCGTTCAAGCAGACGCCGTTCGTCAAGCTCCTCGCCACCCGCAACGCCGTGACCGCGGTGCAGACCGCCGTCGCGGCGATCGGCAACCCGGCGCTCACCCGCCACAACCCGATCGAGCGGCACCTGCGCGACGTGCTCTGCTGCCGCATCCATCCGCCCCAGGACGACATGGCGCTGATCTTCCTCGGCAAGAAGGCGCTGGGGCTCTGAGACGACCCCGGCGCAGGCGACGGCACGAGCGAGTGATAAGCGAACCAGATCGCGATTGATCTCGAAAGATCATTGGACTTCGGGCGTCAAACACCACAAACTCCATCAATATGGTCAAGATTGTGGGAATAAGGCTGACCACCGACCATCCGCCGAGCTGACCTCGCCCCGCCCCGACAACACGTCGGGTGGGGCCGGAAACCGGCCCACACATCAGCAGAACACTCTCCAGAACAGGAACACACTCGATGGTCAGAAGGACACGGTTTCATCGCGGGCTCCTCGCCGCGGTCGCATTGATAGCGGTCAGCATGCTGGTCGCCGCGTGCGGTGGCAGCGCCGCCAGCAGCTCGTCGGCGAGCGGCGGCGCGAGCTCGAGCAGCTCGGGCTCGGCCGGGACGCCGAAGGAGGGTGGCAACGTCACCTTCCTGATCCAGGAGTTCCCGATCGGCTGGGTCTCCTCCGAGAGCAACATCTCAAGCTACGAGGGCAACCTCTGGGGTGAGATCACCGACAAGCTCGTCTACGTCGACCCCAAGGGCACCGTCAGCCCGTGGGTCCTCTCCAGCTGGCAGACCGAGAATGGCGCCAAGAAGTTCATCCTTCACATCAAGCCGGGGATCACGTTCTCCGACGGCGAGAAGATGGACGCCCAGGCGGTCATCGACAACATCAACCTCTGGGCCCACGGCGACCTCAAGCGCGGTATCGCGCAGGTCGGTCTGTTCCCGGCGCTGAACTACGAGGGCGCCAAGGCGATCAACAGCTCGACCGTCGAGGTCGACTTCTCCAAGCCGACGCTGGGCTTCATCCCGACCCTCGGGTACCACGGCTGCATCCTGCTGGCCCCCAAGACGCTGAACGAGAGCGTCAACCAGCAGGCCAACCTGCTCACCGAGTACGGCAGCGGCCCCTTCACCGTGAAGTCCTATAAGCAGGGCGTCTCCTACACGCTCGTCAAGCGCAAGGACTACAACTGGGGCCCCGCGGCGCTCGGCCACACCGGACCTGCCTACCTGAACTCGATCACCTACAAGGTCGTGGCGGACTCCTCGACCCGCGAGCAGGCCGTCGAGGCCGGCGACGCCCAGGTCGACTTCAACCCCAACGTCGCCGACATCAGCCAGCTCGAGGGGCAGGGCCTGCAGGTCGCCTCGCCGAAGTACCTCGGCTTCACCGACGGCTTCCAGGTCAACGCCGGCGTCGCGCCGACGAACAACCTCCAGGTTCGCCTGGCCATCGAGCACGCGATCAACCGCCAGCAGATCAACAGCACGGTCTACCCCCCGGGCTTCACGTCGCCGGCGGAGTCCTTCGTGCAGAGCAACGTGCCCGGAGCGGCGAACGACTCCTCGTTGTTTGCCTATAACCCGTCGGAGTCCAAGACGGAGCTCGACGCGGCCGGCTGGAAGCTGGGATCGGGCGGCTACCGCGAGAAGAACGGCAAGGTGCTGAGCATCAACCTGTACCCGAACCCGTACGTGCCGGCCACCTCCCAGGAGGACGAGCTGATCTCCCAGCAGCTCAAGGCGGTGGGCATCAAGGCCCCGCTGGTCATCATCCCGCTGGCCAACTTCGCCGCGTTCTTCGAGAAGCCGCCGCTGCCGCCGCTGTCCCCGGTGTCGCGCAGCTTCGTCGACTTCTCGACCGTCGGCGGCGTCCTCACCAGCCTCAACGGCGGCCAGAACTGGTTCGGCCTCGGGACCAGCGATAAGACGCTGGACTCGCTGTCGGAGCAGATCGAGGGCGCGGCGACCCAGGCCGACCGGGCATCGGCCGAGGCCGCGGTGCAGAAGTACGTCCTCGGACAGGGCCTGTTCGTACCCACCACCAACCAGGTGCAGCGCATCTACGTGCTGGCCAAGAACCTGCACGGCGTGACCTACAACGGCGTGGCCTACGCCAACCTGTACACCGCCTATCTGTCATGAGCAGCATCACCGTCCTGGGCAACGAGTCGGTACCGTCGGCGCCGCCAGCGAGCGAAGGCCGGGCGAGAGCCCGGCCGTACCTCGCCTACGCGGCACGCCGGCTCGCCCAGGCGGTGCTGGTGATCGTGCTCGCCTACGTCATCACGTTCGTGGTGCTCTTCGCCCTCGGCGCCAACCCGATCAAGTCGACGTTGGACAACCCCCAGGCCGGGCTTGACCAGGCGAGCGTCACCAAGCTCGAGGCCTACTACGGGGTCAACGGCTCCCTGCTGCACCAGCTGTGGCTCAACGGGTCGCGGTTCTTCCGCGGCCAGTT
The DNA here is from genome assembly GCA_964658375.1 of uncultured Acetobacteraceae bacterium. GTDB lineage: Bacteria > Actinomycetota > Thermoleophilia > Solirubrobacterales > Solirubrobacteraceae > Palsa-465. The sequence continues at coordinate 7,465 of CAZZYU010000036.1, read as the reverse complement.
CGGGACCTCGTTGCAGAACCACGTCCCCGTGTCACACCTGATCTGGATCGCCCTGCCCTACACGTTGAAGCTGGCCGGCCTGGCGCTCGCCGTCTCACTCGTGTTCGCGACGCTGCTCGCCTACGGCAGCCAGCGCTTCCCGCTGCGCGCCGGACGTGAGCTCTGCCGCTCGATCCCCTCGTTCTTCCTGTCGGTGCCGAACTTCGTCATCGGCCTGCTGCTCATCCAGGTCTTCTCCTTCCGGCTGCACGCCTTCAACGTGCTCAATCCCGACGATTTCGTCGCCACCCTGTGCGCGGCAGTGGCGCTGGCCATCCCCATCTCGGCGCCGCTCTGCGAGGTGCTGATCGCCAACCTCGACAACGAGTCAAGCCAGGAATACGTGCTCGTCGCCCGCTCGCGCGGACTGGCCGAGCGCAAGATCTTCCTGCGCCACCTGATCAAGCCCTCGAGCCTTCCCGCCGTGACGATGCTGGCGTTGATCATCGGCGAGCTGATGGGCTATGCGCTGATCATCGAGGAGGTGTTCGGCCGCACGGGCGTCGGCACACAGATGTACTCGTCGGTCTCCACCGGCGACACGCCCGTGCTCCAGGCCTGCGTGGCCCTCGCCGCGACCGTGTTCGTGACCGCCAATCTGGTCGCCGATCTGCTCGCGCCACTGCTCGATCCCCGGATCGAGCTGGTCGGACCGAAGTCCTCGCCCGGACTGGTCCGGGGGCTCGGCCGCGGGTTTCAGCCCGGCAACCTGATGGGGTCGCGCCGATGAGCTTCGTCCTCATGCCCGAGCGCGCGGGCAGCCTGACGCTGTCGACGCGCAAGTGGTTCGCCCGCACCCCGATCTCGGTGATCCTCGCCTTCGTCATCATCGCGATCATCGTCCTGTGGGTGATCGTCCCGTCGCTGTTCACCTCGTCTAACCCGGTGACCGCGGTCCCGGCCGACAAGCTGCTCAGCCCGAGCGGGGCGCACTGGTTCGGCACCGACGAACTGGGCCGTGACGAGCTGACCCGGGTCATCTACGGAACGCGTTCGTCGGTCCTGGACGCGTTCGTCGCGGTCGGGATCGCGCTCGGCGTCGGCGGATCGCTCGGGCTCCTCGCCGGCTTCATCGGCGGCTGGGTCGACGTCGCGATCGGCCGCGCGATCGACACGATGCTCGCCATCCCTCCGTTCCTGATGGCGGTTGCGATCGTCGTCTCGCTCGGCTTTCACACGATCAACACGGCGATCGCGGCCGGCGTCGCGCTGGTCGCGATCTTCGCCCGCGTGATGCGGGCCGAGACGCTGAAGGTGCGTCAGGCGGTATTCGTCGAGTCCTCCGTCCTGCAGGGTGGCTCGCGGCTGTACGTGCTGTTCCGCCACGTGTTTCCCAACGCATATCGCTCGGTGCTGGCGCTGGCGGTGCTGGAGCTCGGCTACTCCATCATCATCATCGCCGCGCTCGCCTTCCTCGGGTATGGCTCGCCGCCCCCGGCCGCCAACTGGGGACTGCTCATCTCCGGTGGATCGAACTATCAAATCGCGCCGTGGCTCGTCTACTGCCCTGCGGCAGTGATCGTCGTCACGGTGCTCGCAATCAACAGGACCAGCAGATGGCTACGCGCTCCGACCTAACCGCAGTCGACTCCTTCGCGAACGCCGCAGACCGGGACCCGAGAGCCGCGGCGCTGCTCGGCGTCGACGGGCTGTCGGTGGCCTACGGCGACCAGGAGGTCGTCCACGACGTCTCCTTCGCGCTGAAGCGCGGCGAGAGCCTGGCCATCATCGGAGAGTCGGGCTCGGGCAAGACGACGGTGGCGCGGACCGTGCTGCGCCTCCTGCCCGGCGGCGCGAAGATCAACGCCGGAACGGTCACCTTCGACGGCAGGGATGTCACGAAGTTCTCCGACCGCGAGTTTCGTCCCCTGCGCGGTGCCCGGATCGGCTACGTGCCCCAGGATCCCGGCAACGCGCTCAACCCGGTGCGGGCGATCGGCGTCCAGGCCCACGAGACCGCGGCCCTGCTCAAGCTCAAGAACCGGGGGGAGGAGAAGCAGCGCATCCTCCAGGCGTTTGCCGAGGTCGGTCTGCCCGACCCCGAGCGGGTCTATCACGCCCATCCCCACCAGCTGTCGGGCGGCATGCTTCAGCGCGTCCTCATCGGCCTCGCGGTTCTGCCGCGCCCGACGCTGCTGGTTGCCGATGAGCCGACCTCGGGTCTGGACGTCACGATCCAGAAGGTCGTGCTCGACCTGCTCACCGGGTTCCAGCGCGAGCTGGGCGTGAGCCTGCTCTTCATCACCCACGACCTGGCGCTGGCGGCCGAACGCGCCGACAGCCTGGTCGTCCTGAAGGACGGGACGGTGCAGGAGCGCGGATCCTCGCGGGAGGTCTTCGCCGCCCCCAAGTCCGACTACGCCCGTGAGCTGCAGGCCGACGTCCCGGCGATCAACCCCAACCGCTACCGCCTGGCCCGGGCCGCGCACCTGCAGCACGTGGAGGCAAACGCCCCCAACCAGATCGAGCTGCGTTCGGTCACCAAGACGTTCCACACCCGCGACGGGGTGACCAAGGCGGTCGACGACGTGACGATCTCGGTCAGGCGGGGCCAGACCCACGCCCTGGTCGGCGAGTCCGGTTCGGGCAAGACCACCACGGTGCGCATGCTGCTCGGCCTCGAGCAGCCCGACTCCGGCGAGGTCGTCGTCGGAACCGACACCGTCAGCGGTCATTCGCGCAAGCAGTGGCGCGCCGCGCGGCGCCATCTGCAGCTCGTCTACCAGAACCCGTTCACCTCGCTGGATCCGACCTGGAAGCTCGAGCGCATCGTCCGGGAACCGCTGGACCGCTACGACGTCGGGGACAAGTCCGAGCGCCGCCAGCGGGTGACCGAGGCGCTGGCCGCCGTCGGTCTGCCGGTGGAGATGCTGTCGCGCCGCCCGAGCAGTCTGTCGGGCGGACAGCGCCAGCGCGTGGCGATCGCCCGGGCGCTGGTCATGCGTCCCGACGTGCTGGTGCTCGATGAGCCGACCTCGGCCCTGGACGTGACCGTGCAGGCGGCCATCATGGACCTGCTGGTCAAGCTTCAGGACGAGTTCGGGCTCACCTACATCTTCGTCTCCCACGACCTCTCGCTGATCCGTCAGATCGCCGACACGGTGACGGTGCTCAAGGACGGATCCGTCGTCGAGACCGGAACGGTGGAGCGGATCTTCTCCAGCCCCCAGGACGAGTACACCAAGGCGCTGCTGGCGGCGATCCCGGCGGTGACCCAGGTCGACGCTCCGGTGGAGCTGGAGAATGTCGTCAACGCATCCACCTGACCGCCAGCTCACGGGCCGGGTCAGGCGGGTGGAATCCAGCTCGCACTGGGGAACCTACGTCGCGCACGTCAGCGAGGACGGGCGCCTGCTCGAGGTCTCACCCCACGCCGACGACCCCGACGCCGCCCCGGCGATCGGCAACGTCGCCGACGCGCAGCGGGCTCGTTCACGGGTCCGCGCCCCGACGGTGCGCCGACGCTGGCTGCAACACGGTCCGGGTCCCGACGATCACCGGGGAGATCCCGACGACGAATACGTCGAGGTCGATTGGGAGACGGCGCTGGAGCTGGTGGCGGCGGAGCTTGACCGGGTGCGCAGCACGTACGGCAACGCGGCGATCTTCGGCGGATCCTACGGATGGGCCAGCGCTGGGCGCTTCCATCACGCCCAGAGCCAGGTCCACCGCTTCCTGAACGCAATCGGCGGCTACACCGCGTCGGTGAACGACTACAGCCGCGGCGCGAGCCTGGTGATCCTGCCCCACCTGATCGGGCCTCAGACGATGATGGCGCTGCGGGTCAAGCCGGTCTCATGGCTCGACGTGGCCCGCCACACCGAGCTGATGGTCAGCTTCGGGGGGTTGAGACGGTCGAATTCCTGGGTCGTACCCGGGGGCCACAGTCGCCACGTCGGCTCGGAGCTGGCCCGTCGCGCGGGGGCGAGCACGCGCGTCGTGTCACTGTCGCCTGCCGTCGACGACGCGTTTGACGACCTCGACGCGGAGTGCATCGCGCTCATGCCCGGCACCGATGCCGCGGTCATCCTGGCGCTCATCCACGTGCTGGTCGCCGACGGGCTGGCCGATGACGCCTTCCTCGACCGCTACACGGTGGGCGCCCCGCAGGTGCGCCGCTACGTGCTGGGCGAGAGCGACGGGCGCCCGAAGTCGCCGGAGTGGGCCGAGTCGATCTCCCGCGTCCCGGCGGCGCGGATCCGCGCGCTGGCCCACGAGATGGCCGACGCGCGCACGCTGGTCAACGTCGCCTACGCCGTGCAGCGCGGCGAGCACGGCGAGCAGCCGGTCTTCGCCGCGCTGACCCTGGCCGCGTTCCTCGGTCAGATCGGCCTGCCCGGCGGCGGCTTTGCGCACGGCTACGGATCGATGGGCGACTACGGAAACGGCAACACCCCGTTGCGCGGGCCGGTGTTCCCACAGGGGGCCAATCCCGTCGACAGCGTCATCCCGTGCGCCCGGATCAGCGACATGCTGCTGGGCCCAGGGGAGGAGTACCCCTACGACTGCGCCACGCACCGCTACCCCGACATCCGGCTGGCCTTCTGGGCCGGCGGCAACCCCTTCCACCACCACCAGGACCTCCTGCGCCTGCGGCGGGCGTTCGGTCGTCTGGAGACCTTCATCGTCGACGAGACGCACTGGACCCCCACTGCCAGGCACGCCGACATCGTGCTGCCGGTCGCCACCAGCCTGGAGCGCGACGACATCGCCGTCGGCAACGGGGACAGCCGGATGCGGGTGTCGGCCAAGGCGATCGAGCCGTTCGGCGAGGCGCGTGAGGAGTTTTCGATCCTCGCCGACCTCGCCCGCCGGCTCGGCGCCGACTTCGACGAGGGCCTGGACAGCGCTGAGTGGCTGGAGAAGCTGTACGAGGAGTGGCGCGGCCTGCCGGGGGCGCCGCCGGCGCCACCCTTTGACGAGTTCTGGGCAGCCGGCGGCGTCGACCTGCCCCAGGTGCCCTACGAGGACGCGGTCTTCACGGCGTTTCGCGCCGACCCCGACGCCGATCCGCTCGATACGCCGAGCGGGAGGATCGAGCTGTACTCCGACGATCTCGCGGCCTGGAACCAGCCCGACGTCCCGCCGCACGCGGCGTGGCTGGAGCCGACCTACTGGTGGGGCTCGCCGCTGGCGGCGGAGTTCGACCTGCACCTGCTCTGCCATCAGCCCAGCCACCGGCTGCACAGCCAGCAGGACATGGGTGGGGCAAGCCAGGCGACGAAGGTCGCCGGGCGCGAGCCGATCCGCCTGCACCCCGCCGACGCGGCCGCGCGCGGACTGACAGCCGGCGATGTCGTCCGCGTGCGCAGCCCGCAGGGCAGCCTGCTCGCCGGCGTGGTGCTGAACGAGGGGCTGATGCGCGGCGTCGCCCAGATGCACACCGGCGCGTGGTTTGACGGCTCGGCCCCGGAGATCGCCGACTGCATCAGCGGCAACGTCAACGTGCTCACGCGCGACGTCGGCACTTCCGCGCTGGCCCAGGCGTGCAGCGGCGCGCATGTGCTCGTCGCGGTGTCGCGCTACGACGGGCCGCTGCCCGAGATCCGCGCCTATGACCCGCCGCGCCTGATCCGTAACGCCCAGCACGACGAGGAGTCCTGACGATGCCGGTCCAGTTCATCTCCAGCACCCACTTCGGCCCCTCCACCGGCCTTGGCTACACGGCGCTGGATCCCGACTACACCCGCCGCTACGTGCGGATGCTCGACGAGGGCGGCTTTGACTACACGCTGTGTGGCTATGACTCCAAGCGCGTGGACTCGGTCACCCGCGCCCAGCTCGTGCTCAACTACACCGAGCGGATCGCGCCGGTGGTCGCCCACCGTCCCGGCTTTCAGTTCCCGACGCAGTTCGCCAAGGCGATCGCCGCGCTGGACCGAATCGGCAACGGGCGGGTGATGATCCACATCATCGCCGGGGGCAACGACGCCGAACAGCGCCGTGAGGGCGACTACACGACCAAGGAGGAGCGCTACCGCCGGGCCGAGGAGTTCATCGGCATCCTGCGGCGCGTCTGGTACGAGCCGGGCCCGATCAGCCACGCGGGCGAGTTCTACCGCTTCGAGGATTTCTCCACCGACATCTCGCCCGTCCAGGATCAGATCGCGATCTCGGTCGGCGGCTCCTCCCAGCAGGCCTACGACGTCGGGGGCCGGGTGGGCGACGTCTTCGGCCTGTGGGGCGAGCCGTTGGCGGAGACCGCCGAGCAGATCGCCGCGGTCAACGCGGTCGCCGATGCCGCGGGCCGCCCGCGCCCGCGGATCTGGAACTCGTTTCGCCCGATCGTCGCGGCGACCGATGAGCTGGCGTGGGAGAAGGCGCACGCGGTCCTGGCGCGGATCGAGCAGACGCTGCCCACCGCCCCCGAGCGCGCGCCCCACCACAACGACGTCGTCAACGGCGCCGTGGGTTCCCAGCGCCTGCGGGCGGTGGCCGAGCGCGGTGACCTGCATGACCGCGCGCTGTGGACGCCGCTGGCCCGGGTGCTCGGCGGCGCCGGCTCGACGACCGCCCTGGTCGGCAGCTATGAGACGGTGGCCGCGGCGCTGATGGACTACGCCGAGATCGGCTGTGACCTGCTGTCGATCCGCGGCTGGGATCCGTTCCAGGACGCCCAGGACTACGGCCGCCACGTGCTGCCGCTGTTTCGCCAGGAACTCGCTCACCGCCAGGCGAACGGAACCGCCCCGGTCCTCAACCCCGACTCCCGGCCCCAGCCTGCCTCGGCCGGCGCCGGCACCACCCCTTGACACGTGAGCATCGTCTCGATGTCGCACCCACCGACACAGGAGGTGGCAGATCATGCCAATTGAGTTCGTGAACCTCGTCCCCAACCAGGCGCCGGCTGCCGGCGGCGGGCTGCAGGCGTTCTTCGGCCGCTATGACCCGGATTACGCGCGCAGGTACGCCCGCACGATCGAGGAGTTCGGCTTCGATTACACGCTGGTGGCCTACGGCTCGGCCGGGCCTGACCAGTTCGTGCGGTCGGCGGCGGTGCTGGATGCGACCGAACGCCTGAAGCCGATGGTCGCCCTGCGGCCCAACACGTCGTTTCCGACGGTCGCGGCCCAGGCGCTCGCGACGCTGGACCAGCTGGGAAAGGGCCGCACGGCGGTGCACATCATCGCCGGCGGGTCTGAGGCCGAGCAGCGCCGCCAGGGCGACTACCTCGACAAGGATGCGAGGTATCGTCGCGCGTCGGAATTCGTCCAGATCCTGCGCGATGTCTGGACCAAGGACGAACCGTTCTCCCATCACGGCGAGTTCTACGACTTCGACGATTTCGGGCCTGGGTTCAGCACCTATTCGGGCGAGCCGATGCCGATCTCACTCGGTGGATCCTCCGATTACGCGTATGCGGCCGGCGCCGCTCACGCGGACATCTTCGCGCTGTGGGGCGAGCCGCTGGAGCAGACCAAGGAGC
>CAZZYU010000035.1:0-28483 GCA_964658375.1 uncultured Acetobacteraceae bacterium | reverse complement strand
ACTGGACCTATGACTCGGTCACCGGCGCCTACTACTGGCACCGCTTCTTCTCCCATCAGCCCGACCTCAACTACGACAACCCCGAGGTTCACGAGGCGATGATGGGCGTGCTGCGCTTCTGGCTGGACATGGGGCTGGACGGCTTCCGCCTGGATGCCGTGCCCTACCTGTACGAGCGCGAGGGCACGATCTGCGAGAACCTGTCAGAGACCCACGCCTACCTCAAGAAGGTCCGTGAGGAGGTCGACGCCAACTACCCCGACGTCGTGCTGCTGGCCGAGGCCAATCAGTGGCCCGCCGATGTCGTGGAGTACTACGGCGACGGCGACGAATGCCAGATGTGCTTTCACTTCCCGGTGATGCCGCGGATGTTCATGGCGGTGCGCCGCGAGCAGGCGACGCCGATCTACGAGATCCTGGAGAACACCCCGGCGATCCCCGACAACTGTCAGTGGGGACTGTTCCTGCGCAACCACGACGAGCTGACCCTGGAGATGGTCACCGACGAGGAGCGCGACTACATGTACACCGAGTACGCCAAGGACCCGAGGATGAAGATCAACCTCGGGATCCGCCGGCGGCTGGCCCCGCTACTGGACAACGGGCGCGACGAGATCCAGCTGATGACCGCGATCCTGTTCTCGCTGCCCGGCTCCCCGGTCCTGTACTACGGCGATGAGATCGCGATGGGCGACAACATCTTCCTCGGCGACCGCGACGGAGTGCGCACCCCGATGCAGTGGACCGGCGATCGCAACGGCGGCTTCTCACGCGCGGACTTCGCGCAGCTCTACGCCCCGCCGCTGATGGATCCGGTGTTCGGCTACCAGGCGGTCAACGTCGAGGCCCAGCTGCGGACGCCGACCTCGCTGCTGCGCTGGATGCACCGCTTCATCGCGCTGCGCAAGGAGCACCCGGTGTTCGGCCTGGGCACCTATGAGCCGATCCAGACCTCCAACCCCCGGATCTTCGCCGTGCTGCGGCGGTTTGAGGACGATCTCGTGCTCTGCGTGCACAACCTCGCCCGCTCCGCACAGGCGGTCGAGATCGATCTCTCCGCTCAGGCGGGACGCTATCCGGTGGAGCTGTTCGGGCGCAGCCGCTTCCCGCGGATCGGCGATCTGCCCTACCTTCTAACCCTGGCGCCACGAGGCTTCTTCTGGTTCCAGCTGGTTGCCGAAGGCGAGGACGCGATCTAGTGAGCGACAACACCGAGACCACCGATCCGATCACCGGACTGGATCCCGAGGCGATCGCCGCCTGGGTCCAGGCCCAGCGTTGGTATGCCTCCAAGTCCCGGGCGATCGCCGGACTCGAGATCGAGGAGGCGGTCGAGGTGATGAACGACCCGTCGCTGCTGCTGCTGCTCGTCCAGGCGCGCTTTCCCACCGGCGCGCATGAGCTCTACCAGCTGCCGGTGTCGCTGCTGCAGGACGCCGGCGAGCGGCCGGTGGTCGCCGGCGCCGGTGACCAGGTCGCGGTCGACACACTCGCCGATCCCGAGCTCGCCCGGCAGCTGCTGGTCGCGATGGACCAGGAGCGGTCGGTCGAGACCGAGGATGGGTGCGTGCGCTTTCAGCATGTCGAGTCAACCGGGCCGCTGCCGGTCCACGCCGCGGCGCGGCCGATGGGCGTCGAGCAGTCCAACTCGTCGATCGTGTTCGGCGAGGAGACGGTGCTGAAGGTGTTCCGGCGCCTGGAGCCCGGCATCAATCCCGAGCTGGAGATGCTGCGCTTCCTCACCCACCGTGAGTTCGCCCACATCGCTCCGCTGCGCGGCTGGTATGAGCTCGACGGCCGGGGCCTGCAGGCCACCCTCGGGGTGGCGCAGCGGTTCTTCCCCGACGCGACGGGCGGCTGGGAGCTGGCGCTGGAGCAGATCCGGACCGACCCGGCGGCGTTCCTGGCCCAGCTGGGCAGCCTCGGCACGGTCACCGCGCAGCTGCACAACACGCTGGCCTCGGACTCGGGCGACCCGGCGTTCGCGCCCGAGGAGCCCAGCGGCGAATCGCTGGCCCTGCTGGTGGCGACGATCGACGAGGACATCGAGCGGGTGTTCATGCGACTGCCCGACGACGAGCGCGTCGCCGCGATCAACGGCCGCGGCCAGGACGTGCGCGAGCGCATCACCCAGCGCGCCCAGCTGGGGGTCGGCGGACGCCTGATCCGCACCCACGGCGACTACCACCTCGGGCAGACCCTGCACCGCGGAGGCGGGACCGACGCCGATCGCCCGTGGGTGATCATCGACTTCGAGGGCGAGCCGGCGCGCCCGCTGTTCGAGCGCCGCCAGAAGGCCTCGCCGCTGCGCGACGTCGCGGGGATGCTGCGCTCGCTGGCCTACGCCACCTCGGCGGTCGCGATCATGTTCGACCAACCCGCGCCCGGCCAGTTCGAGGACCGCGCGCGCCGGATCTTCCTCGAGGCGTACTTCACGCAGATCGAGCCGGCGCTGCTGCCGGCGGGCGAGACGGCGGTCATGAACATGCTCTCGATCCTCGAGCTCGAGAAGGCGATCTACGAGCTCCAGTACGAGCTGGACAACCGACCCGATTGGCTGCCGATCCCGGTGGCCGGCATCGCCCGACTGCTGGAGTCGCAATGACCCCGACGGCTGCCGAGCTTGAGTCGCTGGCGCGCCGGGAGCATCCCGAGCCCCACGCGATCCTGGGCGCTCACCCGGGTACCAACGGCTCGGTGATCATCCGCGCGCTGCGTCCCTCGGCCCAGTCGATCACGGTCACGCCGGCCGACGGCGAACCGGTGGCGCTGACCCAGATCCACCCGGCCGGGATCTTCGAGGGCGAGGTCGAGGGCACGCTGCCGCTCACCTACAAGCTCGAGCTCGACTACGGCCCGGGCGGCAGCTTCACGATCGACGATCCGTACTCGTTCCTGCCGACGATCGGCGAGCTGGACCTGCACCTGATGGGCGAGGGGCGCCACGAGGCGATGTATGAGCGCCTCGGCGCCCACGTGCGTGAGCACGCCGGCGTCACCGGAACCGCGTTCGCGGTGTGGGCGCCGGCAGCGCGGTCAGTGAGCATCGTCGGGGACTTCAACTCCTGGGACGGGCGGATCCACCCGATGCGCTCGATGGGAACCGGCGGGATCTGGGAGCTGTTCATCCCCGACGTCGGCGCCGGCCAGCGCTACAAGTACGAGATCCTCAGCGCCGAGGGAGAGCTGCTGCTCAAGGCCGATCCGTTCGCCCAGGAGACCGAGGTGCCGCCCAAGACCGCCTCGGTGATCGCCGACCCCCAGCACGTCTGGTCCGATGCCGACGCCACCTACCTGCAGCGCCGCGCCGAGCATGAGCCGCTCAACGAGGCGATCTCGATCTACGAGGTGCACCTGGGGTCGTGGCGGCTGAACTCGCTGGAGGACAACCGCCCGCTCACCTACGCCGAGCTGGCCGACGAGCTGGCCGCCTACGTGACCGACCTGGGCTTCACCCACATCGAGCTGCTGCCGGTGATGGCCCACCCGTTCACCGGCTCCTGGGGCTATCAGGTGACCGGCTACTTCGCGCCCACGCCGCGCTACGGCAGCCCCGACGACATGCGGGCGTTCGTCGACCGCCTCCACGCCGCCGGCATCGGGGTGATCCTCGACTGGGTGCCCGCGCACTTCCCCCGCGACGACTTCGGGCTGGCCCGCTTTGACGGCAGCGCACTGTATGAGCACGCCGATCCCCGCCGCGGCGCGCACCCCGACTGGGGCACGCTGGTGTTCAACTTCGGGCGCCACGAGGTCCGCAACTTCCTCATCTCCAACGCCCTGTTCTGGCTGCGCGAATACCACGTGGAGGGGATCCGGGTCGACGCCGTGGCCTCGATGCTGTACCTGGACTACTCGCGGCGCGAGGGCGAGTGGATCCCCAACCAGTTCGGCGGTCGCGAGGATCTGGATGCGGTCTCCTTCCTCAAGGAGCTCAACGAGATCATGTACGGACAGGTCCCCGGGACCGTCTCGGTCGCCGAGGAGTCGACCGCATGGCCGGGCGTCTCACGGCCCACCTATCTCGGCGGCCTGGGCTTCGGCTTCAAATGGAACATGGGCTGGATGCACGACACCCTGGCCTACTTCGAGCAGGACTCGATCTACCGCCGCTTCCATCACCACGAGCTCACGTTCAGCCTCATGTACGCGTTCTCGGAGAACTTCGTGCTGCCGCTGTCCCACGACGAGGTCGTCCACGGCAAGGGCACGCTCTACACCAAGATGGGCGGCACCGACCACTGGCAGAAGCTCGCCAACCTGCGCGCGCTCTACGCCTACATGTGGGCCCACCCCGGCAAGAAGCTGCTGTTCATGGGTCAGGAGTTCGCCCAGACGGCGGAGTGGAGCGAGGAGCGCTCGCTGGACTGGCATCTGCTGGAGTCCCCCGACCACGCCGGCGTGCAGTCGCTGATCCGCGATCTGAACCGCACCTACCGCTCAGAGCCGGCGCTGTATGAGCTTGACTGCGACCCGACCGGGTTCTGGTGGCTGGAGCCCAACGACGCCGACAACAACGTGCTCGCGTTCGCCCGGCGGTCGACCGACGGATCGCGGCTGGTGGTGTTCATCGCCAACCTCTCCCCGGTGCCGCGCTACAACTATCGCGTCGGCCTGCCGCGAGCGGTCCCGTGGCGCGAGGCGATCAACACCGACTCCTCGTTCTACGGGGGCAGCGACGTGGGCAACCTCGGCGGGGTCGCTCCCGAGCCGATCCCGTGGCACGACCAGCCGGTCTCCGCCGAGCTGACACTGCCGCCGCTGGCGGCGCTGTGGCTCGTCCCGGATGAGTGAGGACTCTCAGGCACTCGTCGTCTATCCCTGGGAGCAGCCGCTCGGCGCCCGGGCGCTGCACAGCGGCCGCGGGGAGTTCCGGGTGTGGGCGCCGCGCGCGCAACAGCTGCGCCTGCGCGTCGCCGACCGCATCTATGAGCTCGACGATGCCGGCCTCGGCGTCTACGAGGGCGTCGTCGACGCGGCGCCGGGCGAGGACTACATGTTCGTCGTCGACGATCATGAGTTCCCCGACCCATGCTCGCGCTGGCAACCGGAGGGGCTGCGCGGCCCGTCGCGGCTGTTTGACGCCCGGGCGCTGCCCGGCGCCGCCGACGGGTTCACCCCCGTCGCCGCCGACGAGCTGCTGATCTACGAGCTGCACATCGGCACCTTCACGGCCGAGGGGACGTTTGAGTCCGCGATCGCGCACCTGCCCGAGCTCGCCCAGCTCGGCGTGACCGCGATCGAAGTGATGCCGGTCGCCGAGTTCCCCGGAGCCCGGGGCTGGGGCTATGACGGCGTCTACCTGTCGGCGGCGCAGTCCTCCTACGGCGGCCCGCAGGCGTTCGCCGAGTTGGTGGCAGCCGCTCACGGCCACGGACTGGCGGTGATCCTCGACGTCGTCTACAACCACGTCGGCGCCTCGGGCGGCGGCGCGCTGGAGGCGTTCGGTCCGTACTTCACCGGCAAGTATGAGACGCCGTGGGGCAAGGCGATCAACTACGACGACGCCGACTGTGACGCGGTGCGCGAGTGGGTCTGCCAGAGCGCCGAGGGCTGGGTGCGGGAGTTCGGCGTCGACGGCCTGCGCCTGGACGCGATCCACGCCATCTTCGACTCCAGCCCCGAGCACATCGTCGCCGAGCTCGCCCGCCGCGTCCACGCGATCGATCCCGGCGCCTACGTGATCGCCGAGTCGGGGATGAACGACCCGAAGGTCATGCGACCGCGCGAGCAGGGCGGATATGACTGCGACGCCGAGTGGGCCGACGACTTCCATCACGCGCTGCGCACCCTGATCACCGACGAGCGCGACGGCTATTACGCCGACTTCGGCTCGATCGCCCAGCTGGCCAAGGCGCTGCATCGCCCGCACGTCGACGACGGCGGCTACTCGCCGTTTCGCCGCAAGCGCTTCGGCGCCCCCGCCGACGACGTGCCGCCCTACAAGTTCGTCGTCTTCTCCCAGGACCACGACCAGGTCGGCAACCGCGCCTACGGCGATCGGATGCCGGCGGCGGCCCGCCCGCTGGCGGCGTTCTGCGTGCTGCTGTCGCCGTTTGTCCCGATGCTGTTCATGGGTGAGGAGTACGGGGAGCTGGCCCCGTTTCAGTTCTTCTCCAGCCACATCGATCCCGACATCGCCGAGGCGACCCGGACCGGACGCCGCGCCGAGTTCGCGTCCTTCGCCGCGTTCGGGGGCGAGATCCCCGACCCCGAGGATCCCGCGACATTCGAGCGCTCCAAGCTGACCCGCCAGCGCGATCCGGGTCTCGCCCGCCTGTACCGAGAACTGATCCAGGCGCGCCGGCGGCTGGCCTCCGAGGGCGTGTCAGAGGTCGAGTACGACGAGGAATCGTGCTGGTTGATCGCCCGCCGGGGACCGTTTGAGCTGGCCTGCAACTTCGGCGCCGACACCGTCGGGATACCCTGCCAGGGCTCGACGATCGAGCTGGCCACCCGTTCGGGTGGCGTCGCCGCCGGTGATGAGGGGCAGCTCTCCGGGGGGTATCTGCGACTGCCCGGAATGTCAGGAGCCCTGATTCGATGACCGATGTCTGGCCAGGACGGCCGTTTCCGCTGGGCGCGTCGTGGGACGGACGCGGGACCAACTTCTCGATCTTCTCCGAGAACGCCACCGGGGTCGACCTCTGCCTGTTTGACGACGACGGGGTCGAGACCCGGGTCGAGGTCCGGGCCAACCGCGCCCATAACTGGCACTGCTATCTGCCGGGCGTCGGGCCCGGCCAGCGCTACGGGTACCGGGTGCGCGGCGAGTACGCGCCCGACCGGGGACTGCGCTTCAACCCCGACAAGCTCCTGATCGACCCGTACGCCAAGGCGATCGAGGGGACCGTCGACTGGAAGGACGAGGCCAACGTCCTGCCCTACGTTCCCAACGGCGCAGAGGACGCCGACTTCGAGCCCGACGACGAGGACGACTCCTACGCGGTGCCCAAGTCGGTGGTCATCGACGAGGGCTTTGACTGGGAGGGCGACCGTCCGCTGCGAACCCCGTTCGCCGACACGATCATCTATGAGACCCACGTCAAGGGCTTCACGATGACCCACCCCGACGTGCGTGAGGAGCTGCGCGGCACCTACGCGGGGCTCGCGTCCGAGCCGGCGCTTGAGTACCTGTCCGATCTCGGGGTCACGGCGGTCGAGCTGCTGCCCGTCCATCACATCTCCGACGAGTCGTTCCTGTTTGACCGGGGCCTGAAGAACTATTGGGGCTACTCGACGATCGGCTACTTCGCCCCCTACTCCGAGTATGCGGCGACCGGCCGGCGCGGCGAGCAGGTGCGCGAGTTCAAGGGGATGGTCAAGGCGCTTCACCAGGCGGGCATCGAGGTGATCCTCGATGTCGTCTACAACCACACCGCCGAGGGCAACCATCTGGGGCCGATGCTCTCCTTCAAGGGCGTCGACAACAGCTCCTACTACCGCCTGGTCCCCGACGACCTGCGCCATTACATGGACTTCACCGGCACCGGCAACTCGCTGAACCCGGTCAACCCGGCCGTCCTGCGGATGATCATGGACTCGCTGCGCTACTTCGCCGTCGAGTGCCACGTCGACGGCTTCCGCTTCGATCTCGCCTCCGCGCTGGCCCGTGAGCTCTATGACGTCGACCGGCTGTCGGCGTTCTTCGACACGATCCACCAGGACCCGATCCTCTCCCAGGTCAAGCTGATCGCCGAGCCCTGGGACGTCGGTCCGGGCGGCTATCAGGTCGGCAACTTCCCGATCCTGTGGTCGGAATGGAACGGGGTCTACCGCGACGAGATGCGCGACTTCTGGCGGGCGAGCGCGTCGGTCGGCCAGTTCGCCGAGCGCCTGTCGGGCTCGGCGGATCTCTATGAGTCCGACGGCCGCGAGCCGTTTGCGTCGATCAACTTCATCACCGCCCACGACGGCTTCACCCTGCGTGATCTCGTCTCCTACAGCGCCAAGCACAACGAGGCCAACGGCGAGGACAACCGCGACGGCACCGACGACAACCGCTCGTGGAACTGCGGGGCCGAGGGCGAGACCGACGATCCCGCGATCCGGGCGCTGCGCCTGCGCCAGCAGCGCAACTTCCTCACCACGCTGTTCGTCTCCCAGGGGACCCCGATGCTGCTCGGCGGCGATGAGCTCAACCGCACCCAGAACGGCAACAACAACGGCTGGTGCCAGGACTCGGAGATCAGCTGGTATGACTGGAACCAGGACCCCGAGCGCGACGCCATGCACGCGTTCACCCAGCGCCTCATCCGCCTGCGCGCCGAGCACTGCACGTTCCGTCGCGAGACGTTCCTGCGCGGCCGCGAGCTCGACGACGCGCCGCTGCCCGACGTGTGGTGGTTTCGCCCCGACGGGCGCAAGATGACCAGTCGCGACTGGGAGCACGGCGAGGCGGTGCTCGGGATGTTCCTCAATGGCCAGGCGATCCCGACGCCCGGTCCCCGCGGCGAGGAGATCGAGGACGACTCGTTCGTGCTGCTGTTCAACGCCCATAACGAGGACCGCCGGTTCACGCTGCCGCGCCCGCCGACGATGGGCAAGCGGTGGGAGCTGGAGCTGTGCACCGCCGACCCCGACGCCGCGGCGGGCAGCGTCGCCTACGAGCCCCGGGCGACCGTCGACGTCATGGCGCACTCCATCACGATCCTCAAGCGCGTGGCCTGACCCGTGTCGCGCGCCGGTCCCCGGCCCTTCCGGGCGATCTACCGCCTGCAGCTGACGCCCGACTTCGGGTTCGCCGAGGCCGCGCGGCGGATCCCCTACCTGCGCGATCTCGGGATCTCACACCTGTATCTGTCGCCGTCGCTGCAGGCCCGTCCCGGCTCGACGCACGGCTACGACGTGATCGACCCGACGCGGCTCTCGCGCGACCTCGGCGGGGAGCCGGCGTTCCGGGCGCTCGCGCAGGCCGCCCACGATGCGGGGCTGGGGCTCGTGCTCGACATCGTCCCCAACCACATGGCCACCGACGACGCCAACCGGTTCTGGTCTGATCCCACGCTGCGCGACCAGTTCTTCGACGTCGATCCCGCCACCGGTCGCCACCGCCGGTTCTTTGACATCGACGAGCTGGCGGGGGTGCGCCAGGAGGATCGGCAGGTGTTCGAGCAGACCCACTCGCTCGTCCTGCGACTCGTCGGCGAGGGGTTGGTCGACGCCCTGCGCATCGACCATCCCGACGGGCTCGCCGACCCGCTGCAGTACTTCGAGCGCCTGCGCGACGGCGGCGCGGACACGGTCTGGATCGAGAAGATCCTCGAGTCCTCCGAGCAGCTGCGCGAGGGCTGGCCGGTCACCGGCACCGTCGGCTATGAGTTCCTCAACGACGTCTGCGCGGTGTTCGTGCAGCCCAGCGCCGAGGCGCCGTTCACGCAGCTGTGGCAGGAGCTGTCGGGCGACGCGCGGCCGTTTGACGCCGTGGCGCTGGAGGCCAAGCAGGAGCAGGCGACGACGACCTTCACCCCCGAGATCGAGCGGCTGCTCGCCGTCGCCGGCGCCGACCTGTCCGACCCCGACACGCTCGCCCGCGGGGTCGCGTCGTTTCCGGTGTACCGCAGCTACGTCCGTCCGGAGCGCGGCGAGGTCGACGCGGCCGACCGCGCCGCGGTCGCGGACGCCGCCGACCTGCCGCAGAGCGTCGCCGAGGCGATCCTGCTGGAGCGCGACGTCGCCCCGGAGTTCGTCACCCGCTTTCAGCAGACGACCCCGCCGGTGGTGGCCAAGGGAATCGAGGACACCGCGTTCTATCGCTACGGGCGACTGCTGTCGCTGTGCGACGTCGGCGGCGACCCCGGTCGCTTCGGAATCGACGTGGAGCACTTCCACGCCGCCAACGCACAGCGGGCCGCCCGCTTCCCGCAGGCGCTGCTGACCACGATGACCCACGACACCAAGCGCTCGGCCGACGTGCGGGCCCGGATCACCGCCCTGACCTGGATCGCCGATGAGTGGACCGAACGGGTGGGCACGTGGATGGCGATGACCGACTCGCTGCGCTCCGCCGACGGAGCTCCCGACGACCTGGAGCGCTACTTCCTGTTTCAGACGCTCGTCGGCGCATGGCCGATCGAGCGCGAGCGCATCCAGGGCTACATGGAGAAGGCGCTGCGCGAGGCCAAGCGCAACACCAACTGGATCGATCAGAACGCGGCGTGGGAGACCGCGGTGCACGACTTCGTCGCCGCGCTGTACGACGACCGTCGCTTCCTGGAGGCGTTCGAGCCGCTCGCCACACGGGTCGCGGCGCTCGGTGAGCGGATCGCGCTCGGCGCGCTGGCGCTCAAGCTCACCTGCCCCGGCGTGCCCGACCTCTACCAGGGCGATGAGCTGGCGCTGCGCGCGCTCGTCGACCCCGACAACCGCCGCCCGGTCGACTGGGAGTGGAACGAGGCGGTGATGGCCAAGCTCCAGGGCGGAGCGCCCCCCGACGCAGACAACCGCAAGCTGTGGCTGTGCATGCAGCTGCTCGGCCTGCGCATCCGCCGCCCGGGCCCGTTCTCAGACCATGGCGGCTATGAGCCGATCGACGCCGGACCCGGCGTGGTCGCGTTCACCCGCGGCGAGCGCCAGGTGCTCGTGGCCGTCGCTGTCCGCCCTGAGACCGAGGGCCGGCTGCCGGCGCTCGGCGGCGACTGGCACGACGTCCTCGGCGGCGAGCCGGTCTCACTCGAGCAGCCCGTCGCGCTCGCCGAGCTGCTGCGCAACCACGGCATCGCCGTGCTCGCGCGGAGCTGACGCGGTCTCGCTCTCAAAACAGCTCGACGCGCCCGCGGCCGTTGGCCTTGGCCCGGTAGGCGGCAGCGTCGGCGTCGACCAACAGTTCCTCGGCGTCGCCGCGGCCGAGCGCGATCCCGACGCTCGCCGACAGCGCGTGCTCGGCACCGTCGATGAGGAACGGCTGCTGAACGGCCTGCAGGATGCGGACGCCGACCATCATCGCCGCCGCCTCGTCGACCTCCTCGCAGATCGCGACGAACTCGTCGCCGCCGAACCGGGCGATCGTGTCCCCGGGCCGGACCGCGGCGCGCAGCCGGTTGGCCAGCTCGACGAGCACCTGGTCGCCGGCGGCGTGGCCGTAACGGTCGTTGACGCCCTTGAAGTCATCAAGGTCGATGAACAGCGCGGCCGCCGAGGCAGCGCCACGGCGCGACTTGGCCACCGCGTGGTGCAGGCGGTCACGCAATAGGGTGCGGTTGGCCAGGCCGGTGAGCGGATCGTGAACCGCCTCGTGGCGGGCGCGCTCCTCTCCGCGCAGGCGCCCGAGCGCGGCCGCCAGGGTGTTGGCCAGCGCCCGGACGAAGCTCAGCTGGTCGTCGGTGAGCTTGCCGTCGGCGGCGACCAGCAGCACGTCGCCGATCCCGAGCGGGAATCGCAGACCGGGCTCCACGGTCGGACCGGCGTGGCCGAGCACCGCCCCGTCGGCCGTCCGCACCTCGGCACCGATGATCGGCAGCGTCGCGCCGAGCAGGTCGACCGCCTCGGCGGCCAGCGAGACGGCATCGGCGCCGGCCAGGGCGCGGTCACCCAGCGCGGCGATCGCGCGCAGCCGGGCCTCGGTGGCGCGCCGCCGGGTGACGTCCCGGCCGATCGCCAGCAGCAGCGGACCCCGGGAGGACTGGACGATGCCCCAGCTCATCTCGCCCATGAACTCCGCGCCGTCGCTGCGCATCCCCCACGCCTCGGTCGAGAACCGCAACGGGTCCTCGGTGGCGAAGTACAGCCGCATGTTGCGTGTGTAGCGGGAGCGGTAGCGCTCGGGCCACAGCATCTGCACCGGTTCGCCGAGCAGCTTGTCGCGCGGATATCCGAACAGCTGCTCGGCCAGGGAGTTGACGAACACGATCCGCTCATCGCTGCCGCTGGCCACGACCGCGTCGGGCAGGCCCTCGAGGATCGCCCCCGGCGCGAGCATCCAATCGCCCATGTCGGCGGTCGCTGTCCCGGCGCGTGATAGGTGTCGATCGGGTTGGTCCAAATCCCTTCCCCGACACCGACGATATCCCCTCCGCGGGCGCTAGGGTCAACCTCCGCCGATGCGCGTGTTGACGTTCTCCTGGGAGTACCCCCCGGTGATCGAGGGCGGGTTGGCCCGCCATGTCGGTGAGCTCTCCCGGCAGCTCGTCGCCCAGGGGGTCGAGGTCCACGTCGTGACCCGAGCCGCCGCCGGGCCGGTGGGGACCGGGACCGGGAGGATCGCGCCGAGCGACGGCGCCGTCGTGCACCGGGCCACGTGGACCGGCGGGGACCGGGTTCCGCGGAAGATGGACGCCTTTCTGGAGTGGGTCGCGCGGATGAACGCCGCGATGGCGGAGCTCGCCGCCGAGCTGATCGAATCGATCGACATCGATCTCGTCCACTCACACGACTGGCTGGTCGCCGACGCGGCTCGGCGGACCGCCCGCCGCGCCGGGCGCCCGTGGCTGGTCACCGTCCACGCGACCGAGCACGGCCGCCACGGCGGCTGGATCTCCAAGCACCCGCAATCGGTCATCCATGCCTGCGAGCGCGCCATGGTCCGGGACGCCGACCACGTCATCACCTGCTCGCGTTTCATGTCGCGCCACCTCACGGCGGTGTTCGGCGTGGCGGCCCGGCAGATCACGGTCCTGCCCAACGGCGTCGCCGCTGCGCCCGAGCCGGTCACCGCGGACCCGGGCGGGGATCTCCCGGGGGATCTTTCGGGCCTGCGCCGCCGCTTCGCCGCTCCTGACCAGCGGCTGGTGGCGCTCGTCGGGCGCCTGGTCCACGAGAAGGGGTTTCACCTCGCGCTGGAGGCGCTGGCGTCAGTGACCCGGGAGCGTGGCGACGTCCGCTTCGTCGTCGCCGGCGCGGGACCGGCCGAGGCGCAGCTGCGCCGGCAGGCGCGCCGGCTGGGCCTGGACGGTTCCGGGCGGTTCCTGGGCTGGGTCGGCGACGAGATGCTGCGCACGCTGTACCGGGTCGCCGATCTCTGCGTCGTGCCGTCGATCTATGAGCCGTTCGGGATCGTCGCGCTGGAGGCGATGGCCGGCGACTGCCCGTGTGTCGTCGCCGACACCGGCGGCCTGAGCGAGGTCGTCCCCGACGACGGCCGGGTCGGCCTGCGCTTTCCCGCCGGCGACGCGGTGGCGCTCGCGGAGGTCATCGGGCGCGCGCTGGGCGATGACGCGCTGCGCGCCCGGCTGACCGCCCAGGCACGGACCCACGTGCTCGCCTTCGACTGGTCGGCGGTCGCCCGCGCGACCGGGGAGATCTATGCCCGGCTCGGACGCGACTGGCCGCGTGTTCAGACATCGCGCGCCAACGCTGGCCACGTGTCCAGGTAGACGGGCGACGGCGACGGAGAGACTCGAGTCAGACCGTCCCCTGACAGGAGTGTCCCAATGGCCGTCGAACCGAAGCTGAGCGATCAGGAGATCGCGAGCCTGATGGAGATCCCGCACCCGACCAAGGGTGAGGGCGAGTCGCTGTACGGGAGCACGAAGGTGTTCCCCGACTATCAGGCCGAGCCCGGCGAGACGTACTTCGGTCTCGTCCACGGGATCACCAACGAGTCCTCGGTCAGCCTTGTCGCCGTGCTGATGGCGATCCGCGCGCTCCGCAAGGGCTTTGACACGGCGCTGTACTTCTACGGGATCGGCGCCCTGAACTGTGTCGAGACCCGCGGCTTTCCCACGGTCGGCAACGAGCTGTTCCCGGGCATGCGCAACGAGAACGGCCAGCTGAAGAAGTACATGGAGGAGGGCGGCAAGGTGTTCGCCTGCCGCTTCGGCCTCTCGCTGCACGGGGTACGCGAGGAGGACCTGATGGAGGGCGTGATCCCGTGCCATCCGCTGGACATGCAGGACGCGATGATCGAGTACGCCCGCAAGGGCGCGATCATCAACAGCACCTGGATGTTCTAGGGGCGACGCCTCCCCACATGGATCTCGATCTGCGCTCCGAGCTGGCCGTCCACGGCCTGCGGGCCGCGCCGCCGCCGGTGCGCCGGCGGGCGGGCGCCGGACCGTCGGATGATGGGCACTGGCGCCTGCGGGGCGGGTGCTCGGCGACGTTGCCGATGGCCGGCGACTCGCCGTTCGCCGTCGATGACGCCGGGCAGCTGACCCGCGACGGGGTGGTGGTCGAGTCAGACGCCCTGGAGCCGGTCACCCGGCCGCGGTTCTATGACTCGGCGACCGCCGACGGCGTGCCGTATGAGGCGCTGGCGCGGCTGCACGGCACCGACGTGCTGGCCACCACCGTCGTGCAGACGTGCATCCGCTACGCGCAGGAGTCCACGCGCTGTCGCTTCTGCACGATCGAGGAGTCGCTGCGCGCGGGCGCCACCCCCCAGGTCAAGCGTCCCGAGCAGCTGGCCGAGGTCGCCGAGGCGGCCTGGCGGCTGGACGGGGTCAGCCAGATGGTGATGACGACCGGGACCTCCAACGGCGCTGACCGCGGGGCCCGCCACCTGGCGCGCTGCGTCGCGGCGGTCGTCGCGGCGGTGCCGCTGATGCCGATCCAGGTGCAGATCGAGCCGCCACTGGACCTGGCGTGGATCGATCGGCTGCGCGAGGCCGGCGCGGCGGCGATCGGGATCCACATCGAGGCCCTGGATGAGGAGGTCCGGCGGCGGTGGACGCCGGGCAAGGCGACGGTCTCGGTCGCCCGTTATGAGCAGGCGTGGGCCCGGGCGGTGCGGGTGTTCGGGGCCAACCGGGTCTCGACCTACCTGCTCGTCGGACTCGGGGAGGACCCTGACGAGCTGGTCGCCGGCGCGCGGCGGCTGATCGAGATGGGCGTCTATCCGTTCGTCGTTCCCTACCGGCCGCTCGTCGGATCCCTGGCCTTCGCCGACGGCGTCCCGGCGCCGTCGCCGCAGCTGCTGGCCGAGGTGACGCGCCGTGTTGCGGACGCCCTGCGCGAGGCCGGGATGCGGGGCGCCGACCAGGGCGCCGGCTGCGCGGCCTGTGGCGCGTGCTCGGCACTGGCCTCGGTGGGCGGGTGATGCCGAGCCCCGGACCCGACATCATCGCGCGCCTGGGCGGCCCGGGCGCTCGCGTCCAGCCGGCACCGTGGCTGATCGTGGCGGCCGACGAGCTGGTCGGCGCGCGCGACGCCCATGACGCGCTGCGCCGGCGTGAGTTCGTGCACCGGCAGGAGCTGTTCGCACACCATGACCGCGATGACGCCGACGCCGATCCTCACACCCGCGTGCTCGTCGCGGTGGCGCCCGGCGGCCGAGTCCTCGGCGGCGTCCGGATCCACCCCGACACGCCCGGCGGCGAGGCGATCGGCTGGTGGCGCGGCAGCCGCCTGGTCGTCGACGCCGACGCGTGCGGACCCGACCGCGGACGGGTCGGCGCCGCGCTGGTGCGCGCGGCCTGCGCCCGCGCGCTGGACGTCGGCGCGCTGCGCTTCGACGCCCACGTCCAGTCCGCGCAGGTCGGCTTCTTTGACCGTCTCGGGTGGTCCGATGTCCGGGCGCTGTCGGTCGCCGGTCGGCCGCACCGGCTGATGTGCTGGGACCTGGGCCGCTTCGCCGACCTGGCCGGTGCGACCAAGCAGCCGCTCGGCGCACTGATCGGCGAGCTCGTGCCCCATGACCGCTGGCGCGGGGATGACGGCGTACCGGTTCCCGGCTCCGATGTCGTCACCTGCGTCGACGCGATCGTGCCCGCGATGGTGGCGCGCGACCCCGAGTGGGCGGGCTGGTGCGGAATGCTCGTCACCGCTCACGATCTGGCCGCGATGGGCGCCGCCCCCGTCGGCGCGCTGGATGCGGTGGCCGCCCCTGACGCCGAGCACGCCGCGCGGGTGCTGGCGGGGATCCGCCGCGGCGCCGACGCGCTGGCGCTGCCGGTGCTCGGCGGGCACACGTCGCTCGGAGCCCCGGCGGCGCTCGCGGTCACCGGCCTGGGCACGACGCGCGAGCCGGTGGCCGCCGGCGGCGGGCGGGCGGGCGACGCGGTGACGCTGACCGCCGATCTGGCGGGTGACTGGCGGCCGGGCTACGCCGGGCGCCAGTGGGACTCCAGCTCCGGGCGCGCGCGCGAGCAGCTGGCGCCGATGCTGTCGGCGGTCGCACGGGCGCGGCCGCGGGCCGCCAAGGACGTCTCGATGGCCGGGCTGGTGGGCACGCTGGGGATGCTCGCCGAGGCATCGGGCTGCGGTGCCGAGCTCGAGGTGTCCGCGGTGCCGCGGCCCCGCGACGCCGAGCTGGCCGACTGGCTGACGTGCTTTCCGGGATTCGCGATGCTCACCGCCGACGCACCCGGGGCGCCGGCGCCCGATGCCGGGGAGGCGGTGTCGGCCCGCTGCGGGTCGCTGGTCGGCGAGCCCGGCGTCCGCCTGCGCTGGCCCGACGGCGAGCTCACGCCGGCGCTGACCGGCGCCGTCTCGGGACTGGGAGCCGCCGCGTGAGCGAGATCACGATCGCCGCCGCCGCCGCCCCCTTTGACCGGGATATGGAGACCTGCCTTACGACGATCGCCTCGACGATCGAGCGGGCCCGCGCCCAGGATGTCGACCTGCTCGTCCTGCCCGAGGCCGCGCTCGGCGGCTACGTCGAGACATTGCACGGCGATGCCGATCCCCCGCCGGCGCTGTCGGCCGACGGTCCGGAGCTGGCCCGGATCGCGCAGCTCGCCGGGGAGATGGTCGTCTGCGTCGGCTTCTGCGAGGACGGGGGCTCTAGCCCGTCCGGGGTACAGGGCGGCGTGCGGTACAACGCCGCGGCGTGCGTCAGCGGCGACGGGCTGCTGGGCAGCTACCGCAAGACCCACCTGCCGCTGGACGAGAACCGGTTCACGACCACCGGCGACGAGCTGGCCGCGTTCGACACCCCGGTCGGCCGGCTGGGCATGATCATCTGCTACGACAAGGCGTTCCCGGAGGCCGCGCGGACGCTGGCGCTCGACGGCGCCCAGGTGCTGTGCATCCTCTCGGCGTGGCCGTGCAGCGCCACGAACGCCGCGCCGGTCCTCACCGACGACCGCCAGTGGCGGCGGTCAGAGCTGTGGGATCGCGCCCGCGCGGCGGAGAACTCGTTCATCGTCGCCTCCGCCAACCAGACCGGGAACTTCGGCAAGCTGCGCTTCCTGGGCGGCGCGCGCATCGTCGGACCGGCCGGAGACCCCCTGGCGGTCACCGACCCGCCGACCGAGCCCGGTCTGGCGGTCAGCACCGTCGACGTCGCCGCCACGCTGGAGCGGGCGCGGCGCAAGCTGTCGCCGATCCGCGATCTGCGACCCGAGCTCTACCGGACCCCCGAGCCGGTGCCCTACGAGGTGGAGGCGAGCTAGTGGTTGCTCAGGCGCGTATTCGAATGGGCGGCCACTGATGCCCGAGGTCGAGCTCTCGATCCGCTGGGCCGACGGACACGTCCAGCACGGGGTCTCCCCGTCCCGGGCGATCGAGCGCTGGCTGGTGGAGCGGGCCGTCTATCCCCGCGACGAGCTGGCCGCGCGGGTCCGGCGGGGACTGGGAGAGGCCTCTGACCGCGTCCGCGAGCGCTACGGCTACGCCTGCACGGCGGCGGCCGAGCTCACCGAGACGCTCCTGCGCGGCGCCGAGCTTCACGGTGGCGCGCCCGACGCGCCGGCCACCGTCCAGCGGCTGCGTCGTCGCACGACGGCGCCGGCGGCGCCGCGACCGACGAGCCGGCTGCCCAGCCACGTCGACGTCGCGATCGTCGGCGCCGGCCAGGCCGGCCTGTGTGCGAGCTGGTACCTGCGCCGGCGCGGCGTCGAGCACGTGCTGCTGGAACGCGACCGGATCGCCGGCTCGTGGCGCGACGGTCGTTGGGACACGTTCTGTCTGGTCACCCCCAACTGGCAGTGCCGGCTTCCCGAGCACCCCTACGCCGGACCCGACCCCGACGGCTTCATGGGGCGCGACGACATCGTGCGCTACGTCGAGTCCTTCGCGGCGTCGTTTGATCCGCCGGTGCATGAGGGAGTCGAGGTGACCCGGGTGGCCCGCCGCGGGCGCTCCGGGTTCTCCGTATCGACGACCGAGGGCGACGTGCATGCCCATCAGGTGGTGCTGTGCGTCAGCGGCTATCACCGGCCACGCCGGCCCGCGATCGCCGACGCGCTGCCGCGCGAGCTGACCCAGCTGCACTCCTCTCAGTACCGCAACCCCTCGTCGATGCCCGACGGCGCGGTGCTCGTGGTCGGTACCGGCCAGTCCGGAGCCCAGATCGCCGAGGATCTGCACCTCGGCGGGCGCGACGTCCACCTGGCGGTCGGCTCGGCGCCGCGCGTGTCGCGGCGCTACCGCGGGCGTGACTGCATCGCCTGGCTGGAGGACATCGGCCACTACGACATGCCCGTCGAGGATCATCCCAAGGGCGTGCGAGCCGCCCGCCACGAGCCCAACCACTACATGACCGGCCGCGACGGCGGCCACGACATCGACCTGCGCGCCTTCGCCGCGGACGGGATGTCGCTGCATGGCCGTCTGCGCGATGCTCGCCATGGGGTGCTCAGCTTCGAGGGGGACCTGCGCGACAACCTCGATGGCGCCGACGCGACCGCGGATCGGATCAAGGACACGATCGACGAGTGGATCTCACGCGAGGGGATCACCGCGCCCGAGGAGGCCCGCTACCGGGCGGTGTGGCAGCCGCCGGGCGACGGCAGCGCCCCGCTTGACCTGCGCGCCGCCGGAGTGCGATCGGTCGTCTGGGCGACCGGCTTTGTGAGCGACTGGTCATGGGTCACCGTGCCGAGCTTCCAGCGCGACGGCGAGCCGCGGTACACGCGCGGGATCTGCGACGCCACCGGGCTGTACGTGCTGGGCCTCCCGTGGCTGTACACCTGGGGCTCGGGCCGGCTGGCGGGGATCGCGCGTGACGCCGAGCACGTCGCCGATCGGGTCGCCGCGCTGGCTCGGGTGCCGACCGCGCTGTAGCGGTTCCCCGCGCGGTGGACCGCGGCGGCGCGGGCAGCAGTCAGCTCACCGCCGGCGATCGCCCTCGCGTCAGCGGGCCACCGGCGATCGCCCGCGCGCCAGGTTGCGTCCCGCCGCCTTGGCCGCGTAGAGGGCCTCATCGGCGCCCCGCACCAGCGCGTCCTCGTCCTCGTCCTCCCAGGTCGCCCACCCGACGCTGATCGTCACCGGCAGCGGACCGCCGGGGACCGACAGCGGCGACGCGGCAACGGCCGCGCGCAGCGCCTCGGCCACGGCCTCCGCGCCGTCGTTGTCGATATCCGGGAGCAGGACGAGGAACTCCTCCCCGCCCCACCGGGCGATCGTGTCCTCCCGGCGCAGCCGGGTCGTGAGGCGGCCCGCCAGCTCCCGCAGCGCCGCGTCGCCGACGCCGTGCCCGTAGCTGTCGTTGATCGCCTTGAAATGGTCGACGTCGAGCAGCACGACGCTGAGCGAATGGCGATGACGACGAGCGTGCTGGACCAGATGCGCCAGCTGCTCGGTCGCGTAGCGACGGTTGAACAGGCCGGTGAGCGCATCGGTCACCACCAGCCTGGACAGCTGCTCGTTGCGCTGGCGCAGCTCGTCCTGCAGCCGCTTGGTTCGTTGCGCGGCCCCGACTCGCGCGAGCAGCTCGACCGGCTCAAAGGGCTTTCGCAGATAGTCATGCGCGCCGGCGGCAAGTCCGCGCGCGGCCGTCGCGCTGTCGTCGATGCCGGTGAGAAAGACGACCGGGATGTCGGCGAGCGCGGGGTCGGCGCGCAATGCGGCGAGGACCTCGAACCCGTCGAGACCGGGCATCTCGACGTCGAGCAGGATGACCTCCGGCAGCTGCGCCCGCGCCTGCGCCAGCGCCTCCAGGCCGTCGGTCGCGGCGACGATCTCGTGACCCTGGGCGGCGAGCTCGTTGCTGAGCACCATGCGCGCCACGGCCGAGTCGTCGGCGATCAGGATCCGCCCCGGGTTCATGTCACGAGCTCCGGATCATCGAGCCGTTCGGCGAGCAGACCGCGGACCTCGTCGATTCCGTAGCCCGCCACGCGCGGGGGCAGATCCCCCGGCGAGCGGCGGGCGAAGGTCGCTGCCGTCGCCCGGTAGGCCCGGCGCGCCGCGTCGCAGTCGCCGGCCGCGTCGAAGGCGAGCGCCAGCAACAGCCGCGCCGCGGGGTCGTCGGGGTCGAGGTAGACGAGCCGGCGAAAGCAGGTGACCGCGGCCGCGGGCCGGCCCGCCGCCGCATGTCGCTCGCCGGCGGCGAGCAGGCTCTCGCGGCTGGGCAGCTGCGCCGGGCGCGGTGCCTGCACCGGTGGTGGCGGTGGCGCCGGCGGCGTCGTGGCGACGGGCGCTCCCGTGGCGCGGTAGACGAAGAGCTCGTCGACCCGGGTCAGCGCGAAGCCGGGGACGGCATGGAGGATCTCGCTGCCACCGAGCACGACCCAGGCGCCGGGGGGCAGCGTCTGGGCCAGCCGCGCGAACAGCCGCTGGATCTCGGCCTGGTCGAAGTAGATCAGCACGTTGCGCAGCAGCACCAGCCCGGCACTGGCCACCTGGGCCGGCAGGGGATCGCGCACGAGGTTGTGCTCGGTGAAGCTGACCCGCTCGCGCAGGGCCGGGGCGACGGTGAAGCCACTGTCGTCGACGGTCATGAAGCGATCGCGGCGGGCGGCCGAGAGGCCGCGCAGCTCCCGCTGGGCGAAGTGTCCGGCCCGCCCCCGCGCGACCGCATCCGCCGAGACGTCGGTGGCGAGGACCCGCCAGTCGTGCCGGCCGGCCTCACTGAGCAGCATCGCCACGCTCCACGCCTCCTGGCCCAGCGCGCAGCCGGCGCTCCAGACGGTGACCGGATCGCCGCACTGAGGCAGGATCTGCGAGCGCAGCACGGCGAACAGCGGCGCATCGCGGAAGAACTGGGACTCCTGGACGGTGACGTGATCGACGAGCCGCCGGCGCAGATCCGGGTCGGCCGTCAGCCGCGCGGGAAGCGCGGAGAGCTCGATCTGCGCCTGCTCGGCCAGCGCCTGGGCGGCGTGGCGCAGACGTGCCTTGGAGGCGCGGTCGTCACGCAGTCCGATCTGCTGACGCAGGAGCCGGGAGATCGGCTCGATCACGTCGGTCACGATGCCCTCCCCGGCGCGGAGGCGGGCTGTCGCCGGTGTGCGGCGCTGAGGATCGCCGGTCCGATCGCGCCGAGCGTCGTCGTCGCCACCACGGCGCCCGCCTGCACCGCCGCCCGCGGCATCCCGAACACCGCACAGCTCTCGGCGTCCTGGGCGAAGCAGGCTCCGCCCGCGGCGGCCACCGCCCGCAGGCCGGCGGCGCCGTCAGACCCCATGCCGGTGAGCACGGCGGCGATCGCGCCGGCACCCGCGAACGCGGCGAGCGAGTGCAGCAGCTCATCGGCGGAGGGGCAGTGCAGCAGCTCGGGGAGCCGATCGAGGATCAGCAGGCCGTCGTCATCCAGGCGGACGTGGCGCCCGCCGGGAGCGACGTAGACGTGGCCGTCCAGCGGGACGGTCGGGCCGGTCAGGAGATGGGTCGGCACGCGTGTCGTCTGCCCCAGCCACTGAGCGAATCCGGCCGAGAAGTCCCCCTGCAGGTGCTGGACGACCACGACCGGGGCCGGGACGCCGCTCAGGCTCGTGATGACGCGCTGCAGCGCGAGCGGCCCGCCGGTGGAGGCGACGAGCCCCACGATCGGACGGCGGTCGCCGAACGGTCGGCCGGAGAGCGAACTGGGCGCGCCGCCGGCTGGATCGGGACCGGACATCGCCCGGGCGAGCACCCGCTCCGGACGCTCGCGGCGTGGCGCCGCCGCCGGCGGATCGCGTGGCGCGAGACGCCGGATCACCGAGACGCCGCGCAGCGTCAGGAGCTGTCGTTGCAGAGCATCGCGGTGTTCGGGGGTCCAGATCGGCGGCTTCCCGGTCACGTCGGCGGCCCCGGCGGCGAGCGCGGACTCGATCGCCGGGGAGCTCATCCGGTTGCCGTGCGCGCTGAGCACGAGGATCGGCGTCGGGCAGCGGAACATGATCTCGGTGATTGCCGCGATCCCGCCGCCGCCGGGTCCGTGCGTCCCGTTCCCCGGAATCTCGAGGTCCATGGTCACGACCTCCGGGGCCAGCCGTCCGACGGCGGCGACCGCCTCCTCGGTGGTGCCCGCCTCGCCGACGACCGTCGCCCGGCCGCCCTCCTCGATCGCGGCCACCAGCAGTGCCCGTTGGGTGACCGAGTCCTCGACGACGACCACGGTCACCGGCCTCACGGCTCGCCTCCCAGAACCCGCTCGACCGCCTCCAGGAGATCGGCCTCCTGAAACGTGTCCTTGGCCAGATATGCGTCGGCTCCGGCCTCCAGGCCACGACGACGATGCTGCTCGTCGCGCAGCGAGGTCAGGAGGATGACCGGCAGGCTCGACAGGGTCGGATGCGCCCGGATCGACTCGGTCAGGGCAAAGCCGCCCATCCGGGGCATCTCGACGTCGCTGATCACCAGATCCGGCCGGCTGCGCCCGAGCGCGGCGAGCGCGTCGAGTCCGTCAACCGCCGTCTCGACGACGTAGCCCCCGCGGGTCAGGATCGAGCGCTGGAGCTCTCGGACGGTGAGCGCGTCATCGACGACGAGCACCCGCGGGCCGCTCGTCGCCGGGCCCTGACCCGCCGGCGCTCGTGCCGGGTCGGCGTCCGCCGATCCGCGGTCCGAGACCGACGGCGGGGACGCCGGGCCGCCGTGGGACGGCCGGAACGCGGGGCTGCCGAGGGCGAGCTCCACGATGCCCGCGGGCTCGAGCACGAGCATGACCGTGCCCTCGGGCTCGACGCTCGCGCCCGCCACGGCCGGGCTCGCGCCCAGCAGACGGGAGAGATCCTTGACGACGACGTCACGCTGGCCCCGCAGCTCGTCGACCCGGATCGCGTGCGTGCGTCCGCTCACGCGAAGGATCACGACGGGACCGGTCGCGGGATCTGCTCCGGCGCCGAGCAGCTCGCCGAGGTCGTGCAGCGGATGCAGCTTGCCGTCGAGCTCAAGCGCGCGCTCGCCCTCGACGAGACGGACGAGGTCGGCGACGTCGTCCACGATCCGGACGGCGGCGTGGATCGGCAGGGCGTAGCGCTGGGCTCCGACCCGCGCGACCAGACACCGCAGCGACGCGACGCTCAGCGGCATGGTGAGCTCGAAGGTGGCGCCCTCCCCGGGCTGGGAGCGGACCGCGACGTGGCCGCGGAGGCGCTCGACGGCATCCTGCACGACGTCGAGGCCGACGCCCCGGCCCGAGACCTCGGTGACCGCCTCGGCCGTCGTGACGCCCTGGCGGAAGATCGCCGAGGCCGGGTCCTCCTCGACGCCGAGTGCGCGCGCCGCGTCGGCGACGGCGACGGCGTCGACCCCACGGCCGTCGTCGGAGACGGTGATCACGACCTGCTCGCCGCGCGTCTGCGCGCGCACGCTCACCTGGCCGGCCGCCGCCTTGCCGGCGGCCAGCCGCTCCTCCGACGGCTCAAGCCCGTGGTCGACCGCGTTGCGCACCAGGTGCAGCAGCGGTCCGCGCAGATGCTCAAGGACCTGCCGATCGAGCTGGGTCTGGGCGCCGGCGAGGTTCCACTCGACGTTCTTGCCGCTGCTCATCGCGACGTCCCACGCGGCCCGCTGCAGCGGGCCGGCGACCGTGCCGAACGCCACCATCCGGGCGCGCTGGGCCTCACGGTCAAGCGCCTCGAGGACGCGGCCGAGCTCGATGATGGCGGCGGTCGCGCCGTCCCCTTCATCCGGCGTGGCCACGAGCTTCTCCAGCCCCAGCTGCGCGGCCTGGGCCTCGCCGACGAGCCGGCCGATCGCCTCCAGGCGGGTGACCGGGACCTTGATCGTGTCCAGCAGCGGGGCGGGGGAGCCCGTCGTCGCGGCCGGCTCCGGGCCGGCGGGTGCGGGCGGCGCGGGCGCGGGGGTCGGCGACTCGACCTCGGGCGCGGGCGGCTCGGGGGTGGGCGCGGGCCCCTCGGACGCGGGCGACGCGCCGGCCCTGGGCAGCGCGCCGGCGGCGCCGGCGAGCTCTTGCACCGCGGCGGCGGTCGCGTCGCGCTGGTCCTCGCCGGCCAGCGCACCAGGCAGCAGGCCGCGGATGAGATCGACCGCGCGCAGCACGAGCGTGACGAGCTCGGGGCTGACGGCGACCGTGCCGGCGCGAAGCTCGCTGAGCACGTCCTCCAGCGCATGGGCGACCTCGCTGAGCTGCTGCAGGCCGACGAGGCGGGCCGACCCCTTGAGCGAATGGGCGGCGCGGAACATGGCGCCGACGCGGTCGGCGTGCTCGCCGGCGTCCTTGACCCCGTCAAGCGCGAGCGCCTCGTTGCTCAGCAGCTCCAGCGCCTCGCCCGCCTCGCTCCCGAACAGCGTGAGCAGCTCGTCGGAGCCGGTGCTCATGCCGCCGCCTGCGACGGCTCGGGGTCGGCGTCGGGGTCGGCGAGCAGCGTCTCCAGGTCAAGCAGTGCCACGGCCGCTCCGTCGTGCAGATATCGGTCTGAGACGCTGCGCAGCGCGGCCTCACCGGAGGGCGCCTGGAGCTCGAGGATCTGCGGACAGCCGGTCGCCGCCAGCGCGCAGACCTCGCCGGCCCCCTCCACGATCACCCACCACCGCACCGCGTCGGCGCTCGGCGCGGCCGAGCCGGTGCCGAGCAGGCCGCCGGTGTCCAACGCCGCGATCACCTGCCCGCGCATGTTCAACACGCCGTAGACGTGGCGGTGGCGGGACGGGACCGGAACGACGGACGGCGTCTCGATCACCTCCCGGACGGCGTGCAGCTCGATCGCGTAGCGCTCCGCGCCGACGGGCAGCATGAGAGCACGCACCGGTCAACGGCTCCGTGTCAGTTGCGGCGCGCGCCGTTGGACGGCTTCGAGTGACCGTTGCGCGACGCGGCCACCAGGTCCGGCGACGAGAGCGGGTGGTCGACGGCGAGCGGCGGGGACGGCATCGTCGCCCCGGACGGTGGATGAAAGTCGGTCCACGCGCCGGGCGCATCGTCAGCGGGTCGGGCGCGAGGGCGCTGCCACGGAGCGTCATCGGCGTGGTCGATCTCGATCGCGGCGGCGCTCGTCCGCAGTTCGCCGGCGATCTGAGAGAGGCTGGCCGCCGACTCCGCGATCTGCGAGGTCGTCGCCGACGTCTGGCGGTTTGACTCCGACAGCGACGCCATCGTCTCCACGACCTGAACCGTCGCCGCGCGCTGCTGCTGGGTGGTGAGCTGCACCTGGCTGGCGGCGGTCGTCACCTCCTCCATGAGCTCGAGCCCGCGGCGCATCTCCTTGCCACCGGCTTCCATCGCCATCACCGTCGCGGTCGCGTCGTTCTGAGCGCTCCGGACGATCCCGGCGATCTGCGCCGCGGAGGCCCGGCTGCGCTCGGCCAGGCGCCCCACCTCCTCCGACACGACGGTGAAGCCCGCGCCGCTCTCCCCGGCCCGCGCCGCCTCGATCGCCGCATTGAGCGCGAGCACGGACGTCTTCTCGGCGATCGTGTCGATCAGCTCGAGGATCCCGGAGATCTCGTCGACCTGCTTGGCCAGCGCCATCGTCCGCTCGCTCGAGGCGTGGATGCCCGACTCCGCCTCTCGCAGCGCCTCCTGGGTCTCGATGCACCGCTGGGCGACCCCGTCGGCATGTTCGGCGATCGCCGACGAGGTGCGTGAGAGCTCCTCCATCGTCGCCGAGGTCTCGGTGCTCGCGGCGCTCTGCTCGTTGGTCGCCGAGGAGAGCTGCTCAGCGGCCGCCGACAGCTCGGCCGCCGAGGTCGTCATCTCCGCGCCGGCCGCGCGGAGGGTGTCGACGAGGCTCTCGATGTTGGAGACCATCGTGTTGAAGGACTCGCCAAGACGACGGCTCTCGTTGGCGCCGGCCGGCTGCACCCGTGCGGTCAGGTCGCCGGCGGCGACCGCCGCGGCCGCCTGCTGGAGGGCGATCAGCGGGCGGCTGAGCAACCCCGCGACGATCAACGACAGGCCCAGCGCGGCCAGCAGGCCGAGGATGATGAGCTCCACCGCGAGGCGGTGCTGGCGCGACACCGCCGCCAGCGCGACGGAGGTGTTCTGCTTGACGACCACGGCCCAGTGCAGGGTCGGGACGGGAGCGTAGCCGCCGACCACCTGGTGGCCGAGGTAGTCCGTGTAGAGGGTCGCGCCACTCTGGCCGGCAAGCCCCCGGCGCGCGGCCACCGTGTTGACCGTGATGGAACCCGGCGTCCGGGTGGCGATCGAGCTGAGGATGAGGCGGTGCGAGTTGTCGACGAGCAGCGCCTCCCCGGTGCGCCCGGTGACAACGCGCCTCAGGACGGGGACCAGGTCGGAGATCGGCGCCGAGGCGACGAGCACGCTCGAGCGCGCCCCCGGCGCCGGCGTGTGACCAGGCGCGGTGAGCGGGACCGCGAGGTACAGGCGCTCCTGAGCGCCGGTGCCGACGAGCGGTGAGAAGCTCGTCCGGCCCTCGCTGGCGGCGTCAAACCATGACGAATCGACGATCCGGGCCGGCGGAGCCCCACTGCCGGAGACGACGCGTCCGACGCCATCGGCGTCGTAGACGCGGGCACTGCTCAGGCTCGGAAACGCGGTCAGGATCAGGCGCAGCCGCGACGACGTCACACCCGTCGTCGTGAGCCCGTCGGCGACCGCGCGCGCGTCCTGAGTTCGATGGCTCACCCAGGCGTCGACGTCCCGGCCGATCAACGTCGAGGAATCCGCCTTGGCAGTCTCTGACTGGGACCGCAGGCTCGATGCCGCCTGGCTGGAGAGCACGATCGCCAGCGTCACCGCGAGGGCAAGCGACACCGACAGGATGCTGATGAAGACGCGGGCGAACAGCCCACCGAAGAGCTCGCGCACGCGTGCGGACAAGCGAGACCTGATGTCGTTGTTCGTCGAGGGCATGGAGCCTCATCGGCAGCAACTGCCGATCCCTCAAATGCAGACGATGATGATCGGCAGCGCTTGGGGCGCGGATGACCGATCGCCGCGCCCGTCGACGAACGTTCGACGGCTGCGAACCGGCCGGGTGCCCGGCACCGGCCCGGCCCGGCTCTGGCCTGGCCTAGGACGTGTAGACGTGAAAGCCGCGACCGGTCTTGCGGCCCAGCTCGCCCCGCGCCACGCAGTCGACCAGTGGCTGGGCGGGACGCAGCCGGTCGTTGCCGGGGTCGGCCCGGTGGATGCCCTGCAACGTGGCCAGCAGCACGTCGAGACCGATCAGATCAAGCACCGCAAACGGACCCATGGGGTGCCCGGCCTCGGCGACGAACAGCTCATCGAGCTCCTCGGGAGAGCCGGCGCCGTCCTCGTACGCGCGCACGACGTCGTTGAGGAACGGGACCAGCAGGGTGTTGACGATGAAGCCGGGCTGATCGACGCAGCGCACCGGCACCTTGCCCAGCGATCGCGCCCACGCGGCGGCCCGCGCGACGAGCTCGTCGGACAGGTCGACCGTCTGGGCGACCTCGACGAGTTTCATGGCGGCGACGGGACTGAAGAAGTGCAGCCCACCGACTCGATCGCGTCGCGTCGTCGCCGAGGCGATCTCCGACACCCGCAGGGACGAGGTGGTCGTCGCCACCAGCTCCGCGCGCCCCAGATGGGGATCGAGCTCGGCGAGCACCGAGCGCTTGACGGCGAGGTCCTCGGCGATCGACTCGACGACGATGTCGCAGCGCGCGAGCGTGAGTGGATCGGTCGTGGCGTGCACGCGCTCGGCGACCTCATGTGCCGACTGTCCGCCGAGGCGATCGCGTTTCGCGGCCTGCGCGAGCAATCCGGAGATCGCCTGGGTGGCCGCCTCGGTCGAGCGGGTGCTGCGTCCCAGCAGCCAGACCTCCTGTCCGGCCACCGCCGCCACGCCGGCGATGCCGGTCGCCATGAAGCCGGTGCCGACGACACCGACCTGCGGATCGCCCCACACCTCGAGCCCATCGGGCATCGGAGCGGCGCGCGGCACGACCGGCTCCAGCTCGGGATCGAGCTCGGGAAGGTCCAGCGCGTCACGGGTTGCCGCGTCCAGCGACCGGGTCAGCTCGATCGGACCGGCCGGGTGGCGGACGCCGAGTCGCATCGCCAGATCGATGTCCTGCGGAGCGGCGATCCCATCGACCGCCATCGCATGCGCCGCACGGAGCATGTTGGCCAGCAGGGGTAGGGATCGAGACTCAATCACTGTGCCGCTATCACGCATTGACGAGCCGACGGTACCCACTCACCGGCGGCGAGGCCAATGCAATCGTCCGATGATCGTCCCTCCAACGACAACGGGCCCGGAGCGTCGCTCCGGGCCCGTGACACTGCGAAAGGCCGTCTGGCCTACATCATTCCCGACATGTCGGGCATGCCACCGCCGGGCATCCCACCGCCGCCATCCTTCTCCGGGACCTCGGCGACGATCGCCTCGGTGGTGAGGATGTTCTTGGCGATCGACGCGGCGTTCTGCAGCGCGGAGCGCGTGACCATCGCCGGGTCGATGATGCCGGCCGCGATGAGGTCGACGATCTCGCCGGTGGCCGCGTTGAGGCCGTGACCCTTCTTGGCCTTGCGGACGTCGTTGACGACGACCGAGCCCTC
>CAZZYU010000034.1:26674-28629 GCA_964658375.1 uncultured Acetobacteraceae bacterium | reverse complement strand
CCACTGTCCCGGGAAGTAGGCCGGCTGCACGTTGAACCCGTCACACGCCCCGTTGCGAAACCACTCCTCCATGACGTCGGCCACGTCGGTCGCGCTGCCGCGGACGGCCATCCCCGCCAGGGATCCGGAGGCGCGCAGCGCGAGCTGTCGGAGCGTGAGGCCCTCCCGTTGGCCGAGCTGCGCCCACACGCGGAAGTAGTGCCGGGTGCCGCCCGATTCGTCGTCGACCTCGGCGGACACCGGCAGGGGCTCATCCAGCGCAAACGGCGAGAGGTCCGCATTGGACATCTTCATCGAGAGGATGTTCAGCGCCACGTCGATGTGCAGGAGCGATTGCAGCCGGTCGAACTCCTCCTCGGCCTCCTGGGCGGTGCGACCGACGATCGGGGCGATGCCCGGCATGATCTTGATGTGGTCGGGATCGCGACCCGCGGCGCTCGCGAGATCCTTGACCGTGCGGTAGCCCTGCTGGGCCTGGGCGAGGGTCTGGGGCGTGACGAACGCCATCTCCGCATGTCGGGCGGCGAACTTCATTCCGGTGGGCGAGGACCCGGCCTGCACGAACACCGGATAGCCCTGCGGGCTGCGGGGGACGTTCAGGGGGCCCTTGACCTTGAGGAACTCGCCGACGTGGTTGAGCGTGTGCAGCTTCTCCGGCCGCAGGAAGATCCCGCTCTCCTTGTCTCGGGGAAAGGCGTCATCCTCCCAGCTGTCCCACAGGCTCTTGCACGCTTCGACGAACTCCTCGGCGCGCTGGTAGCGCACTTCGTGGTCGAAGTGCTCATCGAAGCCGAAGTTGGGCGCCTCGTCCCTGGCCCCGGAGACGACGATGTTCCAGCCCACCCGCCCGCCGCTGATGTGGTCGATCGAGGCGAACTTCCTCGCCACCTGGTAGGGATAGTTGAAGCTGGTGGACGCCGTGCTGACGAACCCGATCTGTCTCGTCACCGCCGACAGCGCCGAGATCAGGGTGAGGGGCTCGAAGTTGGCGACATATTGCGCGACGTGACTGAGCGTCTCCGGCGTCGCCCGGCGCACACACTGGCTGTCGGCGAGAAAGATCGCGTCAAACCGGGCTCGCTCCGCGGATTGAGCGAGCTCCACGTAGTGAGCGAAGTTGACACCCGCGTCCGCCTGAGCGTCCGGGTGGCGCCAGGACGCCTGGTGGTGGCCCGTCGGGTTGATGAACAACGTCAGGCGCATGGTCGGTTGCGCGGCTGGGGGCATCACGGTCTCCTCATGGGTCACTCGGCTGGGTCGCCGCCGCCGCCTGCGGCTGCGACCGACGAACCTGAGCTGACCGTAATCGCGCGGTTGCGGGTGTGCACGCCGATCGTCTCGGTCAGTGAAACGCGGGACCGGATACGCCCCCGGAGATCTGTCGGGCGACATCGCGCACGACGCCGGTCAGATGCCGCAGCTCCGGCTCCCCGAACCGGCCGCCGACGGCAACCGCCGCGATCGTCTGCCCGTCGACGACGATCGGCGCGCCGACCGCGGAGGTGCCGCGCAGGTACTCCTCGCGCTGCACGACGGCTCCGATCGATCGCGCGGCGCGCAGATGCTCGCGCAGGACGGTGGGTCGCACGATCGTGGTCGCCGTGTATGCCGGCAGATAGGGGCCGTGCGTCATCGCGCCGAGGACCTCCTCTCCGGAGTTCATGACCAGGGCCTTCCCGATCGCGGTCGCGTGCAGCGGAAGCGTCGCGCCGGGCCCGCCGGGCGGCCACCCGGCCTGTCTGCCGTACAGCTCCTCGATGCACAGCGCGCACCCGTCGCCGAGGATGCCGAGGCTGGCCGAGCCACCGGTCTGCTCGACGAGGTCGTGCATGAACGGCAGGCTGTGCATGCGAACCCTGCGCAGCTGCGGGCTCATCCGACCCAGGGCGAACAACCTGGGTCCGATCTGAAAGCCGTGACCGTCGCGCTGGAGCGCTCCCAGGGACTCGAGCTTG
>CAZZYU010000034.1:0-26574 GCA_964658375.1 uncultured Acetobacteraceae bacterium | reverse complement strand
TCCGATCTGAAAGCCGTGACCGTCGCGCTGGAGCGCTCCCAGGGACTCGAGCTTGTGGCAGGTGCGATGCAGCGTCGGCTTCGGCAGGCCGGTGGCGTCGACGAGCTCTGCGAGCGTCAGCGGATGCATGCTGTCGGCGCATGCTCCCAGCACGGCGAAGATCCGATCGGCCCCCGATCGACTGGGCGCAACGGAGCCGTCGCCGGGGCAGGTCCCCGTGGTCGCTGCGGACGTCACGTCGATCGCCACCGCCACCGCCTCTCCTGACCCCGCTCGCTCCGACCGTGCCTGCGGACCAGCGCCCTCACGCTGGTGACCGACGGTAGTCCGTGTACGAACCATTGTCAAGATCGCGGCTCCGTCGCTCTGTAGGATGAGGTCTTGCCCGGACCAGCTCCGCCTCGTCAGGCACGCAGCCGCGCGACCGTCGGTCGCATCCTGACCGCCGCGGAGGAGTCGTTTGCCGAGCGGGGACAGCATGGCTTCACCGTGCCCGACGTCGCCCGCCGCGCGGGCGTGTCGGTCCGGACGGTGTACCAGCGATTCGCGACCCGCGAGGATCTGCTGATGTCGGTCTTTGACCGGATCTACGCGCGGCAGGACGAGACGCTGCTGGCGGCCTGGGACACCGCTGAGTGGTCGACGATGACCATCCGTGAGATGACCGATCGGCTGGTGGGCGACCTGTCCCAGCTGTGGCGAGATGAGGAGCCGCTGATCCGGTCGATCATGGGCCGCCGATTGACGGTCGGCGACGAGGACATCATCTTCCGCCATGGCGTCGAGGAGATCCGGCGCGGCGCCGACCGGTTCGCCGGCGCGATTCGGGCCAGCGGCCGAGCCGTCGCCCATCCCGATCCGGATCAGGCGATCGGGTTCGCCTACCGCATGATCATCGCGATGTCAGCGCGCTGGACCGCGCACGAGGTCGAGACTCAGGCTCCGGGGCCGATGCCGTGGAGCCCGATGCTCGACGAGCTGAGCATCACGGTGGCGCGGTACCTGTTCGGATCGTCGTAGCTGTCGCCCGACACCGACACCGAACCGAACCGGCCGGTCAGACCGTGAACGGCAGCACGAGTCGCGAGGGATGCGACGCGTCACGGTAGATCTTGTGGGTCACCGGCCGGCCGACCGGCAGGTGGAAGGCGTCGGGCGGCAGCAACGCGTTGTGCTCGTCAGCCAGCGGCTCGTTGTTGGAGAGCTCCGCGACCAGGCGGTGCCCCGGGAGGAATGTCGCCGCGAACGGATACAGCCGCAGGACGTACTCCTCGATCTGCCCCGGTTGCACCGGCACGGCGGCGGTGTGCGGGTGGCGGGGGTCGCCGTCGGTGCTGCGATCGTCCAGCTCCCGGTGTGAGGCCTTCAGATAGCCGGTGGTGATCAGCTGGCGTGTGCCGCCGGGCGCGTAGTCCCACATGCGCAGGATGAAGTTGGTGTCGGGCTGATCGATCTCGACGAACAGGTGCGCCGCCCCGGCGCCGATCATCTCGACCGGGTGCTCGAACGGCTCGGTGCTCCAGCTGAGGACCTCGACCTTGTCGGTGACGGTCAGCGGCGCCTGGAAGAACCCGTCGGGGGCGGCGTACTGCGCACCCAACGGTTCAGGCTCGCCGGAGAGCTTGCGGCGGGGGCGCAGATACAGGGGGCTGTATCGCACGCGCTTGGGCGGCCAGCGATCGGCCGTCACATTCTGTCGGGAGCCCTCCACGAAGACCGTGACCGCGGGCTCGTCCATGACCCCGTTGTCGATGCCCTTGATCCAGTACTCATACCAGCGGAACATGTTGTCGTGCTCGTCGACCCAGGGACGTGACTGCATCGGCGGGTAGGGCCCGATGTTCAGCTTCCTGGGCCCCTGCAGCGCGTTGAACAGGTCGATCGTCCCGTCGACGGTCCATCCGCGCCCGTGATCGATCTGAAGCCAGACCGGGACCTCGATGTTCGGGGCCAGGGCGATGGGGTTGCGCTCCTCGTACCACTCGCCGTCGAGGTGGTTCATCACGATGTCAAACCAGGCCTCGTGGTGCTTGGGGTAGTGCAACACGTTGACCAGGTTCGGCCACGCCGCCACGTCGGGATCCTGCAGGCGCTCCGCGACGCGTTCGGAGAGCTCCTGTGCCGACAGGGTCTCGAGCATGCGTGACTTGATGTTGTCGGTGTAGGCCCAGCCGGAGTCTCCACCGCGCCCTTCACGCGCGGCGCGCGGCATCAGCCACATCACTCCGCCGTGATACGTCGTCTCGTAGAAGTCGAAGTGGCCACCGGACACGAAGATCGCCTTGAGGTGCGGCGGGCGCTCGGCCGCGGCCAGCACCTGCATCGAGGCGAAGTAGGAGATGCCGATCATCCCGACGTTGCCGTCACACCACGGCTGAGCGGCGACCCATTCGATGACGTCGTAGGCATCCTGACCGAGCGGGACCCCGCCGGCGTTGTAGTTGCCGATGTGCTCTCCCTCCGAGCCGCCGGAGCCGCGCAGGTCGCCGATCACGTGGACGTACCCTTCCCGGACGACCCGCGCGATGTCGCCGGCCTCGATGCAGCCATCCCACAGCGGGCTGGGACGACGTTGCGGCGGGATCGACAGCGCCAGTGCCTCGAACTCCTTGCCGTATGGGCTCAACGCCACCAGGGCCGGACGCGGCGTGTCCTCGGTGCCGTGGTAGGCGTCGGCGACGAGGCTGACGCCGTCGCGCATCGGGATTCGGAGATCCTTACGAACCGCGATGCTCCCCTGGCCCGCCGTGATCGTCGTCAGGCCCACCGCTCAACGCTCCGGGTGTGTTCGGTAGCCGTGCATCGTGGTGAAGAACGGCGAGGGC
Source organism: uncultured Acetobacteraceae bacterium (assembly GCA_964658375.1). Lineage (GTDB taxonomy): Bacteria > Actinomycetota > Thermoleophilia > Solirubrobacterales > Solirubrobacteraceae > Palsa-465. The sequence goes on along the minus strand of CAZZYU010000034.1, from coordinate 23,749 downwards.
TCAGGCGTGGGGTCGCGGGTGTAACCGAGCTCCGCGGCGACCGTCGCAAACGGTGAGTAGGGGGAGTCGGACTCCTGCAGTCCGGCGGCCAGGCACCGGTGCGCGGCGCGCCGGATCCTGGCCTCGTTGTCAAGGCTCTCCTGAACGGCGGTCTGAGCCTGCGCCTGATCGAGTTCGACGCCGTCGGTCTCACCGTCGGCGTGGCAGTAGGGGTGGCCCAGGAACAGCCGGTGGGGACGTATCTCGTCACGCAGGTAGGTCAGGCTCGCGCGGTAGGCGTCGGGATCGTCGTAGCTCGGGAAGCGGCTGGCCGCACCGTACATCTCGACCGAGTCGCCGACGAAGACGTCGTTGTCACCGTCCACGACGTAGGCGACCGCGCCGGCGCAATGGCCCGGGATCGGGTGAACCGAGACGGTGACGTCGGCGCCGAGCGAGAGCGTCTCACCGCCCCGGAGCAGGGTTGTCGGCTCAAGCTCCCCGGAGATCGCGGCGTCGGTCACGGCGACCAGCTTCGCTTCACCGTCCGGATCGTTCAGGTAGAGCCCGCGCCGCTCCAGATAGTCCTGGACGTGGGCGCGACGGGACTGGAGCATCGGTGCGTCGGCCTCATGGATCACCACGCGCGCCGTGCGGCCGGTCAGCTCCCACAGCTCATGGGCGCCACCGACATGGTCGATGTGCCCGTGGGTGAGCAGGATCCAGCGGACGTCCTGCACGCGGCGGTCGAGCGCCTCCAGTGCGGGGACGATCGCCTCCGTCGGGAAGCCGGCGATGCCGGTGTCGACGATCGCCAGCTCCGGCGCGTCGATCACGTAGCCGTTGACCGCGACGCGTCCCCACGCGGACGTCACGTGGTGGATCGCGACGCTCACCTCAGGAACTCCGCCGTCTCGGTGAACGCCAGGTGGTACTCAGGAAGCCAGGAGAAGTGCTGCACGAACCCGTGGCCGACACCCTCGTACCGGGTGACGGTCGCCCGCACCCCGGCATCGGTCAGCCGCTGCCCGTAGAGCTCGCCCTCGTCGCGCATCGGATCAAACTCGCCGGTGAGGATGAGGGCGGGGGGCAGCCCGCTCAGATCCTCGCGTTTGATCGGTGAGACCCGCGGGTCATCCGGGTCGGCGCCGGTGCCGAGGTAGAAGGCATTGAACGGCTTGAGGCCGGCGGTCTCCAGGCCGTAGCCGACGGCGTTCTCACGCAGGGACGGGTACCGCTGCGGGTCGAAATCGAGGTCCAGCGACGGGTAGTAGAGGATCTGGTGGGTGATCGCCTCCAGGCCGTCGTCGTGAGCCAGCGCCGCGACGGCCGCCACGAAGTTGGCGCCGGAGCTGTCGCCGGCGAGTGCCAGGGTCTCGTGGTTCCAGGCGAGGCCGTCGCCGCCGTCGGCGACCCACCGGACAACGGCATAGCAATCGGCCAGACCCGCCGGGAAGGGGTTCTCCGGAGCCAGCCGGTAGCCGACGGAGACGACCTTGCACCCGGTCTCGGCGGCGAGCGCCCGGGCGACGTGATCGTGGCTGTCGAGGCTGCCGAGGAAGAAGGCGCCGCCGTGCAGGTAGACGAGCACGCCGTAGCTCTCGGCCTCGGCCGGCGTATACACGCGCACGGGGACATCGCCGGCGTCGGTGGCCGCGACGGTGTCGCGCACGTCGTGGAGGGGGAGTCGATCGGAGACCGGCGCGACCAGCGCGTCTTCGGCGGCCCGCAGCGCGACCGGGTCCGGCGGGCCGTCGGGTGGGGCCGGCAGGGTGGCGAGGACCTTCGCGACCTCGGGATGGAGCGTCATCGCGCTAATCCCGAACGCCCGTCGCGACCGGCTTCTGGCCCGGGAAGACGTCGTTGACCTCGTCCTCGCTCCAGCCCTGACGGGAGATGCGCTGCAGCTCGTCGGTCGCCGGCTTGCGGGTCCGCTGGTAGTGCACGAGCGCGTCCTTGACGGAGTCGGCCTCGCCGAGCGCGTCGGCGAGCGCGCCGACGTCCATGATCGCCGAGTTCGCGCCCTGACCCTGGTGGTGGAGCATCGCGTGAGCGGCGTCACCGACGAGCACGACGTGGTCTGAGTGCCACCTGTCGATCGGGTCGATGTCGTACGCCGCGCGGACGTTGAGGTGGTCGACATCCAGGTGACGCGCGATCTCGACGATCCGCTCGTCAAAGCCGGTCACCGTGGCGAGAATCTCCTCGCGGGTCACCGTCGGCGCCCAGGTGTCGTCGGGAGAGAGGGCGGTGATGTCAAACGAGACCTGGTCGCGGTGGCGCAGCGGCAGCATGTAGACCTTGGTGCCGCGACCGATGAACATCCGGAAGTCGTCGTCGGTGACCATCCCGTGGGCGTCGTCCACGGCGATCACCGTTCGGTAGGCGCGCTCCCCGGCGAACACCGGCTGCGTGTCGCTGAACAGCTGCTCGCGGACGACGGACTTGATGCCGTCGGCGCCGATCACGAGATCGGCGCTGATCTGACTGCCGTTGGTGAAGGTGACGACCGCATGGTCACCCGAGTCGTCGACGGTCTCGGCCGTGTGGCCGAGCCGGACCATGTCGGACGGCAGCACGCCGAGCAGCGCATCGATGAAGTCGCCGCGGTGAATGAGGTGCGTGGTGATGCCGTAGGTGTCGATCTCCGGCCACGGCTCCTGCATGATCGGGTCGCCGGTGGCGGTCAGGGCCTTGAAGTAGTCGCTCGGCGAGCTGACCTTCGTGATCGCGTCGAGGATCCCCCATTGGCGGAAGCGGTCCATCGTCGACGGCCGCAGGCCGATCCCGGCCCCGACCTCCCGGATCTGGCGGGCCTGCTCGTAGATCGCGACGTTGCAGCCGAGCAGGCTGAGCGCCTTCCCGGCGGCGGCACCGGCGTAACCGGCGCCGATCACCGCGACGTTGAGCTTCTGGAGGTCTGACTCCTGCATACGGATGGCTCCCTTGTGGTCAGTTCTGGATGGCGAGAAAGTCGGCGGGGTTGTCGACGAAGATCTGGGTGATCGTGGCGTCGTCGATACCCGAGCGTCGGAGGTCGGGGATGACTTCCTCGAAGAGGTAGTTGACGGTGTGGCCCTTCACTCCGGGCCAGCCGAGCGGGCTGCAGTTGGCATCGGCTGAGCAGAGCAGGCGGTCGACATATCCACCGCGGATGAAGCGCAGGAAGTGCTGGAGCCGCTCCTCGCGGGGGCGGGCCCAGTACGGCGGGTTGGGCCAGTCGAAGTCATAGCCGAAGTTGTCAAACCCGAGCCGCCCTCCCTGATCGGCGATCTCGGTGTCGCGCACCTTGCCCTGGCTGGGCCCGTCGTCGACATGGCCGAAGAGCACCCGGTCAAGGGCGAGCCCCTCCTCATGGAAGATGTCGATCGCCGGCTGGGAGTCGACGGCGAGGTGGGAGAAGATCGGCACGCCCGTGATGACGGCGGCCCGGGCGGCCGCGCGGTAGATGCGCTTGTCGAGCTCGGTCATGCGGAAGCCGCGACTGACCCCGACCTTGATGATCCCCGCCTTGCTGCCGGTGTCGCCGATCCCGACCGTGATCTCGTGGACGAACTGTCGGGCGAGATACTCAACGCTTGCCTGGGCGAAGAACGGCAGGGCGGTGTCGCCGCCGACAAAACCGGTGCAGGCCACGAAGTGCACTCCGGTCTTTGCCGACAACGACTTGAAATAGTCGACGTCCCGGCCATTGCAGATGCCCGTCGCGTCGACGAACGTCCCGCCGCCGTACTCGTGATATTTGCGCAGCACCGGCACTGTCTCCGCGTAGCGCTCCTCCGGGCTCTTCCACCACTTCGTGTCAAGCTCGCAGCCCGGCATGCCGTAACCGACGTGCTCATGAATGGCCACGAAGCCCAGTTCCTCACTCGGGATCGGCCCGAGCACCGTGTTGACTCTCGACATGTCGTCACCTCACCTCAGATGGGGCTTTCATAGCGCTGGCCATCAGCCGACGGCCAGCAGCTCGCGCGGGTTGTCGACCAGGACGCGCCGAACGTCGTCCTCGCTCATCCCCTGCTCGCGCAGGAGCGGCACGAACGCGGTGAGCACATGGTCGTAGGGCAGCTCGTTGGCGGGCTCGCCGACGGCGTAACCGATCGCGGCGCTGGACAGCAGAATCCGCTCGACGTGGCCGGCCGCGGTCAGTCGCGCGATCAGCGCGGCTCGTTCCTCGTCGCTGATGTGACTCTCATCGACGGAGCCGACGTGATCGATCGCCGCGTAGGCCCCGTGACGGGCGACCTCCAGCGCCCAATCGCCCGGGGTGGCGTCCCTGCGGTCCAGTCCGCCGACGACGACCCGATCGGCGGCCAGCCCCTCGTCGAGGACGACCTCCAGATCGTGGACCGCGTCTGCGCCGAAGCGGATCGACACCGGCACGCCCGTCGCGAGCGCGGCACGGGCGGCCCCGCGGGCGAGGCTCTCGTCCACCGCGGTCATCCCGCCGGGCGTCGCGGCGGTGGCGACGATCCCGGCCGACCCACGCCGCTCCAGGCGGGGCACGACCATGCCCTCGGTGACCTCCGCGGCGAACAGGTCGGCGAACTTCTCCGCCGGCCATGGCGTGGGGGGGTTGCTCTGCGGCGTGAGGAAGTAGCCGCCGAGCATCCCCTCCGGACCCAGCCCGGTCGAGGCGACGATGTGCACGCCGGTGCAGCGAGCCAGAGTCTCCAGGAGGGTCAGATCGCGCCCGTGAAACATTCCGGTGGTGTCGACGACGGTGCCGCCGCCGGCCTTCTGGAAGACGGTGAGCTTCTCGGCGAGGGTCTCGAAGATCGCGGCTCGATCGATGGTGAGGTCGTATGCGTACTGGGCCCCCGGGAACACCGACAGCAACCTCTCGTGAACGGACACGACCCCCAGGTCGCCGGCAGCCACCGGTCCGAGGACCGTGTTCACCGTTGCGGTTGCGACGTTGGTCATCTCTCCCTCCTCGTCGGCCGCCCATGCGGACGGTTCGCGGCACCACTCTCCGGCGAGAAAGCGACATGCCGCCTGTTGGTTATCGACCCGAAACTGCCGGCATCTGTCCTGCGCCGTCGTGCACGGACGCGCGCCGCGCTCAGACGATCATGGCAGCATGTACGATTGTGCGGTCGGTGGCAGTCCAACGAGAGCGAGGAGAGCCCGCCATGCCCCGTATCGACGCGCCGGTCATGCTCGTCGGGAGTGTTCCGCTTGCGAGCGCCGAGGAGGTGCTCGCCACCACCGCGGACGCGCTGGGCGACCGGGTTGCGGCGCTCCCGGACGGTGAGACCGGCTACCGCCGCAACTGGATCAACTACCAGGCGTACTTCGTCCACCACCCCCATCCGGATATCGAGACCGTTCAGCGGCCCGGACAGAGCGATGGCGTGCTGCGGTGGAGTCCCGACAGCGCCGAGGAGCTGTGGAACTTCCGTGTCCGCAGCGGTGTCGACACGGTGGAGTATGGGAGCCTGTACTACGCGGAGGAGGCGTTGCGCTCCTATGTCGCGTTCACCGATCTCCGGGCCGCCGGCCGGATCGCGGAGGGCGTGCGATTCCAGGTCTGCCTGCCCACGCCTCACGACGCGATCTGCATCTTCTTCCGCGCCGACGGCCACGACTATTACACGGTTCGCGACGGATACGCGCGAGCGATGGGCCGTGAGATCGCACGGATCCTCGAGGTCGTGCCCAGCGGCGATCTCGCGATCCAGTGGGACGTGTGCACGGAGGTGATCGACAACGAGGGCGCCTATCCCTACCTGGCCTCGCCCGAGCAGGCCTGGCAGCGGTTTGTCGAGACGCTCGACGCGGTTGCGCCGCTGGTGCCCGAGGACGTGCTGCTCGGCCTGCACCTCTGCTATGGGGATCTGGGCGGCCGGCACATCGTGCAACCCACGGACCTGGCGCTCCTGACCCGCATGGCGAACGAGTCGGTCGCCCATTTCGACCGACCGATCGACTGGATCCACATGCCCGTGCCGATCGACCGGGACGACGATGCGTACTTCGCGCCGCTCGCCGACCTCGATGTCCCCGACGCCCAGCTGTTCCTCGGTCTGATTCATCCCCAGGACGGCATGACGGGAGCGCGCCGACGGCTGGAGGCGGCTCGGCGGTTCACCCGCGCGCGGATCGGTGTTGCGACGGAGTGCGGCTTTGGCCGTCGTGACCCGTCGACGGTGCGTCAACTGCTGGCGCTGCACCGTGAATTGGCCGACGAACGGCTGCTGCAGACCTGAGGTCATGACCCGGTCACCGCGCTGGGGATGCCGGCGGGTTCGGTCTGCCGAGCCTGTCGGCCATCGATGGATACCGTCGACTCGGCGATGACCGCATTGGTGAGCCGGCCCACGCCGCTGATCTCGACCGAGATCTCATCGCCGGGGACGAGGAATCGCTGCGGCTCGCGCCGGAAGCCGACCCCTCCGGGGGTGCCGGTCAGGATCACGTCGCCCGGCCGCAGCGTGGTGAACTCAGAGATCGTGCTGATCAGCGTGGGAATGTCGAAGATCAGCTTGGAGGTGTCGGCATCCTGAACGACCTCGCCGTTGTGGGTGGTGCGCACGCGCAGCGGTCCGGAGGGCAGTTCATCGGGCGTCACGAGGACGGGGCCGAGCGGGGTCGTCGCCTCCCAGGTCTTGCCCTGCAACCACTGATGCGTCTTGTACTGGTAGTCGCGCATCGTCACGTCGTTGGCGATGGCGTACCCGAGGATCGCCTCGGCGGCGTCCGCGACGCTCGCCCGGCGGGTCGCCCGGCCGATGACGACCGCAAGCTCGCCCTCGTAGTCGACCTGGGTCGATTCCGGTGGCACCGGGATCGGATCTGAGGCGCCGATCAGGCTGGAGGCGAACTTGCAGAAGAGGACCGGATAGGTCGGCAGCTCGCGCTTGGTCTCCGTGACGTGCTCGCGGTAGTTCAGGCCGACGCAGATCACCTTGTCGGGGGAGGGGATCACGGGCCGCAGCCGGACCTCGGTCAACGCGACGGGGTGGTCCTCGTCAAGCGCCAGCCGGCCGAGCAGCTCGGTCGGCGTCTGGCGACCCAGCTCGTCGATCCCGACAACCGGTATCAGCCGATCGTCGCGCAGGACACCGACGCCCGGCCGCCCGTCATGGATGTAGCTGGCCAGACGCATCAGGCCGCCTCGCCCGGGTTGCGAAACGCGGGGAGCAGCCCGCCCCACAGGTTGACGCTGGTGGGGACCGGATCCCATCTGCGCACCGCGTACGTGACCCGGTCGTCGTGGAAGCGCTCTAGCTCGGCCGAGAGCTCGATCCGATTGCCGTCCGGGTCGTCGAAGAACAGGAAGAGGTTGTTCCCCGGTCCATGCCGGCCGGGGCCCCAGGTGATCCGAACGTCCTCGTCGGTGAGGCGATCACACCAAGCCTTCAGCTCATCCCAGCCCGTGACCTCGAAGGCGAAATGGTCCAGACCGCTGTGGTCGGACTTCACGACGGCGAGCGTGTGGTGCTCCCGGTTGGAGCGAAGCCAGACGAATTCGTTCTCGCCGAGGACGTCGGAGTGCCGGAACCCGAGGACATCGCGGAAGAAGCCGAGCATCTCTCCGACAACCGGTGAGGCGAGCGTGATGTGCTGCAGGCGGATCGGCCGATTGCCGGCGGGGTCACCGACCTCGCCGGACCGATCGACCGCGCCATGGAACTGCACGCGGTGCCCCGCGGGGTCGGAGATCTCAAAGCCGTCCGCGCGAGCGGCCCAGTCGGTCTGCGACCCGGGTGTGACCACGAGGCCGTGTTGCACCGCGCCGGACTGGATGCGTGCGAGCTCGGCGGGATCGTCGACCGCGAAGGCGAAGTGGTCCAGTCCGGGGCTTCCCTGGAGCAGGTCCAGCACGTGGTGACCGCGTCCCCAGCCGAGTCGCAGCCCGCCCTCCTCCAGGGAGTCGTGAACGACGAGCCCGAGGACGCGCTGATAGAACGCCGCAGCCGTCGCGACGTCGGCGACGCGGATGGCGAGGTGTGACGTCGAGGTCCGACTCACCGGAGACAGTGCTGGATGTGGATCTGCTGGGTGTGATTGTGAGACAGCCATTCCGGCCTCCTGTGAATCGATTAAGTTGCCAATGCGTTGGGCGCGGGCGCGGGCTCGGGCTCCACGCTGTCGGCCTGCCACGTCGCGACGACGGCCGCCACCGCGGCGGTCTGGCTCGCCGCGAACTCGGCGGCGATCACGCGGTCGGGGCGAACCAGCAGGAAGTGCCCGCGCGAGGACCCGAAGACGGTCTGCAGACGACCGTCGTAGTCCGCGATCGAGCTGCGCCCGGGAACCAGCTGCGGTGAGACATCGTCGAGGCCCACGCTCACCGCTCGCGGTCGCAGGTTGACCAGCGGTGAGGCGAGCGCCACTGCCCATGCGGCCTGATCGGTGTCGACGCCGAGCAGGCTCCAGCCCCGCCCGAGTACCTGGTCAAGCTGTGCGGCCCGATGCGCTCCGACGTCGAAGACCACCGGCTGCTCGAGCAGGCTCCCGACGCGATCGGACCCGGCGACGAGCAGACCGCGCGTGATCCGCGTGGTCGGTCGGTAGCGCATCTCCTCCAGCCAGCGGCGACCCGGACCGATGGCGAGGACCGCCCGGACGATCAGATCCCGAAGCCTGGCGCGAAACGGATTGGTCGTGAAGGCGGTGTTGCCGAGACGCTCGGACAGCCGGACGGTCGCTTCCGCGTTGGGCCGGCGTTCCTGCTCGTAGGTGTCCAGTACGGACTCGTCGAGGCCGCCCGACAGCACCCCGTCGATCTTCCAGCAGAGGTTTGCCGCATCACGGATCCCGCTGTTCAGTCCCTGCCCCGCGAACGGCGGCATCATGTGAGCGGCGTCTCCCGCCAGGAAGGCGAAGCGGTCGCGCCATCGATCGGCGACGACGGCGTTGAAGCGATAGACGACCGACCGTTCGATCTGGTCCGGCGCGATCGAGCGGTAGGGCGAGATCAGGCGCGCGATCAACGCGAACTCGGGGTCTCGCTCCGGCTCGCCTTCACCCTCCATCAGACGGAACTCGTAGCGGCAGCGCCCGTGGATGCCCGGGATGATCACGGTGGGCCGCTCCGGCGTGCCGAAGTGCAGTCCGAATCGCTCCCGGTGGTCGTCGTCCCTGACATCGACGACGAGCCACGATTCGTCATAGCTGCGGCCCGTCATCTCGATTCCGAGCAGCTGGCGAACCGTTGAGCGTCCGCCGTCGCAGGCGATCACAAACGTCGTCGCCACCGAGCGCGACGCCCCCGTCCGGACGTCGCGCAGGTCCGCGAGGACACCGTCCTCCGCGGTCGCCAGGCCGGTGAGCTCGGTGTGCATGCGCAGCTGCACGCCGTCGCGGCGCTCGAGCTCGGCCCGCAGCACCGCCTCGAGTTCGGGCTGGGCGAACGGGTTCTTGAAGGGATGTCCGAAGCGCAGCGGCTGCGGTGAGATGGCGCGAAACAGCTTGCGCCCGCGGGCGTCGTGGTACTGGGTGCCGGTCCCGGGAGCGACGATCTCGTCCAGGGCCTCGCCGACGTCTGCGAGCTTGAGCGTGCGCATCGATTCGTCGTCGAGGCTGATCGCCTTGGGTTCGTGGCTGGTCGTCGGGTTGCGCTCCACGATCAGCACGTCGCGGCCGTAGGCGCTGAGCAGGCATCCGGCCGTCAGGCCGACGGGACCGGCCCCGACGACGAGCGCGCTGGTGCGGGTGGTCTCCACAGCTCCCATCGCCTCAGATCCGCCCGCCGCTGGCCACCAGCGCCGCGTCGTTGACCAACCTGGCGTGCTCGGAGTGCGCGCGCACGACGCTGCGGGCCGCCTCGACGTCGCCGGCCTCGAAGGCGTCGGCGAGCGCCCGGTGCTCGTCGATCAGGCTGTCGTCGGCGTGGTTGTGGTGGGTGAACAGGCGGATCATCAGGGCCGGGATGCTGAGCTTGCGGTAGGCCGCTGACAGCGCCGGGTTGTCGGCCAGCGCCACGACGTACTCATGCAGGTCGGCGTTGGTCGCCACGTAGGCCGGCAGGTCGGTGAAGCGTCCGTCGGCGATCAGGCCGTTGGTCAGATCGACGCGCCGGCGCAACTCGGCGAGCCGTCCCGGCGCCACGCGCCCGACGGTCAGGTCGACGACCCCGAGCTCGATCGCGGTGCGGGCGTCAAACGCCTGCTCGGCGGCGGCACGGTCAACGGCGACGAGCACGAACCCGTGATCGGCGTCACGCGTCACCAGCCCCTCGGCCTCGAGCGCCAGCAGCCCGCCGAAGACGTGGGCGCGCGACAGCGCGAGGCGGTCGGCGAGCGCGGTGATGTCCAGCGGCGCGTCGAGGGGCAGCGCGCGGCTGACCACAAGCTCGCGCAGCGCGGCGTGTGCGCGCGCGTTGGCGGCCAGCTGCACGCGGCCGAAGCCGCCGCGGAAGTAGGCCAGGGGCGTTCCGTCGTGGGCCTCGGCGTGGGCGACGCGCGCCAGGAACACGCGATGGCTGCCACCCACGACGTCGTCCTGCACCCGGCACTGCAGCGCCGCGAGCGCCTCGCTGAGCACGGGGACGCCGAGCTCGCCGCGGTGCGTGGTGACGCCGGCGAACTTGTCATCGGCCGGGCGGGCGAAGCGCAGCGCCAGCTCATGCTGGCCCTCGGCGAGGACGTTGACGCAGAAGGTGCGGGTGCGGCTGATCGCCTTCTGGGTGACGCTTGAGTCGTTGAGACAGGCCAGCAGCATCGGCGGATCGACCGACAGCGACGCGACGGCGCTGGCCGACATCCCGTGGTCGTGACCGCCATCGGTCGTCGTGATCACCGTGACGCCGGTCATGAAATGTCCGATGACCTCGCGAAACAGCGTGGGATCGACGGTTGGCCCGGCGGTCACGACCACGTCCCGTTCGTCCACCCCTGCACGTCGTAGTCGGCCAGGCAGCGGTCGACCAGCTCCTGCTGGCGGCCGGTGATGCCCCGGATGCCCGAGAAGCGCAGCATGTCCATGCGGATCTGCTCCTGGTTGCCGCTGTAGTTGACCTCATACCAGGCGTGGCGGCCGCCGAACTCGCTGCCCATGGCGTCCCAGATGAGCTTGAACAGCTTGATGCGGTCATGCGCGTCGCCCTGGGAGCCGCGGTAGTAGCGGTCCAGGGTCGGGCGCAGCTCCGCGCTGAGCAGGTCGCGGTAGCTGGAGGGCACGACCAGCGGCGCCCCTCCGAGCTGCTCGGTGAAGATCCGCCGTGCGTGCCCGAAGGCCTGGGTTCCGAACTGGCGGATCAGGACGGCGTTCTCGATCGCGGGGACGACACTCCCGCCGGGGCCGGGCTGGGTGTCGTGGCACAGCGCGGTGGTCAACGCCCAGATCAGGTTGCGCCAGCCCATCAACTCTCCCAGGGCCGCCTGGACGCCACGGAAGCCATCGGTTCCGTTGGCCTCAAGGCCGCGGGACAGCAGTCCGCAGAGGAAGTCGAGCTTGACCGCCAGTCGCGTGCCCGACTGCAGGGTGTAGCGCGGCATGAACCCCGACTGGGCGTAGAAGGCCGTCGCCTTCTTGACGTCGCGGTAGACGAGCACGTCCTCCCACGGGACGAAGACGTCGTCAAAGACGATGACCGCGTCGTTCTCGTCAAAGCGGCTGGACAACGGGGCATCGAACGGCGAGACCGCCTTGGCCTCGTAGGAGGCGCGCGACAGCAGCTTGACGCCGGGCGACGCCATCGGGACGATGAAGCAGAGCGCGTAGTCCTCGGCCTTGCCCTCCTCCAGGCTGACCGCGCTGTTCTGGGCCACGAAGGTGGCGTGCGTCAACGCCGAGCCGGTGGCGAGCATCTTCGCCCCGCGGACGACCATGCCGCCGTCGCGCTCGGCGACGACGTGGACGAACACATCCTCGACCTCGTGCACCGCCTTGTGGCGGTCGATCGGCGGGTTGATGAGCACGTGGTTGAGAAACAGGACGTCCTGGGCGTAGCGCCGATACCACGCGCGTCCGCTCTCGGCAAACGGCGCGTACCACTCCGGATCGGCGCCCAGGGTCGCCATGAACGACGCCTTGTAGTCGGGCGTCCGGCCCATGTAGCCGTAGGACATCCGCGACCAGCTCGCGATCGCCTCGCGCGCGTCGAGCAGGTCCTGGCTGTCATAGCTGGGCTTGAAGAAGCGATGGGTGACGATCCCGTGGCGGTCCTCATCCATCAGCGTCTCCTGCTGCTGGGGATCGTGCATCGCGTCATACAGGCGCGCGATCGACCGGGCGGCGTTGCGAAACGCGGGGTGGTCGGTGACGTCGCCGACGCGTTCGCCGTCGATCCAGACCTCACGGCCGTCACGCATGCTCTCCAGGTACTGCTCGCCCGTCAGGGCCATCGCTCCTCCTCAGACAGTGAAGGCCATAGTACGTATACGGACGGTTATTCGCAACCCCGGGTGCTTGACAATCATGCGAACGTATGTTCGATGACAAGCGACGGCAGCGCGTACACCCGCTTTCAGCGAGCGCTCTTGACCCGCAACCTCACCCTGGTGATCGCCGCGGCTGCGGAGCTGCCGCGCGTCGAGCTGCGCGACGCCCTGGAGGTCTGCCTGCTGCTGCGCGACAGCGAGCCCAGCCGCTATGAGCGGGCCGCCGTGCGCTGGGTTGGCCGCTTCGCGCTGGAGGCCGCCGACGTCTCACTGGAGGCGGTCGAGCGCGCGATCGCGGCGCTCAATGCGCTGCCCCACCAGCCGGCCGAGGCGATGGAGCGTCTCGCCGCGCTCTGCGCACAGCACCGCGTCGCCTGATCTGTGACGCGCCGGGCCCGCCTTTGGGCTCCGCTGCCGGCCTCGTGAGTCAGCCGAGCCTGATCGCGCCCTCCAGCGTCTGGGCGAGCAGCGCCTGGCCGGCATAGCTGGGGTGCACGCCGCACGTCCCCGGCGCTCCGAGCTGGGTGAGCAGCCCGGCCGTGCAGGTGTCGTTGGACGAGTGCGCCGAGGCGGTCGCGAACGTGCTGTAGGCGTTGGCGATCACCACGTGGAACGGCCTGGCGGCGGTGTCGTCGGCGCGGTTGAGCTCTGCGGACTCGGCGCTGGCGACCGACGAGGCGTAGTCCAGCGAGTAGTAGTTGACGATCGCCAGCTGGCCGCTGTAGTGGGCCTTGGTCCGGATCGTCGACAGGATCGTCCGCACGTTCCGGGAGATCACGCCCAGCACCTTCTGCTGCTCGGCACTGCTCGCGCAGGCGTCGGCGGTGGTCTCCTGGCAGATGAACAGGTCGTTGGCGCCGATCATCAACGAGACGAGCCGAACGCCGGGGTGGGCCTTGAGGTAGCTGACCGCGTAGGCCAGCTGGGAGCCCGAGTAGCGCACGTGCAGCGGGTAGGCCTTGCGATAGCTGACGCCCGACCCGGTCGGCGTGTTCTCACAGCCGTTGCTCTGAGCCGAGGCGTTGATCAGGCTGGAGGAGGTCTCGCCCGGGCAGGCGGCGTTGGCCACCCGCAGGTGCAGCTCGGCGCCGAGCATCGCGGGGTAGGCGGGGAAGCTGGCGGCGTCGTGGTAGTCGGCCGCGGGGAGGACGGTCGGCTCCCGGTAGCCGAACGTGACCGAGTCACCGAGGGCCAGGTAGCCCGATCCCGGCGTCACCGGCAGCGCGCCAATCGCCGTCGTGGTCTTGGCGGCGGCGGTCCCGGTGGCCAGCGCGCACAGCAGTGACGCGCAGGCGATGACAAGCGCGGCGACGAGCGCCCGGCGCGCCGGGCGGGGTGAGACGTGGTCCATGGGTTCCTCTCCTCTACGGTCGCGCCAAGCGGTGAAGCCGGCGCACTGACTCGCACGCCAGCCTACCGCCGTCTTGCGCCGGCTGCGACGATGATCGGACGTGAGCGAGGCCTGGGTCTACCTGCTGCGCTGCCGCGACGGCTCGCTCTACACCGGCTGGACCGTCGATCTCGAGCAGCGGCTGGCCCGCCACCGGGCGGGGACGGCCAGTCGCTACACGGCCAGCCGGCTGCCGGTCGTGCTCGCGCTGGCGCTGCCGATGGCCGACCGGACGGCCGCGCGGCGTGAGGAGGCGCGGATCAAGCGGCTGCCGCGGGCGGGCAAGCTGGCGCTGCTGGACGGGTCGTCGGGGTACGACCCTCGGGCGGTGGGCTGACCCTCGGGCGGTCAGGCGGCGTAGGGCGCCAGCCACAGCCGCACCCCGAGCCTGCGGCTGACGGCGCGCAGGAACCGCGCGCCGTGGAGCAGCGGGGTGCGGGCGCGACCGTCGACGGCGAACGTCAGCGGATCGCACGCCGTCGTCGGCTCGGTCGCGTCGGCCACCTCCGCGGCGCTGGCCAACGCCGGCCCGCCCGCGTGGGCGCGGAAGACGAACTGCACCTGGGCCAGATTCGGAACCTGTGACGGACAGACGACCGTGCCGGGCTGGACAACCCCGAGCCCGTCGATCATCGCGACGATCGCCGCGACGTCCGCCGCCGAGCTGACGTGGCGCACGAGCGTCGGCCGCCGCCCGGGGACCGCGCGGGTCACGTCGATCTCGTGCACGCCCGCAGGGACCCGCTCGGAGGCCGCGCGGGACACGATCCAGATGACCTGCGCATCGGCACGCACCACCGTCGGACCGGTCGCGGTGGCCTCCAGCTGCACGACGAGTCGCTCCGACGCGATCCCCGCCGGCGGATGGGGGACGGTGAAGGTCAGCTCCGTGCTCGACGGCGCCGCCCCGGCGCTGCCGCTGCCGCCGCCGGCCGCTGAGGTCCCCGCGGGAGCGTGCGCCCGCAGGTACGCCTGCACCGCGCGTGAGCTCCCCGGGACCGACCAGTCGGCGGCGCGGTCGATCAGCGCCGGCGTCGCCGGAAGCGTGGCGACCCCGCCGATGCCGGCGGTGCCGGGCGCGGGGTGCACGGCGGCCGCCCCGGCCGGCAGCCTCAGGCGGCTCAGCAGCGCACTCGCCTCCCGGCCGGCGAGAGCTCGGTGCGACGACGTCGAGGACGAGTCGGCGTTCGAGGCTCCGGCGCCCGCGAGGACGACGATCACCACCGCGGCCGCCGCGGCGGCGACGAGCAGCGCCCCCATGATTCTGAGCCTCCATCCGATCACCGCCACGCAGCCAGGATAGGAGCCCCGGCACGGCCTTCTCTAAGGGCCGGCGAGGCCCGCGGCGCGCTCCTGCAGCCCGATCCGGGCAGCGACGATCTCCGCCACCGAGGAGGCCGGCAGCAGCGGTCCCGCGGCGAGCAGGGGCGTCGATCCGCCACGGCGTCCGTCGTCGTGGGCCAGGGCCTCGGACAGGCGCACGACGTCGCAGTCGACGTCGACGAGGCGGTAGGGACGGGTGGCGAGCGCGTCGCCGAGGACCTCGCGGAGTCGATGCAGCTCGCCACGCACCGCGATCGTGTGCTCGGGGCCGCCATAGAGGGCGATCGACAGCGCCCGCGCGTCGAGCCCGTCGGGATGCAGCGCCAGCAGCCCCGCGATCTCGGAGTGGCGCGCGGTGAGACGATGGGTGGCGGTCGGCGTGATGAACAGCGCCCGGGCACGACCGAGCAGGGTCAGCCGGTGACTGGCGATGCGGGGCCGCCGCCGCCACGTCCCGGCGACCACGAGCCGGCCTTCGCCGAGCGGGTGGACCGCGGCTCCGGTGCCGTCCTGCAGCTCGATCTCACTCTGATCGGGCGGGACGTCGATCCGCCCACCGCGGGTGATCGCACCCCAGTCGCCGATCGCCGCCAGGACCCGGCCGGACGGACTCAACGCCGCCGCCGGCAGCGCCGGAGCGTGGCGATGGGAGGCGTGCTCGGCGAACAGCGCGAGGATCCGCGCGTCGCGCTCGAGCATCTGCCCGCGCAGCCGCTCCTCGACCAGCCGCGCGGCCATCTGGACGAGCGCCAGGGTGTGGGGGCTCGCGGTGTCCCAGCGACCGGTGACGTCGACGGCGCCGAGGATCCGGCCGGTCTCGGGATCGTGGACCGGCGCGCCCGAGCACTGCCAGCCGTGGACCTCGGAGCGATAGTGCTCGGCCGAGAACACCTGCACGGCGTGGTCGGCGGCGAGCGCGGTGCCGATCGCGTTGGTGCCCGCCGCGGGCTCTGACCAGGCATGGCCGGGGGAGAAGTGGATCTGCTCGGACGCCGCCAGCACGTCGGGATGCCCGTCTGACCACAGCAGGCACCCGTCGGCGTCGGAGACGACGACGATGTGGCGCGCTTCGTAGAGCAGATCGCCGAGCACGCCGCGCAGCACGTCGGTGGTCTGTGACAGCGGGTGATCGTGCCAGCGCTCGTCGGCGTCCTGCGGATCGATGATCAGCGGAGCGCCCGGTTCGCCGGGATCCACTCCGGTCTCGGTGCACCGTTCCCACGATTCGGCGATCACCCCCCGCACGATCGGTGGCACGTGGCCGTGTGACAGCGCGGCGTCATGCGCACGACGCAGCACCCGCGCCCATTTGCGGGCGTCCACTCCGGCTTGGAGACCGACCCAGCTGTCCCTCATCTCTCGCTTCCTCAGGCTACGTGCCGCCGCTGCAGTATTGCAACGTTGATGCAACCCTCAGCTGGCGATTAGGCGCGCGCGGGATGCTTGCCCCTCAAGGATCGGTGACGCCCGCGGGCTGCCGCTCCTCCGGGATGCGCCGCATCCCGGATCCGCGAGAGAGAGGAGATCGCAGATGGCGATCGCAGACACCCTGGACCACGCCGCCGTCGACTTCGTCGCGCGGCCGCGCAAGATGCTGATCGGAGGGGATTGGGTCGACGCCGCCTCAGGCAAGACGTTCGAGACGCTCAACCCGGCCACCGGCGAGGTGCTCGGCACCGTCGCGCAGGGCAGCTCGGAGGACATCGACCGCGC
Source organism: uncultured Acetobacteraceae bacterium (assembly GCA_964658375.1). GTDB lineage: Bacteria > Actinomycetota > Thermoleophilia > Solirubrobacterales > Solirubrobacteraceae > Palsa-465. The sequence continues at coordinate 7,012 of CAZZYU010000034.1, read as the reverse complement.
CGTCAAGACCGCGCGCGCGGTCTTCGACGCCGAGACCTGGCGGGGCATGAAGCCCAACGAGCGCGGACGGATCATGCACCGCCTCGGTGACCTGATCCTGGAGAACGCCGACGAGCTGGCGGCACTGGAGTCACTGGACAACGGCAAGCCGCTGGCGATCGCCCGCGCCGCCGATGTCGAGCTGGCGGCCGACATCTTCCACTACATGTCGGGTTGGGTCACCAAGATCGAGGGCTACCAGATCCCGATCTCGGTGCCCTACATGCCCGGCGCCGAGTTCCACGCCTACGCGCTGAAGGATCCGATCGGCGTCGTCGGCCAGATCATCCCGTGGAACTTCCCGCTGCTGATGGCGGCCTGGAAGCTCGCCCCGGCCCTGGCCACCGGCGTCACCGTCATCCTCAAGCCCGCCGAGCAGACGCCGCTGTCGGCGCTGCGCCTCGGCGAGCTGATCCTCGAGGCCGGAGTCCCCGAGGGCGTCGTCAACATCGTCCCCGGATTCGGCGATGCCGGCGCGGCCCTCGCGGCGCACGACGGCGTCGACAAGGTCGCGTTCACCGGTTCGACCGAGGTCGGCAAGCTGCTCGTCAAGGCCGCGGCGGGCAACCTGAAGAAGCTCACGCTCGAGCTCGGCGGCAAGTCGCCGAACATCGTGTTCTCCGATGCCGAGATGGAGACCGCGATCCCCGGAGCCGCCAACGCGATCTTCTTCAACCACGGCCAGTGCTGCTGCGCCGGATCGCGCCTCTATGTCGAGAACAAGGACTTCGACGAGGTGCTGGAGGGCGTGACCCGGCATGCCGAGTCGATCAAGGTCGGCGCCGGCACCGACCCGGACACCGAGATGGGCCCGCTCGTCTCCCAGGAGCAGCTGGACCGCGTCTGCGGGTACTTCGACTCCGGGCGATCCGAGGGCGCGCACTTCGCCACCGGCGGCGCGCGCAAGGGGGAGAAGGGGTACTTCGTCGAGCCCACGGTGCTCACCGATACCAACCCGAACATGAAGGTCGAGGCCGAGGAGATCTTCGGCCCGGTGGTCACCGTCTCGCCGTTTCAGAACCTCGACGACGTGATGCCGACCGCCAACTCCAGCAACTACGGCCTCGCCGCCGGGATCTGGACGCAGGACATCTCCAAGGCCCACCGCCTGGCCAAGCGCCTGCGGGCCGGCACGGTGTGGGTCAACTGTTACAACGTGTTCGACGCCTCGATGCCGTTCGGCGGCTACAAGGAGTCCGGTTGGGGTCGTGAGATGGGCCACGAGGTGCTGGAGAACTACCTCGAGGTCAAGTCGGTCTGCGTGCAGCTGTAGGCACGCCGCAGTCGTCGTCCGGGCGCGGTCGCGTGAGCGGCCGGCCCGGGCAGGCGGTGGTCGCGAGAGCCCCGAAACGCTTCGCGCGAGGCCCGGCGAGGGGCCGGCACCGAGACGCCTAGACTCCGGCTCATGCCCGACGGAGTCGTCAACCGCTCGCTCGTCAAGGCCGCCGGACGGGTTCCGGGGATCCGGCGGATCCCGGTGGTCGCGCTGCTCTCGGCCGCCGAGGTGGCGATCCTCGCCCGGGACCACCTCCAGCGGCTCACGCCCGCCGAGCGCCGGCGGCTCGTGCACCTGGTCAAGACCGGCCGGGGCCGCAGAGACCGGCTCACCGAGAAGGAGCGCGCCGAGCTCGAACGGATGGTCGAGACGCTCGAGCCGCGCCGCCTGCTCGGCGACGCGGCCGGGAAGCTCTCGCCGGTTCCGCTGCCCCAGCGGCTGCTCTACGGCAAGCGCCCGTAGAGCGCCGACCCCGCGTGGGTCAGTGCTCGGCGGCCGCCATCGGGTTGCCGGTCTGCGTGACCGCGCGCAGCGCCTCGAGGTCGTCGGCGTCGAGCACGATGTCGGCGGCGGCGAGATTCTCCTCCAGATGCGAGACCGAGCTCGTGCCCGGGATCAGCAGGATCCGTTCTGAGCGCTGCAGCAGCCAGGCGAGCGCCACCTGGGACGGCGTCGCCCCGTGCCTGGCCGCGACCCCGGCGATCGCCGGGTCGGCCGCCAGCGCCTTCGGACCGCCGGTGAACGCCGACCCCAGCGGGAAGTAGGGCACATAGGCGATCCCCTCGGCGTCGCAGTAGTCGACGACCTCCTCGTCGCTGCGGTCGATGATGCTGTAGGCGTTCTGGACCTCGCCGACGGTGCCGACGAGCTCCTGGGCGAGCTTGATCCCCTCCAGGTTCACCGTCGAGACCCCGATCAGGTCGAGCTTGCCCTCCTGGCGCAGATCGGCGAGCTCGCCGAGCTGCTCGGCGGTGGGCGCCCCGTTGCCGTGACCCGCGCCCATCACCCGCAGGTTGACGAGGTCCATCCGCTCGACCTTCAGCGAGCGCAGGTTGTCCTCGACGCCCTGACGCAGCTCGGCCGGTGTCTGCGCGGGTAGCCAGTTGCCGTCCGAGTCGCGGCGACCCCCCACCTTGGTGACGAGCCGCAGGCCCTCGGGGTACGGATACAGGGTCTCCCGGATGAGGTCATTGACGACGTCGGGTCCGTAGTACTGGGCGGTGTCGACGTGGTCGACGCCGAGCTCGATCGCGCGGCGCAGCACGGCGCGGGCGGCGTCGAGGTCGCGTGGCGGGCCGAACACGCCGGGGCCCGCGAGCTGCATGGCGCCGAAGCCGATCCGGCGAACCGGCTTGTCGCCGAGGAGTGATGTCTGGGTGTTGGTCATGCAGACACTGTGCGCTACCGTCGCCGTCCTCACAAGAAGGGGAGTCATCCTGGGACCTGCGCCACCACCCACCCGACGTGACGAGCTCGCCGAGTTCCTGCGCCATCTGCGCGAGCGCACCGCGCCGGAATCGGTGGGTCTGTCCACCGGGGGTCGCCGTCGCACTCCGGGCCTGCGGCGCGAGGAGGTCTCCCAGCTGGCCGGAGTCGGGCTCTCGTGGTACACGTGGCTGGAGCAGGGCCGGGACATCACCCCGTCGCCGAGCGTGCTGGACGCGCTCGCCCGCGTGTTCGGCCTCAGCGGCGCCGAGCGCGGCCACCTGTTCGACCTCGCCGGGGTCGCGCGGCCCGACGACGGGGAGCCCTATGTCACCGAGGCGCCCGCCGCGTTGGCGGCGTTCGTCCAGAGCTTTGAGCCGTTCCCGTCTTTCCTGATGAACCCGCGGACCGACGTGCTCGCCTTCAACCCGGCGGCCGAGCGGGTGATCGGCATCCCGCCGCGCGGTCCCGACGGCGGGCGCAACCTGCTCTGGTATCTGTTCACGGCGCCCGGCCCGGTCACCGACAGTCGCGCCCAGACCGCCCGCATGACCGTCGCCCGCTTTCGCACCGCCCACGCGCGCCGCTACGACGATCCGCGCTTCCGTGACCTGATCGAGGCGCTGCTGCGCGAGAGCCCGCGCTTCCGCGAGCTGTGGCCCCGCCACGAGGTGCTCGACTCCCAGTCGGGAACCAAGACGATCCAGCACTCCGAGCTCGGGACCCTGTGCCTGCTGCACCTGCAGCTGATCCCGACCAGTGACCCGGAGCTGCGCCTCGCCCAGTACCTCCCCGCCGACGAGGCGACCCGCGCGGCGCTCGTCGCCGCCTCGGAGCGTGCGTCCGCCGACGCCGCGCACCGCCAGGCCGCCTGATGGAGCTCGCCGGCCGGCACGTGGTGATCACCGGCGCGGCGAGCGGGATCGGACGCGCGTGCGCGGCCCGCTTTGCCCGGGAGGGGGCCCAGCTGGTCCTCGCCGACATTGACGAGGCGGCGGTCGACCTGGCGGCCCAGGAGCTGGGGGCGGTGGGGATGCGTGCCGACGTCGGCCGCGAGCGTGACATCCGCGCCCTGATCGACGCCGCCCAGCGTCGGCTGGGCCCGATCGACCTCTTCTACTCAAACGCCGGCATCGGCGGACCGCCCGGGGGGCCTGAGGCGCCCGACGACGGCCTGCGGCAGGCCTGGGAGGTCAACGTGATGTCGCACGTCTGGGCCGCGCGGGCGCTGCTGCCCGAGATGGTCGCCCGGGGCGAGGGCTACCTGATGAGTACCGCGTCGGCCGCCGGCCTGCTCACGCAGCTCTCGGCGGTCGGGTATTCGATGACCAAGGCCGCCGCGGTCAGCTTCGCGCAGTGGCTGGCGATCACCTACGCCGACGCCGGGATCCGGGTCTCGTGCGTCTGTCCCCAGGGGGTCAACACGCCGATGCTGGCGATGGCCGCCCGGGAGGATCCGATCGGCTCCGCGCCGATGCTGGCCCAGGCGGTCCTTGAGCCCGACGAGGTCGCCGAAGCGGTGCTCGCCGGGGTGCGCGAGGAGCGCTTCCTGATCCTCCCTCACCCGGAGGTCGCCGAGTACATGGCGTTCAAAGGCGCCCAGCCCGACCGCTGGCTCACCGGGATGACGAAGCTGCTGCGGGAGGCCCGCGCCGAGTATCCGTCGCCCTGACCACGCGTCGCCCTGAGCACGCCGCTGGGCGCCGGGCCGCGGAGAAGTTCACGGGGTGGGCGCCGGGGCACCGATCACGGGGCGGGCGCCGCGATCTCGCGCAGCCCGGCCGACAACCTGAGCCAGTGCCCGCGCAGCGTCGCGTGGGCGGCGCGAGCGGCGTCGCGGTCCCCGGCGCCGACGGCGGCCTCCAACGTGCGCAGCACCGTCAGGGTCGGGGCCGCGGCGATCATCAACGCGCTGTTGCGCGCCGCGTGGGCGGCCGTCGAGACGGCCTCCGGGTCATCGGCCGTCAGCCCCGCGTCGATCGCTTCCATCGCGGCGGCGAGCTCGGCGTGCAGCGTCTGGGCGATCTGAGCGGCGGGCTCGCCCAGGTGCTCGGCGAGCGCGCCCAGCCGCCCGGGATTCAGGACCGGCTCGGCGCCGTGGCCGGCCATCGCCGGTGGTCGGCTTCAGCGATCGGCGGCGTCGTCGTCGGCGAGCCCGATCGGGGCCCCGAGCATCGCGTCGGGGATACCGAACGCGTCGACGTAGACGCGGGCGTCGCGGCGCACCCGGTCGCAGAGCTCGCCGACCTGGCGGCTGATCGCCTTGCAGCGCGGGCCCGAGAGCCGGCCGTGCTCCTGAAAGAAGCCCTTCTCGGCCTCGAGCTCAGACAGCGCGTAGAGGTCGCACATCCGCTTGAGCGCCGCCCGCACCGACAGGTCATCGCACGCTGCGACGGCACGCTGAAAGGCCTCGAGCAGGACCGTCGCCATATGCGCCCGCCCGACGTCGACGACGTGATCGTTGACCGCGCGAAACACCTCGAAGGGCTCGTTGTCGCGCATCAGACGCCGGAAGCGCTGCGCCGCGGAGGCGGTGATGTGACCCTCGCGCCACTGAAACAGCGACAGCTGAACGGCCGGATCGAGCAGGTCGCCGTCGTCGCCGCCGCCGGGCGTCACCCAGTCGCCGATCACCTGGCCGATCTTGCGCGCGAACAGCCGCTCGACGACCACCTCCACCGCCTGACCGGCGACGAACGATGCCATCGCGACCGGGCTCAGTTGGCCGAACTGGTCGGAGTAGCCGGTGAGCAGGCCGCGGGAGAGCAGCATCATCAGCACGACGTTGTCGCCCTCGAAGGTGGTGAAGATCTCCGTGTCGGCCTTCAATGCGGCGAACCGGTTGATCGCCATGTAGCCGGCGCCGCCGCAGCATTCGCGGCAGGTCTGGATCGTGTCGGTCGCGTGCCAGCTGGCGGTCGCCTTCATCCCGGCCGCCAGTGACTCGAGCTCTCGACGCTCCTGCTCGGTGACCCCGGTGTCGGTCATCACGTGGTGGAAGCGGTCACGCAGCTCGGCCTGGGCGAAGTGCAGCGCATAGCTCTTGGCCAGCCGCGGCAGCAGCCGACGCTGGTGGGTGCGGTAATCGAGGATCGGCACCTCGCGGCCGGGCTCGGGGCCGAACTGGACGCGGCGCAGGCCGTAGCGCACGGCGATCGTCAGCGCGAGCTCGGAGGCGCTGACCGACGCGCCACCGACGCAGATGCGTCCCTGCACGAGCGTGCCGAGCATCGTGAAGAAGCGCTTGGTCGGGTTCTCGATCGGGCTCGTGTAGACGCCCTCGGCGCTCACGTCCCCGTAGCGGTTGAGCAGCGCCTCCCGGGGGACGCGGACGTGGTCAAACCAGATCCGGCCGTTGTCGACGCCGTTGAGACCCAGCTTGGGACCGTCGTCCTCGATCCGCACCCCGGGCAACGTGTTCCCGTCGGTGTCGCGCAGCGGCACGAGCAGCGCGTGGACGCCGTGTGACTCGCCGCCGACCTCCAGCTGGGCGAACACGGCGGCGATGCGACCGTCGCGCGCGGCGTTGCCGATCCAGTCCTTGCGCGCGCCGTCGTCGGGGGTGTGCACGACGAAGGAGTCGTCATCGGGATCGTAGGTGGCGGTCGTGCGCAGGTTCTGGACGTCGGAGCCGTGGCCGGATTCCGACATGGCAAACGCCCCGGGCAGCTTCAACGTTGCGATGTCCCGCAGGTAGCGCTCGTGATGGGCCTCGGTGCCGAGTTGCTGCACGGCGCCGCCGAACAGGCCGAACTGGACTCCGAACTTGACCAGCAGCGACAGGTCGCCGAAGGCGATCGTCTCAAAGCCCGCGACGTTGGCGCCGAAGTCGCCCTCGCCGCCATAGCGCTCGGGAAATCCGGGGGCGGTGACGCCCTCCCCGGCGAGATCCCGCGCCCACCGCATCACCTGCTCGCGGTAGGCCTCCCGGTCGAGCTCGACGACCGGAGCGAACTCGGGGCGCGAGAGCACCTCGCGGATCTGGGCGCGCAGCGGCGCGTAGGGTCCGTCGAGCACACGCTGCAGCGCGACGGGATCGAGAGTCAGGGGAGCGCTTTCGATGGTGGCCATGGCACAAGAGGATACGGCCGTGCGCCCCGGGGCCGAATCGCCGGTGGGCGGGCGCTACACTCAGCGCGGCGCCGGGCGGCGTTCGTCTTCGCGCCCGCAGTCCGGCCGGCCCATCGTTCACACCACTGTCGGGAAGTGCGTCATGGCCCGTGGAGACGTCCGGATCGCTGCCACCCTCGCCTGCGAGGAGTGCAAGCGCCG
>CAZZYU010000033.1:0-28752 GCA_964658375.1 uncultured Acetobacteraceae bacterium | reverse complement strand
GCCAGCGCCAGCGGGTCGACCAGGCGCTTCTGGATCACCCGCTTGAGCGGGCGGGCGCCGTAGGTCGGGTCATAGCCGAGGTTGCCGATCAGCGTCCGGGCGTCGTCGGTGAGCGTCAGCGAGATCTCACGCTCCCGCACCCGGGAGAGCACCGCGGCGACCTGGAGGTCGACGATCGTGCCGATCTGCTCCCGCGTGAGCGGGTCGAACTCGACGATGTCGTCCAGCCGGTTGATGAACTCCGGCTTGAAGCTGGCCTCGACCGCGGCTCGGTAGTTGGCCGCACCCGCCCCGATGTTGGAGGTCATGATCAGCACGACGTTCTTGAACGACACGGTGCGGCCCTGACCGTCGGTCAGACGACCGTCGTCCATCACCTGCAGCAGCGCGTTGAACACGTCGGGATGGGCCTTCTCGATCTCGTCGAGCAGGACGACGGAGTAGGGCCGGCGGCGGACCGCCTCGGTCAGCTGACCGCCCTCCTCATAGCCGACGTAACCCGGAGGCGCCCCGACCAGCCGCGACACCGAGTGCTTCTCCATGTACTCCGACATGTCGATGCGGATCATCGCGTCCTGGGTGTCGAACATGAACTCGGCCAGCGCCCGGGCCAGCTCGGTCTTGCCCACGCCGGTCGGGCCGAGGAACAGGAAGGTGCCGATCGGCCGGTCGGGATCCTGCAGACCGGCGCGCGAGCGGCGCAGCGCCGCGGCGACCGCGGTCACCGCCTCGTCCTGGCCGACCACCCGCTGGTGCAGGCGATCCTCCATCCGCACGAGCTTCTCGATCTCGCCCTCCAGCAGGCGGGTCACGGGCACGCCCGTCCACGTGGCGACGATCTCCGCGACGTCCTCGGCATCGACGACGTCCTTGAGGAAGCGCGGGCCGGCGGCCCCGTCGGTGGCGAGGGCGGCCTCGTGCTCGGCGACCTCGGCGGCGGCCAGCGCCTTCTCCAGCTCGGGGATCGTGCCGTACTGCAGCTCGGCGGCGCGGCCGAGATCAGACTCACGTTGCGCGCGCTCGAGGTCGGTGCGGGCCTGCTCCAGGCGCTCCTGCACGTCGGCCACGGCGCCCAGGGTCTCCTTCTCGCGCTGCCACTCGGCGTGCATGCCGTCGGAGCGCTCGCGCTCCTCGGCGAGCGTGCGCTGCAGCTGCTCACGTCGCGCCGCGGTGCCCGGATCGTCGTCGTCGCCCAGCGACTGCAGCTCGATCTCCAGCTGCAGGATGTGGCGATCCACCTCGTCGATCTCGGTCGGCTTGGAGTCGATCTCCATCCGGATCCGCGAGGCGGCCTCGTCGACGAGGTCGATCGCCTTGTCGGGCAGGAAGCGGTCGGCGATGTAGCGCTGCGACAGCGTCGCGGCGGCGACCAGCGCCGAGTCCTGGATCCGGACCTTGTGGTGGACCTGGTAGCGCTCCTTGAGCCCGCGCAGGATCGCGATCGTGTCCTGCACCGACGGCTCGCCGACGTACACCGGCTGGAAGCGGCGCTCCAGCGCGGCGTCCTTCTCGATGTGCTGGCGGTACTCGTCAAGCGTGGTGGCGCCGACCGCACGCAGCTGGCCACGGGCGAGCATCGGCTTGAGCAGGTTGGCGGCGTCGACGGCGCCCTCGGCGGCGCCGGCGCCGACGATCGTGTGCAGCTCGTCGATGAACAGGATCACCGTGCCGCCGGCGTCGGCGATCTCCTTGAGCACGGCCTTGAGCCGATCCTCGAACTCGCCCCGGTACTTGGAGCCCGCGATCAGCGCGCCGATGTCCAGCGAGACGACGCGGCGGTCGCGCAGGCCCTCCGGGACGTCGCCGGAGACGACGCGCTGGGCCAGGCCCTCGGCGATCGCCGTCTTGCCGACGCCCGGCTCGCCGATCAGCACCGGGTTGTTCTTGGTGCGGCGCGACAGGACCTGGATGACGCGACGGATCTCGTCGTCACGGCCGATGACGGGATCAAGCTGGCCCGAGGCGGCGGCCTCGGTGAGGTCGCGCCCGTACTTCTCCAGGGCCTGGAACTTGTCCTCGGGGTTCTGGTCGGTCACGCGGTGCGAGCCGCGGACCTCGCCGATCGCCTGCAGCAGCGCGTCATGGTCGGCGCCGGCGGCGCGCAGGGCGTCACCCGCCGGCCCCGGGTGAGCCGCCAGGGCGAGCAGCAGGTGCTCGGTGGAGACGTACTCGTCCTTGAGCTCGCGCATCTCGGCCTCGGCGGCGCGCAGGATCTGGACGAGCTCGGAGGAGCCACCGGCGGGCTCGGCCGCGCCCGCGCCGGCGGTGTCCGACGACAGCGCCGGCAGCCGGTCAAGCGCCGGGGTGAGGTGCTGGCGCACGGCCGCGGGGGCGACCCCGAGCTTGCGCAGCACCGGGACGACGACGCCCTCGTCGGCCTCCAGCAGCACGGCGAGCAGGTGCTCAGGCGTGGTCTGGGGGTTGCGGCGACCTTCGGCGAGCCGTTGGGCGGCCTGCAGCGCCTCCTGGGATTTGATGGTGAAACGATCCGGTTGCATGGGCTCTTCCCGTGAATATCTCAGTTGATGTGACTGAGATTATCGCACCACGTCTCGTGAAGTGCAAGGCCCTAGCCGGTGATGCGGAGGGTCTTGCCCGCGGTGCGGCGCTCGACGGCTCCGCTGGCGTCGATGATCGCGCCGTAGAGCGTGGCGGTGACCCGCTCGTGCTTGGTGAGCGCGGCGTGCAGCTGGGACCGGACGGCGGCGTCCAGGCCGATGCGAATCGTCCGTGAATGACGGCGGATCAGCTGGTAGGGCTGCGAGTAGATCGTGATCGGCTTGCCGGAATGGCCGATCGTCACCTTCGCGTAGGCGCCCATCAGGCACTCGCCCGAGCACGAGACGGTGGCCAGGAAGTGCTCGGCCGCCACCGGGTGGGGCTGGGCGGGCAGGCTCAGACCGACGGTGACGAGCTTGGGCACGAGCGCGGCGGCGGCCGCGGCCAGGCCGGTCACGTTGACGCTGCCCAGGCCCGAGGCCTCGTCATAGCCCGGTGCCGCCGAGCAGCAGCCCAGCGCCTTTCCGAACACCGAGCCGCTGAGGTCGTTTGACCCCAGCACGACGTCGGAGATGGTCGCCGGCGCCGTCGCCGGAGTGCGGTCGATCGTGTAGAGCAGCGGGTTGGCGAAGCCGATGTTCTGCTGCCCGCGACCGCGCAGCTGCTGATCGACGAGCGCCAGCCCTCCGGCGAGCAGCGGGGTGCCGGCGCTCGTGCCGCCGAAGTTGACCCAGGGGCTGTCCTGAGCGGACTTCACGCAGTCGCTGGTCGCCGTGCAGTAGATCTCATAGCCGGGCAGCGGGTCGGCGAGCATCGACACGTCGGGGACCTCGCGGTGCGGGGAGGTGTCAAAGCCCTTCTGATAGGACGGGCGGGGGAACGTCGACACACCACCGCCACCGGCGCCCTCCAGCGCCGGCTCGTCATTCCAGACGACCTGGTCGGTCGCGGGATCGGCGATCACGTTGGTCGCATCGAGCTTGACGTTGGTCCCTCCGACGCCGGTCACCCACGGCGAGGCGGCCGGGTAGTTGACCGACAGCGTGTCGAGCGGCGCGCCCTTGTTGGTCACGCACGCGGTCGAGCCGTCATCGCCGCTGGAGGCGAGCACGGAGATCCCCGTCGCGGCGGCCAGCTCCAGCGCCGACTCGACGGTGTTGATCCCGGCGCTGCCGATCGCCTCCTCGGTGGCCTGCTCACACGAGCCCAGCGAGGCCGAGATCACGTCGGGCTTACGGCCCTTGACGGTGAGCGGCTCGGTGAGCGAGCGCAGCACCTCGGAGGCCATCGGCTGGGACTCATACACGTCGACGGACGCCAGACGCGGGGCGGCGGCATCGAGCAGCTCCAGGTCGAGCGTGGCCTCGCCGCCGGCGGGCAGCGCCTTGTTGATCCCCACGCCGAACGCGTTGATGTGCGGGACCGGCAGGCCGAAGCAGTTGGCGAACGCGTTGACGTCAGCGGACTTGAATCCGTCGATCTCGATCAGCGCGACTCGCTCGCCCTGACCCTCCAGCCCGGCGGCCTGGAGCGCGCTGTAGCCATAGGCGGTGAGGTACTGGTTGGGGGTGAAGCCCGGGGTGGCGAGCGCCGCCGCGCAGCCCGCGGGCGTGCCGGTGCGCGGGAGCGCCGAGGTGATCGGCGGCGTCGTCGGCGGCGCGGTCGCCTGGGCGGGGCGGTCAGAGACCAGCGGCCGGGTGTCGAGGCCGACCACGCCGGTGACCGCGCCCGCCAACGGCCCCGGGACATGGCTGGGACTGGTCGGCGCCACGAAGCGCTCGGCCGCGGTCGCGCGGGTGGCCTCGGTGTGAAACCGCGCCAGCCGGGTCCCGAACAGCCGCTCGGCCTCGCCGACTCGCATCGTCGCCTCGGCAAACAGGCCGGTGGCGTTGATCGCCACGCCGGTGGCGCCGGCATGGTGCAGATACCGCAGCACGGTGGTCCGCTCCGCCGCCGTGGCGCCGAAGCGCCGGGCCAGCGCCGGGACCGACGCATAGCGCCCGTACTGCGCAGAGCCCGGCGTCGAGACCGCGGTGGCGAAACGTGCGAGGCCCGCTGAGTTCACCTTCAGCGGCAGCTCGAGCGCGATCGTCTGATGCGGCACGGCCGCGCCGATCCGGGTGGTGGCGGCGTGCGGCGTGGCGGCGTGCGCCTTCACGGCGCGCGTTGGGGCGGCCAGCGCGGCCGGTGCGGTCAGCGCGAGCGCGGCCGTGAGCGCGGCCGCGATGATCGTGGCGGTCGGCGCGACGACGGCGACGCGCCCACAGCCCCACTTCATGATCCCCACGTGCTGATCTCCCCTGCGGTCGGCGGGCACGACGGCCCGGGTGTCCCCAGCCCGCTCAATCGTCGCACACCTCGGCTCCCGAGCCCGCAGGCGCGGGCGCTCAGCCGCGATGGGGCTCGGCGGCCGACGGGCGCGACTGGCCTGGCGAGAAGCGCCCGGACGGCGCCACGTCGGCCCGGCGGACGAGCTCGCCGCCGCGCTCGTAGGGGACGATCTCGGCCCGCAGCTCCCGGCGCAATGCCTCCAGCCGGCGGACCTCGGCGCTCAGGTCGGCGGCGCGCTTCTCCATCGCGGCGACCCTGCGGCTCATCGTCTCCAGCTTGGACTCGAGCTCGAACACGCGCTCGACGCCGGCCAGGTTCATGCCCAGCTCGGCGGTCATCTCCTGGATCCGGCGCAGGCGGTCGACGTCCTTGCGGGAGTACAGCCGGGTGCCCTTGGGCGACCGCTTGGGCTCGATCAGGCCCCGGGCCTCGTACATGCGCAACGTCTGCGGGTGCATCTCGGCCAGCTCCGCGGCCACCGAGATCATGAACACGCCGCGGTCTGAGGACACCTCGATGCGCGTCGTGGTGCGCACCCCGCGGGGCATCAGGCGGCCTCCTCGGCGCGGGCGCGCGCGTGGCCGTCACCGTTGAACAGCCGCTCGCGCGGGTTGTCCTTCATCACCTGCGACAGCCTGTCAACGACAGCGGACTGCTCCTCCGACAGCGAGGCGGGGACCTCGAGCACGAAGCGGTAGTGGATGTCGCCCCGGCCCTTGCCCCCCAGGCGCGCCGGGCCCTCGCCGCGCAGCCGCTGCACGGTGCCGGACTTCGTGCCCCGCGGAACCTTCAGGCGCTTGGTGCCGGTGAGCGTCGGGACCTCGATGATCGCGCCCAGCAGCGCCTCGGGGATCGTCAGCGGTACCTCGACCTCGAGGTTGTCGCCAACGCGCTTGAACACGGGTGAATCGCCGACGCGGGTGATGACGTACAGGTCGCCGGCATCGGCACCGCGCAGGCCGGGCTCGCCCTTTCCGGCGAGCCGGATGCGGCTGCCGTCCTTGACCCCGGCGGGGATGTTGACCCGCAGCTTGCGGACCGAGCGCTGGGCGCCGCTGCCCTGACAGGTCGGGCACGGGTCGTCGATCACGGTGCCCTGGCCGCGGCAGTTGGAGCACGGCGCCGACATCGAGAAGATCCCCTGGCTCTGGGCCTCCACCCCGGTTCCGTTGCAGACCGGGCAGATCCGCGGAGCGGTGCCGGGCTTGGCCCCGGTGCCCTGACAGGTGGGGCACGGCTGGGAGGTCGGGACCGTCAGCGACACCTGAGCGCCGTTGACCGCCTGATCGAAGCTCAGCGACACCTCGGTCTCCAGATCGCGTCCGGGCGCGGGACGCTGACGCACTCCGCCCGCGGCCCCTGCCCCACCCCGGGCGCCGGCGCCACCCCCGCCGAAGATGTTGGAGAAGATGTCGCCGAAGCCCGCGCCGGAGAAGTCAAACCCGCCGCCGGCCGCGGCGTTGGTGAACTGGCCAAACGGCCCGGTGCCGCGGTCATAGGCCTTGCGCTTGTCGGGGTCTGACAGGACGTCGTGGGCCTGGGAGATCTCCTTGAAGCGCTCCTCGGCCCCCTTGTCCCCGGCGTTGGTGTCGGGGTGGTTCTTGCGGGCCAGCTTGCGGTAGGCCTTCTTGATCTCCTCGTCGGAGGCGTTCTTGCCGACCCCGAGGATCTTGTAGTAATCGGGCCGGTCGGCCATCGTGGCTCCTCGCGCTACCCGGCGACGACGACGCGCGCGGGACGCACGACCGTCTCGCCGATGCGATAGCCGCGCTGGAAGACCTCGACCACGGTCCCGGCCTCGGCGCCCTCCGTCGGCTGCTGGGCGACCGCCTCGTGCTGGGTGGGGTCAAACGGCTCGCCCTCGGGCGAGTATGGCTCGATCCCGGCCTTCTGCAGGGCGGTGACGACGTCGGCGTGGACGTGCTTGATCCCCGATACGAACCCGTCGATCGCCTGTGCCCCGGACGGGGCATCGGCATCCTGCGGAGCGTGGGCGAGCGCCCGTTCGAGGTTGTCGACCGCGGGCAGCAGCGCCGTCGCGAGCTTGACCGCGCCGCGCTCCTGAGCGGCGGCGGCCTCCCGGATCGCACGCTTGCGGTAGTTGTCGAAGTCGGCCTGCGTCCGTTGGGCGAGGCTGAGGTACTCGTCGGCCTTCTCCGCACGGGCGGTCAGCGCCGCGAGCTCCTCACCGGCGACGGCGTACGCCTCCGCCGGCTCGGGCGGCTGCTCGGTGGCCACCGCGTCGCGGTCGCCGACGAGCGACTGCACGGCGTCGGCCCCGTCGTCGGCGGCGCCGGGCCCGTCGTGGGCAGCGGCCGAGTCGGGCTCAGGCAGGTCCGCCTGAGCCCCCTCGTGGCCGTGGTTGGTCGGGTCAACCGCCATGCCTACCGGCCCTCGTCCACGACCTCGGCGTCGACGACGTCCTCCTCCTCGGAGGAGGCGCCGTTGGTCGAGCCGTTCGTGGCGCCGGCGTCGCCACCGTCGGCGCTCTGCGCGGCCTGCTCCTGGGCCTTCTGATACATGGCTTCGGAGACCTTGTGGAAGGAGGCGTTGAGCGCGTCCTTCTTGGCGTTGATGTCGGCCGCGTCGTCGCTGGTCAGCGCCTCGCGGACCGCCTTGATCGCGGACTCGATCTCCTCCTTGGAGGAGGCGTCGACCGTCTCGCCGAGCTCGACGAGCTGGCGCTCGGCCTGATAGGCCGCGTTCTCGGCGTTGTTGCGAGCCTCGGCGAGCTCGCGCTGACGCTTGTCGTCCTCGGCGTGGGCCTCGGCGTCGCCGACCATCCGCTTGATCTCCTCATCCGACAGGCCGGAGCCCGAGCGGATCTCGATCTTCTGCTCCTTGCCGGTGCCCAGGTCCTTGGCCGACACGTTGAGGATGCCGTTGGCGTCGATGTCGAAGGCCACCTCGATCTGCGGGATGCCCCGGGGCGCCGGCGGGATGCCGGTGAGCTGGAACTTGCCCAGCGACTTGTTGTAGGTCGCCATCTCGCGCTCACCCTGCAGGACGTGGATCTCGACGCTGGGCTGGTTGTCCTCCGCGGTGGAGAACACCTCGGACTTGCGCGTCGGGATCGTCGTGTTGCGCTCGATCAGCTTGGTCATCACGCCGCCCTTGGTCTCGATGCCGAGGGTCAGCGGGGTGACGTCGAGCAGCAGCACGTCCTTGACGTCGCCGGCGAGCACGCCGGCCTGGATCGCGGCGCCGACGGCAACGACCTCATCGGGGTTGACGCCCCGGTGGGGCTCCTTGCCGGTGAGCTCCTTGACCTTCTCCTGCACGGCGGGCATGCGGGTCATGCCGCCGACGAGCACGACGTGGTCGATCGTCGCCGCGCCCTTCTCCTTGGCGTCGTCAAGGGCCTGGCGGACCGGGGCGACCGTGCGGTCGAGCAGGTCGGCGGTCAGCTCTCCGAGCTTGGCGCGGGTGAGCCGCATGTCCAGGTGCTTGGGGCCGCTCGCGTCAGCGGTGATGAACGGCAGGTTGATCTGGGTCTCCTGCGTGGTGGAGAGCTCGATCTTGGCCTTCTCGGCGGCCTCATAGAGCCGCTGCAGCGCCATCGGGTCGGCGGCCAGGTCGATCCCCTGGGACTTGCGGAACTCACCGACCAGCCAGTCGACGAGCGCCTTATCGAAGTTGTCGCCGCCGAGGTGGTTGTCACCAGCGGTCGCCTTGACCTCGAACACGCCGTCGCCGATCTCCAGCACCGACACGTCGAACGTGCCGCCGCCGAGGTCGAAGATGAGGACCGTCTGGTCGGCTTCCTTGTCCAGGCCGTAGGCGAGCGCCGCGGCGGTCGGCTCGTTGATGATCCGCTTGACGTCCAGCCCGGCGACCGCGCCGGCATCCTTGGTCGCCTGACGCTGATCGTCGTTGAAGTAGGCCGGGACGGTGATCACGGCGCTGTCGACGGTCTCGCCGAGGTAGGCCTCGGCGTCGGCCTTGAGCTTGCCGAGGATCATCGCGCTGATCTCGGGCGGGGTGTACTGCTTGCCCTGGGCGTCGACGCGCACGTCGCCGCCGGCTCCCGAGGTCACCTTGTAGGGCACGATCGCCTCCTCCTCGCGCACCTCGGCCTCCTTGCGGCCCATGAAGCGCTTGATCGAGAAGATCGTGTTCGTGGGGTTGGTCACCTGCTGGCGCTTGGCGACGGTCCCGACGAGGCGCTCACCGGACTGCGTGAACGCGACGACCGACGGGGTGGTGCGGCCACCCTCGCCGTTCTCGATGACCGTCGGTTCGCCACCCTCGAGCACGGCCATACACGAGTTGGTCGTTCCGAGGTCGATTCCGATCGTCTTACCCATAGTTCTCGTTGCTCCCTTGCGGTGTCAAAAATCTCTGTTCGCAGACTAGCAGGATCTCAGTCAGGCTCACGCAGATCTTCAGAGACTTTTCACGACTGGACGGGGCCGCTAGGCTGCGTCGATCGCGCTCGCCGACCTCCCCGCCGCCGTGACCTGGACCAACTGGGTCGGCAATCAGTCCTTCACACCCGCGCGGACGGCTCGCCCGCGTGACGAGCGGGAGATCGCCGCGCTGGTCGAAGCCGCCGCCGCGCGCGGGATGGGCGTGCGCGTCGCCGGCGCCGGCCACTCGTTCACGCCAGTCGCCCAGACCGACGGACTGCTGCTGGACCTCGGCGCGCTCACCGGCGTCACCGGCGCCGACCCGGGCGCGCGGCGCGCGACCGCTCGCGCGGGAACGCCGATCCACGGCTTCTATGAGCCGCTCTGGGAGCGCGGCCTGGCCCTGCGCAACCAGGGCGACATCGATGACCAGCACATCGCCGGCGCGGTGGCGACGGCCACCCACGGCTCGGGGATCGCCAACACCTGCCTGTCGGGCGTCGTGCGGCGGGTGCGCCTGGTCGGCGCCGACGGCCGGGTGCGGGAGATCGGGGAGGACGAGCCGCGGCTGCTGCGCGCCGCCCAGGTCTCAGTCGGGATGCTCGGCGTGATGACCGAGCTGGAGCTGTCGGTCACCGACGCCTACCGGCTGACCGAGCGCGTCGAGGTCTCAGACTGGGAAGAGGTCATGGACCGCTGGGACGAGCTCGTCCATGGCCATCGCCACTTCGGGTTCTTCTGGATGCCATCCGACGCGTCCGCCGAGCTCTACAACATCGCCGCCCACGGCTCGATGACCGACCGCTGCTACGTCAAGATCTACGACGAGGCGGCACCCGACGAGCCCGACAGCGCCGCCCCGGGGCGCCGCACCGACCGCTGCTACCGGATCTATCCGATGGTCTACAGCCCCAACTTCCACGAGCTGGAGTACTTCGTGGCGCTGGAGCGAGGCCCGGAGGCGCTGCGCGCGATGCGCGAGCTGATGCTGGCGTGGCTGCCGGACTCCGTGTACCCCCTGGAGGTCCGCACGGTCGGTCCCGACGACGCCTACCTGTCTCCCAACCACGGGACCGCGACGACCGTGATCTCGGTCAGCGGCACCCCGGGGACCGACTACTGGAGCTACCTGCGCGCCGTCGACGCGCTGCTGGCGCAGTTCGACGCGCGCGTGCACTGGGGCAAGCTGCACTTTCTCACCCCGGAGCGCCTGCACGGCCTGTATCCCGAAGCCCAGACGTTCATCGACGTCCGCCGCGAGCTCGATCCCGAGGGCGTCTTCCTCAACGACCACCTGCGTCCGCTGTTTCGCTGAGCCGGGGGGCCGCTCGCCATGTCACACGTGGCCGTTTCGCACCTGGCCTACGCCCACCCCGGCGGCGACCTGCTGTTCTCCGACGTCTCGTTCAAGCTCGCCCCCGGTCAGCACGCCGGCCTGGTCGGCGCCAACGGGGTCGGCAAGTCGACGCTGCTGACGATCCTCGCGGGCCGGCGGGACGCCGATGAGGGCGAGGCCGCGCACGGCGGGCGGCTGCTCTACATGGCCCAGGACGTCGGGATCGGTGACGCCGGCCAGACGGTCCGCGAGCTGCTGCTGTCGCTGGCGCCGGCGGCGGTCGGTCGCGCCGGCCGTGAGCTGTTGGTCCTGGAGGCCCGGCTGGCGGACGGCGATCCGGAGGCGGGGATGGCGCTCGGCGAGGCGATCGCCGACTGGTCGGCGCTCGGCGGCTATGAGCTGGAGGGCCAATGGGACGCGTCGTGCCGGCGCATCGTCCGCGCGAGCTTTGACGAGCTCGCCGACCGTCCGGCGGGGACGCTGTCGGGCGGGGAGCGCAAGCAGCTCGTGCTCGACGTGCTGTTCGCCTCCGACGCCGACGTATTGCTGCTCGACGAGCCCGACAACTTCCTCGACGTCCCCGCCAAGCTCGAGCTCGAGCGCCGGATCCGCGAGTCGCGCAAGACGATCCTGATGATCTCCCACGACCGTGAGGTGCTCGCCGGGTCGGTGGGGTCGATCATCACGCTGGAGGGCAGCACCTCCTCCGGGTCACACGGCGGCGCCTGGGTGCACGGCGGCTCCTACACGACTTACCCCGAAGCTCGCCGGGTCCGCCAGGAGCGGCTCGGCGACGCGGTCAAGCGCTGGCACGAGGAGGAGAAGCGGCTGCGCGAGCTGACCCGCCTGTGGAAGGAGCGCGCCAAGTACTCCGACGTCCTGGCCGCGAAGGCCAAGGCGTTTGAGACCCGCTGGCTGCGTCACCGCGATGCGGGGCCGCCGCCCGCGCCGGTCACCGACCAGGCGATCTCGGTCCGCATCCGCGGCGGCGACTCGGCGCGGATCGTGCTCGCGCTCGACGGGCTGGCGATCGATACCCCGTTCGGCGCACAGACCGCCCTGATCGCGCCGTTCAGCGAGGAGATCCACTTCGGCGAGCGCGTCGGGATCATCGGCCCCAACGGCTCGGGCAAGTCGGCGCTGATGCGCGTGTTCGCCGGTGAGCGCGAGGGTGGGCAGGGCGCTGGACGGTGGGCCGTCTCGGGCGAGCTGCGGATCGGCCCGCGCGTCTCCCCGGGCTTCTTCACCCAGCTGCAGACCCGGCCCGACTTCGCCGGACGCGCGGTGCTCGACATCGTCTGCGCGCAGACGGGGGCCGTCCAGCCGGCGATGGGTGCGCTCGGCCGCTACGGCCTGGCCGAGGCCGCCCGTCGCCCCTACGACGTGCTCAGCGGTGGTGAGAAGGCTCGGCTGGAGATCCTCATGCTCGAGCTTGAGGGCCACAACCTCCTGCTGCTCGACGAGCCGACCGACAACCTCGACATCGACTCCTCCGAGGCGCTGGAGACGGCGCTTCAGTCGTTCACCGGCACCGTCGTCGCCGTCTCCCACGACCGCGCGTTCCTCCGCGCGCTCGACCGCTACCTGATGGTCCTGCACGACGGGACCGTGCTGTCGCTGCCCGCATACGAGCCGGCTCTGGAGGCGCTGCTGGACCCCGCGCGGGCCACCGAGGTGCGGCTGGCGGCGCCGCTGACGCAGCGTTAGCCGATCAGGACCGTCCGCTCGGCCTCGCTGAGCGTCCGCTTGCCCCGGGTCACCGGGTCCCACCCGACGAGCACGGTCGCGCCCGAGGCCGCGATCGTCCCGTCGGGGAGCAGGACCTCGTGCTCGATGCGCCAGCTCGACGTGCCGACGGCGCCGGTCCGCGCGACGATCTGCACCTCGCCGTGGTCGCGGCGGACCTCGTGGTGGTAGTCGAGCTCGACGTGGCGGACGACGAAGCCGCCCTTGATCGGCTCGTCGCCGAGCCGGCGCATGAGCTCGCCGATGAGGCCGGCCCGGCCCTCCTCCAGCAGCTCGTGGTAGACGGACTGGTTGACATGACCGAGCAGGTCTATGTCACGCCAGCGCAGCTGGACGGCGACCTGGAACTCCAGCGGTGATGCCACGGCGCGCGAGTCTAGGCCGCGGCGAAGGTGCCCGCGCTCGGGCACATCCGGGCCAGCGCGCAGGCGCCGCACTGCGGCCGGCGGGCGTGGCAGGTCCGTCGTCCGTGGCGCAGCAGGTTGAGGTGAAACTCGAGCTCCAGCCCGGTCGGCGTGAGCGCGAGCATCGCGTCGTGCATCTCCTCAAAGCCGGCCCCCGGCCGCAACAGGCGCAGCCGAGCGCCGACCCGCGAGACGTGCGTGTCGACCGGCACGTCGCGCATCCCGAGCGCGAACAGGAGCACGCACGCAGCCGTCTTGCGCCCGACGCCGGGCAGGCCGGTCAGGTAGGCCTGGGCCTCGGGGACCGACAGGCCCGAGAGGAAGTCAAGCGACAGCTCGCCGGCGGGTGCGATCGCGGTGAGGATGTCCTTGATCCGCGCCGACTTGACCTTGGAGATCCCGCCGGGGCGGATCGCCTCCTCGATCGCGTCGACGGGGGCGTCGCGCACCTGCTCCCACGTCGCCCACCGGTCGCGCAGCCGCAGGTAGGCGATGTCGCGGTTGCGGTCGTTGGTCGACTGCGAGAGCACCGTGAGCACGAGCTCGGCGACCGGCTGGCCGTGGGGCCGTGCACTCGGCAGGCCGTAGACGGCACGCAGCCGGTCGCGCAGCGCGCGGATCCGGCGGCGCGTCGGTGGCGCCCAGTCGGCAGCGGCGTCAGTCACGCGCGCTCCACGTCAGTCGCGCGCCCCACGTCAGTCAAGCGCGCCCCAGCGCTGACACGCCTGGGCGGCCGCAGCGACCGCGTCATCCAGCGCCGCGGCTGCCGCGTCGGGGTAGTAGCCGCTGCGCTCCAGCGCCGCCAGCAGCGTGCCGGTCAGCGCGTCGCCCGCCCCGATCGTGCTGCGCACGGGGACCGCGATCGCCGGCACGTCGAGGCGCAGCCGCCCCTCGCCGCGCAGCAGCGCCCCACCGGACCCGAGCGCGATCACCACGACCGCGGCGCCGGCCTTGCGCAGTGCCACCGCGGCGCGCTGGGGATCGGCCTCGCCGGTCAGCAGCTCGGCCTCGGAGCGGTTGGCCCGCACGAGCACCGCGCCCGGGACGCAGGCGTTGACGCTGGCGGCGGCATCGGCGTGCGAGGCCCAGCGATGCAGGCGCAGGTTGCAGTCCAGCACCACCGGCCGGTGGCCGGAGAGGGCGCGCTCCCGGGCGCGCATCGTGACCGCGCGCTCGTCGGCGCCCGCGAGCGTGTTGGAGGAGATGAACAGTCCCGACGCCTCGTCGACCGCGGCCTCGACGTCGTCGCCCAGCGCCGCCGCCAGCGTCCCGGAGACCGTCTCATAGAGCTCGTAGTGAGGCCCGCCGTCGGCGTCGACGGCGACGAACGCCAGCTGGGTGGGCGTCTGCGCCAGCAACGTGAACCGCGCGTCGTCGACTCCCTCGGCCCGCAGCCGCTCGCCCAGCCACCGGCCCCAGCGGTCATCCCCGGCCGCGCCACCAAGGCCGACGCGCGCGCCGGCGCGCGCCGCGAACACCGCGACGTTGGCCGTCGCGCCGCCGAAATGCGGCACAAACCGCGGCGCCGCCGACAGCGAGGTGACGGGCTCGTGAGCGATCAGGTCAACCAACGCCTCCCCCAGACACAACGTGGCGCTCATCAGGCGGACGTTATCCTCGCTGGCCGAGGCGTGGCCGTCGACCAAGACATAGTCCGGGAACGGCCGCGGACGCTGCGCCCTTCGAGGCCGATCGTCGATCGGCCACCGCCCCTGCCGGCGCGCAGCCGCGGGCGGGAATGGCTGGAGCTGGGAGGACCGACGCTCGTGGCGGCCGTGCTCGCGATCGCCTACGTGATCATCTCCCCGCCGAGCCTGGACCTCGCCGACCATCTGTTCCGCGCACAGCTGTTCCGGCAGGAGGGGTTCGGCATCTGGAACAACTTCTGGTACTCGGGCCACGACACCCCCGGCTACAGCGTCCTGTTCCCGGCCGTCTCGTCCGTGCTCACCCCGCAGCTGGCGGGCGCGATCGCGGCGGTCCTGACCGCGACGCTGTTCACGCCGCTGGCCCGCCGTCACTGTGGCTCCCGGGCGCTCGCCGGGACGCTGCTGTTCGGGGCGTTCACCGCGACCGACCTGTTCACCGGCCGGCTGGCGTTCGCGTTCGGCGCACTGCCGGCGATGGCCGCGGTGCTCACGCTTGACTACGGCTGGTGGGCACCCGCCTGCGTCCTGGCCGCCGCGTCGGCATTGTGCAGCCCGGTGGCGGCGCTGTTCGTCGCCCTGGTGGCGGCCGGGTACGCCGCCGGCGCGCTTGCCCGCAGCCGCCGGGTCGTGCCGGCGCTGCCCGGTACCGCGGTGGCGTTCGCGGCGCTGGTCCCGGTGGGCCTGCTGTCGATCGCGTTCCCCGAGGGCGGCTCGGAGCCGTTCGGTCTGGCCACGATGGCGCCCGTGCTCGTCGTCGCCGTGCTCGCGTTCGTCTGCGTGCCGCGCCGGCTGGTGACGCTGCGCGCGTGTCTCGGCGTCTACGCGCTCGCGGTCGCGTTGACCTTCCTGATCCCGTCGCCGGTCGGCTCCAACGTCGCGCGCATGGGCACGCTGCTCGCCGCGCCGGTCACCACGGTGCTGTTCTGGGGCCGCCGGCCGCGTCTGCTGGCCCTGGCGATCCTGCCGCTGCTCTACATCGGGTGGGAGGCGCCGGTGCGCGACCTCTCGAGCTCCAGCAACGACCAGTCGGTCTCGACCGCGTATTACCAGCCGCTGCTGCGCTTCCTGCACCGCCAGGACGGGTCGCCGTTCCGGATCGAGATCCCGTTCACGCGGTTTCACTGGGAGGCCTACGTGGTGGCGACCCACTTCCCGATCGCGCGCGGGTGGGAGCGCCAGCTCGACATCCACGACAACCCGATCTTCTACCGGCGCGGCGCGCTGACCGCGGCCACCTACGAGACGTGGCTGCACACCAATGCGATCCGCTTCGTCGCCGTTCCCGACGCGCAGCTGGACTATTCCTCACAGGCGGAGATGGCGCTCATCGATCACGGCCTGCCCTACCTGCACCTGGTCGCGCGCATGGCGCACTGGCGGGTCTATGCGGTCCGTGACGCCACGCCGCTGGCTCAGGGCCCGGGCACGGTGACCGGGTTGGGACCCGACTGGCTGACCCTTCGCGTGCGGCAACCGGGGTCGCTGCTGGTGCACATCCACTTCTCTCCATATTGGGAGATCACCCGGGGATCGGGTTGTGTGGAGAAGGCCGGGGACTACACCCGGGTGGTGCTGCGCCGGGCCGGTCCGGTGCGGCTGGCGACGCACTTCGCACCCGACCGGATCGACGCCACGTCGCCTCGCTGCACCTGAGTGATCCGCACTCCGATGGAGGGCAGGGCACCTACCAACCGCCTCGTCGGCGTTATACATTCGTCGGTTGTGGATCGCGTGCGACGACTTCCGGGGGAGCTTCTGCCAAACGGGTGGGTTGACGCCGTCCGCCAGATCAGCCTCTTCTGCGGCGCCTATCTGCTCTACCAACTGGTCCGCGGACTGATCAACGCCAACGACGTCGCCCGGGCGTCGTGGAACGCGACCAAGGTGATCGACCTCGAGCGCACGCTGCACGTCTTCATCGAGCCCAGCGTGCAGCGCTGGGCGCTCAACATCCACTGGCTGATGGACATCGCCACCTGGGCCTACCTGAACGTCAACTACGCCGTGACCGGCGTCGTGCTGCTGTGGATCTACCTGCGGCGCAACGAGTCGTTCTACTTCCTGCGCAACACGTACATGATCGCGATGGTGATCGCGCTCGTGGGCTACGCCCTCTACCCGACCGCACCGCCACGCCTGATGCCCGAGTGGGGCTTCACCGACGTCGTCCAGCAGGTCACCGGCGTCACCGCCGAGCACGGCTCGACGGCGGCGCTGCTCAACCTCTACGCCGCGATCCCCTCGATGCATGTCTGCTTCGCGCTGCTGACCGGCGGACCGATGTCGCGGTTCGTCAAGCACCGGTGGGCTCGCGCGCTGTGGCTGGTGTACCCGGTGTTCATCACGTTCGTCGTGATCTCGACCGGCAACCACTACGTCACCGACGTGGTGCTCGGGGGCTTCACGGCCGGGATCTCGACGCTGCTGGCCAAGCAGCTGTTGGCCCGCGCGCGTCCGGATGCCTGGGCGTTGCCGCGCCACGCCAGCGTCTGACCGCCTGGGCGCCCGGCAACCCACTAGGCTGCGCAGGTCGATGGCGCAGCCCAGCCCCCGTGTCCGCCAACCCCGGCCGCGGCGACCGCGTGAGCGGGCGCCCCGCGACGCTCGGCCCACCACCCAGGAGCTGATGCAGCAGCGGCTGATCGACTCGCGGCTGACGCCGAACGCGATCTCGCTCACCGGCTTTGCGCTCAACCTGGCCGCCGCCGTGCTGCTGTTCGAGCGCTGGTTCTTTCTCTCGGGGATCGCCTTCATCGTCGGCTCGATCATGGACACCCTCGACGGGCGTTATTCGCGCATGTCGGGCAAGGGCACACCGTTCGGCGCGTTCCTGGACTCGACGCTTGATCGCCTGGAGGAGGGCCTGGTCCTCACCGCGGCGGGCGCCTACTTCGCCTGGAAGCACGACCAGGCCGCGGTGGCCGCCGTCGTGATCGCGGTGCTCGCATCGCTGATGGTCTCCTACACACGCGCCCGGGCGGAGGCGCTGGGCGTGCAGTGCAAGGTCGGGCTGGCCACGCGCCCGGTCCGCGTCGTCATCCTGTCGGTGGGGCTGGTGCTGGCCCGCGGTGCCTCGCTGGGCCACTTCTACCTGCTGGCGCCGGCTGTCTACGTCCTCGCCGGGCTCAGCCTGATCACCGTCGGACAGCGGGTCTGGCATGTGCGCAGGGAACTGAGCGCTCCGACCGCGTCACCCTGAGAAGTTCCGGGCCTCTCCCCGCGTTGCTGAAGTGAGTCGGGTGCGCGGCACCCGAGCGGCGCTAAGGAGACGGCTTGGAGGATTCATTCGGACGCCCGAGGGCGTCGACGAGATCGTGGGCGGCGGCACTCGCCGTCCTGGCGACCGCTGGGCTGCTGGCGGGAGCGCCGGCGGCACGAGCCGACGCCCCCACTGACTCATGGACCGGAGCAGCGGCGGCCGTGGACTCCGGCGACTGGTCCAACGCCCTGAGCTGGAACGGCGACGGCGTCACCGAGCCGCAGTCCGACGACGCGCTCAGCTTCGGGCCGTGCCTGACGCCGTCCTGTTACACGACGACGGACGACCTCGGCCCATTCACCGCCTCGAATCTCTCGATCGCCGACAACCTTCCCTACACGCTGTCGGGGTCGGATGTCGAGCTCTCACTGGATCCATCTCCCGGCGAGGATGGTCTCGACGCCGCGCCCGCCTCCTCGACGGCAGGCTCCGCGCCGGGCTCACCCGTGATCTCGGTCCCGCTCGCGCTCGACGACTCCCAGACCTGGACGGTCGACGGTGACGGACTCGGCGGCGGCGCGCTGTCGACCTGGGGGGTCGCGGGCGGCTCCCACACATTGGGGATCACGCTCGGCGCGGGCGGACAGCTCTACCTGCACCGCACCGTCGACACCGGGGGTGTGACGGTCACCGGTGCCGATCCGCAACAGGGACCGACCGCCAACGGCGAGCTCGGGCTGTTCGGCGACATCGACACCACGTCCGACGCCCCCGTCGTGGTCGATGACGTCGGGCTGCAGCTCGGCGACTTCAACGGGGTCCAGACCGAGACCGGTCCGATGACGGTGAGCGACGGTGCGGTGACGCTCGGCACCAGCATCGACGGAGGACCCGGGAGCACGCTGGTCGACGGCCCCTTCACGATGGACTCGCCGTCGACCATGACGGTGCCGCTCGAGGGAACCGGCGGCGGCGCCGGCACCGACTACGGACAGCTGACCGCGACCGGGGACGTCACCCTCGCCGGTGATCTCACGCTCGTCGACGACGGTTCGGCGTGCCAGCCCGCGACGCCGGGCAGCGTCGACACGTTCATCACCACGACCGGGGGCGCCCTCAGCGGCCAGTTCGCGAACCTGCCCGACGGCGCGACGACGACGATGACCGCTCACTGCGGCGATGGCGTCACCGACCAATACCCGATCCAGATCAACTACACGCCCACCGCGATGACGGGGACCTTTGTGGGCGCCGGGACGATCACCACCGAGTCGGGCGGCACCGGTGCGACGGGCGCCGCGGGCACGACCGGCTCGAAAACCCCGAGCGGCACAGCAGCCGGCGGCGGTTCCGCGGCCAAGAAGGCAACGCCGACCACGTCAGCTTCCGGCCACTCCGCTGCGGCCGGCACGGGCGACGCGCGGGTCGCCGCGCCGGTGGCGAAAGCCGGCGGCGCGGTCGATGTCGGGGTGAGTTGCGCGAAGGGCGGGGCGAGCTGCCTGGTCAGGCTCCAGCTGCTGACGACCGAGACGACCCGGCACGACAAGCGCGTGACCCACCACACGATCGTGCTCGGGAGCCGGCGGGTGGCGATCGGCGCCGGGGACGATCGCGTATCAGCGGTCACCCTCAACCCGGCCGGCAAGCGGCTGCTCAACCGCCGCCGCGTCCTCCGGGCGCGGCTCGTCGCCGCGCATTGGGTCTCCGGACACCTGCGCACGATGTCCTCTCGCAAGGTCACGCTGCGCGCGCCGCATCGGTGAGCACCGCGTCACCCGGCACGCCCTGGACCGCCTCAGCCGGCAACGCGTCACCCGGCGCGCCCGACACGCCCGGCGGCGCGCCACGCATCGGTAGACCATGCGGTACCGTGCCGGGGCGTGGCCCCGGCACCGATCCGCTCGCTCGGCCGCGGCGCCCGTCGACGCATCCTTGACACCGCGCGTCGCCTGTTCTCCGAATGCGGGATCAACGCGACCGGGATCGCCGAGGTCGTCGCGGAGTCACGGGTCTCCCGGCGCACGCTCTATCAGCAGTTCGCCTCCAAGGACGAGCTGGTCGTCGCCTACCTGCGAGACCTCGCGGCCGACCCCGAGGCGCTGCCTCAGCGGGTGCTCGATCGGGAGGACCTGACCGCGCGGGCACGGTTGCTCGAGGTGTTCCAGGCGCTGGGCGAGGAACCGCATCCGCTGCGCGGCGACCCGTTTCTCAACGCCGCCGTTGAGCTCCCCGAGCCCGCTCATCCCGCCCACCGCCTGGCTGCCGCCCAGCACCAGGGCTTCGCGCAGCGGCTGGGCGAGCTCGCGCGAGAGGCGGGCGCCCGGGACGCCGAGTCGGTCGGGCGTCGCCTGGCGCTGCTCTACGCCGGCGCCGCCGGCCAGACGCTCGTCAGCGACCGGTCCGACGCGGCCCAGCTCGGTCGGGCGATGGCGGCGCAGATCCTCGACGAGGCGATCTCCTGACGTAGACCATCCGGTGTATTTCTAGACCGGAGCCGACGGCCGGTCAAGCGGGTGAGTAGACCGATCGGTTGATAAGCGGCTGTAACGGTCGCTCTATGCTGGGGTCTTCAGTGGCAACACCGCCGCGATGATCGCGCGGACCCGAACGTCAGGAAGGGACAGACCCACATGACTCCCAGCACCAACGGCTCCAACGGGAGCTCGCGCCATCAGAACGACAAGGTGCGCGTCGCCATCATCGGCGTCGGCAACTGCGCCAGCTCGTTCGTCCAGGGCGTGCACTACTACCGCGACGCTGATCCGAACCAGCAGGTCCCCGGGCTCATGCACGTCGACCTCGGCGGCTATCACGTCTCCGACATCGAGTTCTCGGCGGCGTTCGACATCGATGTCGACAAGGTCGGCAAGGACCTGTCGGAAGCGATCTTCGCCGGCCAGAACAACACGCTGAAGTTCGACACCGACGTGCCCAGGCTCAACGTCCCGGTGATGCGCGGCATGACCCACGACGGACTGGGCAAGTACCTGTCCCAGCGGATCACCAAGGCACCGGGCGAGACCGTCGACATCGTCGAGGTGCTGAAGAGCACCCGCACCGACGTCGTGGTCTCCTACCTGCCGGTCGGCTCTGAGCAGGCCACCAAGTGGTACGTCGAGCAGATCCTCGAGGCCGGCTGCGGCTTTGTGAACTGCATCCCGGTGTTCATCGCCCGTGAGGACTACTGGAACAAGCGCTTCAAGAAGGCCGGGCTGCCGATCGTCGGCGACGACATCAAGTCCCAGGTCGGGGCGACGATCGTCCATCGCCAGCTCGCCCGCCTGTTCCACGACCGTGGCGTCAAGCTGCTGCGCACCTCCCAGCTCAACGTCGGCGGCAACATGGACTTCTTCAACATGCTCGAGCGCGAGCGCCTGGAGTCCAAGAAGATCTCCAAGACCAACGCCGTGACCTCGATCGTCGGTCACGACCTGCCGCCCGAGGACGTCCACGTCGGCCCCTCGGATTACGTGCCGTGGCTGACTGACCGCAAGTGGGCCCATATCCGGCTTGAGGGCCAGGCCTTCGGCGACGTGCCGCTCACCGCCGAGCTCAAGCTCGAGGTGTGGGACTCGCCCAACTCGGCGGGCATCGTCACCGACGCCGTGCGCTGCTGCAAGCTGGCACTGAACAATGGCCTCTCGGGTCAGCTGGACGGTCCCAGCTCCTACCTGATGAAGTCCCCGATGCACCAGCGTCCTGATTCCGAGGCGCGTGAGCTGACGGAGAAGTTCATCGGCAAGTACGCGCGCACCTCGGCGGCCGCCGTGCGTGCCGCGGCAACCCAGGCCAATGGGACCGGCGCAAAGGCCAACGGCACGAAAGCCAATGGCGCCGCCAAGCGCGCGACGCCGCGGGCGAAGACCGCCGTCAAGGCCTAGTCAACCGACCGCTGCCGCCAGCGCGGGGGCGAGGTCCCCGCGCGGGCGGACGGTCACCCCGTCCAGGCCCTGCCACGCCGCGCAGGTCGCCAGCTCGGCGGCCAGCTCGGTGGCGACGCGCACCGTGTCGACTCCGGGCTCGGCGTAGGCGCCCTGGACCAGCAGCACGCCCGCCTGACGGTCTGACTTCAGATCGACGCGGGCGACCAGCGCCTCGTCGAGCAGGAACGGCAGCACGTAGTAGCCGTGCACCCGCTGCGCCGCGGGCACGTAGATCTCGATCCGGTAGCGGAAGCCGAACAGGCGCTCGGCGCGCGGACGAAACCAGATCAGCGGATCGAACGGCGACAGCAGCGCGCGGGCGTGGATCGGCCGCGGCCGTGGCGCGGCCGCCCACAGGTAGGCGGGCGCCCCCCACCCGCGGACCTCGGCCTGCCTCAGCTCGCCCGCCGCGACCAGCTCGGCGACTCGGGCCTTGGAGTCGGCGCGGGGCAGGCGGAAGTAGTCGCCCAGATCAGGCTCGGTGGCCACCCCGAGCGCGCGCGCGGAGACCCGCACCAGCTCACGCTGGGCATCCTCCCGCGACGGTGTCGGCGCCGTCAGCACCTCGGGCGCCAGCACCCGCTCGGGCAGGTCGTAGAGCCGCTCGAAGTTGATTCGCCGCGCGGCCATGATCTGGCCCGTATAAAAGAGATGCTCGAGCGCGATCTTGCCGTCGTGCCAGTTCCACATGTGACCCGGCCGCGGGTCCGGGCGCACGAAACCGGTGTCGCCGGCGCGGATCGGACCCGCCTCGGCGACGCGTCGCAGCGTGTCGGCGACGAGCTCGGGACGTTCGTCGATGACCCGCTGCATCGACCCCCAGGCCCCGCCGAGGTCGGCCATGCGCCAGCGCAGCAGCGGGTGGGTCTCGACCGGGATCAGCGACGCCTCGTGCGCCCAGTACTCGACCAGGCGGCGATTGAGACGGCCGGCCGTATGCCCGGCGAGGCGGTCCAGCACCGCCCGGTCATAGGGACCCAGCCGTGAGAAGACCGGCATGTAGTGCGCGCGCTCAAAGACGTTGACCGAGTCCAGCTGCAGCAGCCCGAGCCGCTGCACGAGCGCGCGGATCTGGGCCGCGCCCGGCGCACCCCGGCCGCGCCGCGCGCCGAAGCCCTGAGCGCCGAGCGCGATGCGCCGGGCGGCACGCGGGGTGAGTCGCACCGGGCCGGTCATGACCCCCACTCTCGCTGACCGGGCGGCGGCGTGCCTCCCGGTCGCCAGGCGCAGGTAGGCGTTCCGCCGGCGCCCCAGGCAGGCACGTGCGCACTAGCATCTGGCGAGTGCCTCGCTCGTCAGCGGCGCCTGGACCGCCGGACGGTCCGCTTGCGATCGCCCAGGTGACCCCGTTCGCCTGGGAGGTCGCCAACGAGATCAACGACTACGTCCGCCGTGTCTCCGACGAGTTGGCGGGTCGCGGGCACCAGGTTCTGATCATCGCCCCGTCCGAGGACTCAGAGCTCGTGCGGGAGAGCCGCCGGCTCGTGCACCATTCCCCGGACGAGGTCCTCACCGACGGGGTGCGCGTGCTCGGCGTCGGCGAGGTGCTCCCGTTCGCGCCGACTCGGCGACGGTCCGCCTCGCTGCCGGTCGATGTGGCGCGCACGATCGAGGAGACCCTGATCAACGTCGCGCTCGACGTCGTCAACGTTCACGAGCCGTTCGCACCGAGCGCCTCGAGCGTCGCCCTGCGCCATTCGCGAGCCCTCAACGTCGGCAGCTTCCACGCCCCGACCGAGCTGATTCTCTCCACCCAGCTGACCCGGCCGCTGTCGCGGTTGCTGTTCTCCCGCCTGGACGCCCGCACCGCCAGCTATGCGGCCACCCGCAACCTGCTGCAGCGCTTCTTCCCCGGCGAGTACCGGGTGATCGCACCCGGCGCCGACGCCGCCCCCGTGGGCGAGGCGCCGCGCGCCGAGGATGAGGTGCCGCAGCTGCTGATGCTGGCCACCGAGGAGCGCGCCGCGCTGCGGGTGTTCCTGCGCGCGCTGCGTCTGCTGCCGCCCGAGCTGCCGTGGCGGGTGACGATCTGGTCCCCGCGCGCCGCCGCTCCGCCGGCCACGCTCGGTCAGACGCTGCGCGAGCGGGTCACGTTCGCCGACATCGGCTCGTGCTCGGAGGCGCAGGCCCTCGCCGCAGCCGATGTGGTGGTGCTGGCGTCCGAGGGGCTGCGGCCCACCCCGGGGACGCTCGTGCGTGCGCTGGGCTCCGGAACGGCGGCGGTGGCCTCCCGGCTGCCGGTCTATGAGGAGGTGCTGAGCGACGGCGAGCGCGGGCTGCTGTTCGAGCCCGGGGAGGCCGAGACGCTGGCCGCCCACCTGCAGCGGCTGATCACCGACCCGGCGCTGCGGCGGCGTTCCGCGCAGGACGCACAGCGGCTGCAGGCGACGCTCGGGTGGCCGCGGGTCGCCGCGCAGCTGGAGGGGATCTACACCGAGCTGGCCCAGCGCCGCCACCTTGACACCGGGGACAGCCGGCTGCGGCGACGCCTGGCCGAGCGGCCGCTGATCGACGTCGACCTGCACATGCACACCGACCACTCCAACGACTGCGCGACCCCGGTCGAGGTGCTGCTCGCGGAGGCGCGGTCGCGGGGACTTGGCGCGATCGCGGTCACCGATCACAACGAGATCGCCGGGGCGCTGGAAGCTCGTGCGAAGGCCGTCGGCATCCAGATCATCGTCGGCGAGGAGGTCAAGACCGGCGAGCAGGGCGAGGTGATCGGCCTGTTCATCGAGGAGAAGATCCCCCGCGGGATGACGCTTGAGGAGACGATCGCCGAGATCAAGCGCCAGGGCGGCCTGGTCTACGTCCCCCATCCGTTTGACCGCATGCACTCGGTCCCGGACTACGAGCATCTGCTCCCGGTGATCGACGACGTCGACGCGATCGAGATCTTCAACCCGCGGATCGCGATCGCGGAGTTCAACGAGGAGGCGGTGCGCTTCGCGGCCAAGTACCGGATCCCGGCGGGCGCCGGCTCCGACGCCCACGTGCCCCAGGGGCTGGGCTCGGTCCGGATCCGGATGCGCGCCTTCGACGGTCCGCAGGAGTTCCTGCAGTCGCTGCGCGATGCCGACATCATCCGCAATCCGGCCTCCCTGCTCTACGTCCAGGCGCTGAAGTTCCTGCAGACCAAGGCGATGCCGTCGGGCGCCCGGCGGGCCTCCCGTGAGCGCCGCGTCCGGAGGGCCACCGGCCGCAAGTCCTGATGCAGCGTCAAGGACAAGCTGGCCGCCCGTCCAAACCAACGACCGTGCCGGCCACCGACGACGAGATCCGCGAGAAGTACCTGGAGCGCGCCATCCGCGAGCTCAACATCTTCGCCCAGCGCCTGGGTGACTGCACGCAGTGTCCCCGGGGACAGTTGATGCCCGTGCTCGGCTCCGGACATCCGCAGGCCGACATCTTCATGATCAAGCACTCGGCGCTGCCCTCCGAGGTGGAGGAGGGCGTCGCCTTCTACGGCCGGGGCGGTAACGCGCTGATGAAGTCGCTCAAGCGGCTGAGCGTCGACCCGCTCGCCGTCTACGGAACGCTGTGCGTCAAGTGCCCGGTGACCGACCCCGGGATGGCCGATCCGGTCTGCGTCGGGCGGCTGCTGGAGGAGTTGACGATCGTCGCCCCCAAGCTCGTCGTCGTCATGGGCTCAGATGCCCTGGCGGTGGTCAACGAGCTTCAGATCCCGCTCTCGCGTCGGCTGGCCGCGACCCCCGGCGAGCTGCAGCGCCTGACCCCCTCGATGGAGGCGCTGTATGTCCCGAACATCGACGACGCGCTGGACGAGGACGCCGCCAAGCGCGACTTCTGGGCCGCGTTCCGGGTGCTCGGGCAGTGGTGGGAGGACCTGCCGCCCTACTGATCGCCGACGGTGAGGATGACCTTGCCCAGCTTGCCGCCGGCGGTGAAGCGGTCATAGGCTGCCGGCGCCTGGGCCAGCGGGTAGGTCGCCGCGATCGGCACGGTCACCGACCCGGAGGCGACCAGGGGCAGCACCGAGCGCTCCAGCGCGCGAGCGGTGAGCGCCTTGAGCTCAAGCGGACGCGCGCGCAGCGTCGAACCGTGGATCCGGGCCCGCTTCATCATCAGCAACCCGAGGTTGATCTCACCGACACGGCCGGCGCCGGTCCCGATCACCACGATGCGACCGCCGGTCTCCAGCGACTTCAGATTCTCGGCGAGGTTGATGGCGCCGACGAGCTCCAGGATGACGTCGAAGGGGCCGTGGTCGGAAAAGCCCTCGGGGGCGATCGCGCTGGCGCCCAGCTGGGCGATCGCGTCGCGATGGTCGGCGTTGCGCACCGTGGCGGTGACCCGCGCGCCGGCCGCGTGACCGAGCTGCACCGCGGCGGTGCCGACGCCGCCCGCAGCACCGTGAACGAGGAGCCGCTCGCCGCAGACCAGGCCGGCCTGGGTGAAGAGCGCGTCGTGGGCGGTGGTGAACGTCTCGGGCAGACCGCCGGCCGGCGCCCACTGGAGGTTGTCGGGCACCGCCATCAGCATCCGCTCGTTGACGGTGCACAGCTCCGCCTGGGCGCCGCCGCCGACGATCGCCATCACGCGGTCGCCGACCGCGAACCGCTCCGCGCCCGGCCCGCGCTCCACGACCTCGCCGGCCAGCTCCATGCCCGGGATGTCCTGCGGCGAGCCGGCCGGCGCCGGATAGTGCCCGGCGACCTGCGCGATGTCGGCTCCGTTGAGCCCGGCGGCGTGGACTCCGATCAGGACCTCGCCGGACCCGGGCCGAGGGTCAGGATGCTCATCGACGACGACCGTCGTGTCGCGGATCGTGACGGCGCGCATCGGATCAGGGCTGCCCGCGGACGAACTCGGCCACGCACTCGATGTGCGGTGTCTGGGGAAACATGTCGACCGGTCGCACCCGCACCAGCTCATAGCCGGCCTCGACCAGCTGCGCGGCGTTGGGCGCGAGCGTCGTCGGGTTGCAGGAGACGTAGACGATCCGCGACGGTGAGGCCTCGATGATCCGGCGCACGATCTTCTGGGAGAGACCGGCCCGGGGCGGGTCGACGACCAGCACGTCGGGGCGCCCGGCGCGCTGCACGAGCTCGCGCATCGCCAGGCGCACGTCGCCGGCGAAGAAGTGGGCGTTGTCGACCTCGTTGGCACGCGCGTTGGCGATCGCGTCGGCGATCGCCGCCTCGACGAGCTCCAGGCCCCACACCTCGGCGACCCGCGGCGACATCAGCAGCCCGATCGTGCCGATCCCGCAGTAGAGGTCATAGACGCGCTCAAAGCCCGTCGGCCGCGCGTACTCGGCGGCCAGCGCGTAGAGCTGCTCGGCCATCTCGGTGTTGGTCTGAAAGAACGCCTCAGCGGAGATCCGGAACGTCATCTGGCCGATCACCTCGTCAAAGCGCTCACTGCCCGCCAGCAGCTCGGTCTCACCGCCCTGAGTGGTCTCGCCGACGCTGTCCAGACGCGTCCAGAGCAACCCGTCGAGCCCGGGCACGGCGGCGATCAGCGACTCGCGGTCAAGCGTGCCCTGTGAGGTGATCAGCCGTGCCTGCAGCGCTCCGGTGCGCCGGCCTTCCCGGACGACGAGGTTGCGCAGCAACCCCTTGTGGGTACCGCGGTCATAGGCGGTCAGCCCCTGATCGCGACACCAGGCGACGATCCGCTCGCGGACGGCGTTGGCCGGCTCAGACGCGAGCAGGCAGTCGTGAATGGGCACGATCTCATCCCAGCGACCCGGCGCGTGGAAGCCGCACTGCAGCTCCCCGTCGGGCCCGGTGCCGAACGAGTACTCGAGCTTGTTGCGATACCGCCACTGGGCGACCGCGGGCACGATCGGCTCGAGCTCGAACCCGTCGAGCTTGCCGATCCGGGTCAGCGCATCGCGCACCTGCTCGGACTTGATCTGCAGCTGGACGTCGTAGGCGAGAACCTGCCACGGGGCGCCGGGATGGTCGGCGACGGGCGCGATCCGGTCCGGTCCGGGCGCGAGCACCTCGACCACGCGGGCCTCGGCGTAGGAGCGCTTGCGCTTGCCCACGACGGCGCGCACCCGGTCGCCCGGCAGCCCGCCGGAGACGAACACGACGTAGCCTGAGTCCGTACGAGCGACGCCGGCACCACCGTAGGACAGCGTGTCGACGGTGAGCTCGAGTTGGTCTCCGCGCTGTGGGCGCGCGGCGGACGCGCCGACGGTATCCATGGACGACAAGGAAAGCAGCTGGCCGGAGACGGCAGATGGACAGGGTCCGATTCCGGGTCGCGACCTGCGTCGCCGCCGTGCGATCTGCGCCACCGTGCTCGTGCTGCAGGGGGTGTACGCGCTGGTGGGCATCGGGGCGATCCCGTCGCTCATCGGTCGAGATCCGGTGCTGCTGGAGGCTCTGCGGGGCTCGACCGCGGCGATGGTGGCGGGCGGTGCGTTTGCCCGCGTCGGCCGGGCATCGCTCGTGCTCGCCGTGCTCGCCCCCTTCCCCACGCTGATGATGAGCGACCCGTTCGTGTGGTGGGCCGGACGGCTGTGGGGCCCCGACGTCGTCGAGCTCGTGGCCGGGCGCGGCGCCGGGGCGCGGCGGGGCACCCAGCGCGCGATCCGGCTGGTCGAGCGCGGACGCTCCTGGGCGATCGTGCTCGCCTATCTGCTCCCGATCCCGACCGTCGTCATCTACGCCGCGGCCGGCTGGACCGGGATGCGTCTGCGCCGCTTCGTCGCGCTCGACCTGTGTGGGACCTTCATCTGGGTGGCGCTGATCGTCGGGCTCGGCTACGGGCTCGGCCACCCGGCGGTCGCGGTCGCGCATTCGATCTCTCACTACAGCCTGGTGCTCACGATCGCCCTCGTCGTGGTGACGGTCGTGATCACCGCGTGGCGGGGGCGCGGCGCGCGAGTCGACGCCGGGGACGGTGACGGGTAGGGAGCACCGCTCTGGCGAGCGGTACGCTGACGCCGTGCCGATGCCCAAGCGGACAAGCGTCGAGGACTTCTTCGCACAGCTGACGGACGTCCAGCGGCCACATCTGGAGGCACTCCGGGAGCTGAGCGTCGAGGCCGACCCGGAGGCCCGCGAGCAACTGAAGTGGAACCTGCCGGTGTACGTCCGGGGTGAGAAGACGAACCTGTGGATGCTTCAGAACTTCAAGAACCACTGCTCGCTGCGGTTCCCGCCACCGTTCTTTGCGACCCAGAAGGGCGCCGTCGAGGCCGCCGGCTATGAGGCCGGCGAGGGGTTCATCAAGCTCCCCTACGAGCGCGAGCTGCCAGTCGACCTGTTGAAGGCGCTGATGCAGGCGCGGGTGCATGAGTACGAGACGACCGGCGCCGGCTGGAACGACCGCTGACC